>CAYXZX010000043.1:0-17207 GCA_964469455.1 uncultured Rhodocyclaceae bacterium | reverse complement strand
GGCATCGACGAGGGCCTCGCCATCCTGGCCGAGGTGAGGAAGCAGATCGGCGTGCCGGTGCTCACCGATGTGCATGCCGACGATGAGGTTGCGGCAGTGGCGGGCGTTGTGGACGTATTGCAGACGCCGGCCTTCCTCTGCCGGCAGACCGACTTCATCCAGGCGGTCGCGGCCGCCGGCAAGCCGGTGAACATCAAGAAGGGGCAGTTTCTCGCGCCGGGCGACATGAAGCAGGTGGTGGCCAAGGCGAAGGAGGCAAACGGTGGTGCAGACACGATCATGGTCTGCGAGCGCGGCGTTTCCTTCGGCTACAACAACCTCGTATCCGACATGCGCTCGCTGGCGATCATGCGCGAAACCGGCTGCCCGGTAGTGTTCGACGCCACGCACTCGGTGCAATTGCCCGGCGGCCAGGGCACGAGTTCCGGCGGCCAGCGCGAATTCGTGCCGGTGCTGGCGCGCGCGGCAACGGCCGTCGGCGTGGCCGGCTTGTTCATGGAAACGCATCCGGATCCGGCTTGCGCGCTTTCCGACGGGACGAACTCCTGGCCACTGGCTATGATGAAAGAATTGCTGGAAACCCTGAAGGAACTGGATGCCGTGACCAAGCGTCGCGGCTGTTGAGTGGATGTTTCTGATTACAGATAGGACAGATCATGAGTGCCATCGTTGATGTCGTCGCCCGCGAGATTCTCGATTCCCGCGGCAATCCCACCGTCGAAGCCGACGTCCTGCTCGAATCCGGCGTCATGGGGCGCGCCGCCGTGCCCTCGGGCGCGTCTACGGGTTCGCGCGAAGCCATCGAGCTGCGCGACGGCGACAAGGACCGCTACCTCGGCAAGGGCGTGCAGCGCGCCGTCGAGAACGTCAATACCGAGATTTCCGAGGCCATCATCGGCCTCGACGCCGAGGAGCAGGCTTTCATCGACAAGAGCCTGATCGAACTCGACGGCACGGACAACAAGTCGCGCCTCGGCGCCAACGCCATCCTCGCGGTGTCGATGGCGACGGCCAAGGCGGCGGCGGAGGAAGCCGGCCTGCCGCTCTACCGCTACTTCGGCGGCTCGGGCCCAATGCAGATGCCAGTGCCGATGATGAACGTCATCAATGGCGGCGCGCATGCCAACAACAATCTCGACATCCAGGAATTCATGATCCTGCCGGTCGGCGCCCAGACTTTCCGCGAGGCGCTGCGCTGCGGCGCCGAGGTGTTCCACAACCTGAAGAAGCTGGTCGACAAGAAGGGCTACCCGACAACGGTCGGTGACGAGGGCGGTTTCGCGCCCAACGTGTCGGGCAACGACGAGGCGATCGAACTGATCCTCAAGGCCATCGAGGCCGCCGGCTATACGCCTGGTCAGGACGTGGTGCTCGGCCTGGACTGCGCGAGCTCCGAGTTCTACAAGGACGGCAAGTACATCCTCGCTTCCGAGAAGATGGAACTGACCTCTGCCGCGTTCGCCGACTACCTGGCGACGCTGGCTGGCAAGTACCCCATCATCAGCATCGAGGACGGCATGGCCGAGGGCGACTGGGATGGCTGGAAGCTGCTCAACGACAAGCTCGGCAAGGGTGTGCAGATCGTCGGCGACGACCTGTTCGTCACCAATCCCCGCATTCTTCGCGAAGGTATCCAGAAGGGCGTCGCCAACGCCATCCTGATCAAGATCAACCAGATCGGCACGCTGACCGAGACCTTCGCGGCGGTGGAGATGGCCAAGCGCGCCGGCTGGACGAACGTCATCTCGCATCGCTCCGGCGAAACCGAGGATTCGACCATCGCCGACATCGCCGTCGGCCTCAATGCCGGCCAGATCAAGACCGGCTCGCTGTCGCGTTCGGACCGCATCGCCAAGTACAACCAGCTGCTGCGCATCGAGGAAGATCTCGGCGACGCAGTCAGCTATCCGGGGCTGTCGACCTTCTACAACCTGCGCAAGTAATTCCTCCGTTCATGCGCTGGCCGACGTGGGTACTGGTGGCACTCATCGTGCTGCTCCAGTACCCGCTCTGGCTGGGCAAGGGCGGTTGGTTGCGGGTCTGGGACATGGACCGGCAGCTGGCGGGCCAGCGCGAGGTCAATCAGAAGCTGGAAAGCCGCAACGCGGGCCTAGATGCGGAAGTACGCGACCTCAAGACCGGTTTCGATGCTATCGAGGAGCGCGCCCGCTTCGAACTCGGCCTGATCAAGGACGGCGAAATCTTTGTGCAGATTCCGCAGAAGTGACGACCCGCGATTAAGGCTGGTTCGCGATCAGCATTGCACTACTTTGTTGTATTTTCGCAACACGACATCCAAATAGACGATTTCCTCCGGCTAGGGCCGAGTAAGTTCACAAATTCGCATAGTGGGGAAGATGCGCAACGGCGTGTCGTGTACCCGCCGAACATTCATGGTTGTCTAGAGAGGAATAGGGATGAGAAAGAACGAAGGTGGATTCGTCCTGCGCGTGCTACCGGTCCTGATCGCGTCGGTGTATGCAGGCAATGCTCTGGCGCAGGAAAAAATCGAGGAAGTCATCGTCACCGCGCAAAAACGGAAGGAGAAGCTGCAGGATGTGCCGATCTCGATTTCGGCGATCAGTGGCGGCCAACTCGAGGTGCGCGGCATCGATGGCGCCAAGGATCTTAACGCGCTGGCGCCGAACGTCACGGTGACGCAGGCGCCGGGCAGCGGGCTGATCGCGGCAACGGCGATTCGAGGCATGAACACTGGCCAGCCGGCGATCTGGGCGGATCCGTCCGTCGGCATCTACGTCGATGGCATCTTTGTCGGCAAGAACCAGGGCGCGCTGTTCGACGTCATCGACATGGAGCGCATTGAAGTGCTTCGCGGGCCCCAGGGCACGCTGTTCGGGCGCAATACCGAGGGTGGTGCCATCAACATGATTTCGCGCAAGCCGTCGGGCGAGTTCTCCGGCAATGTCGGCTTTGAAATCGGCAATTACAGCCGCCAAGTCGTCAAGGCTTCCATGGACTTGCCGCGGATGGGCATCCTGCGCGCGTCCTTCGCGCTTCGCGATGAAAAGCGGCATGGAACGGTAGGCAATGCGACCGGCCCGACATGGAACAACCGTGACCGGCAGAGCGGTCGCGTGGCGCTTGGACTGGATGTCTCGCCGAGCTTCAAGATCGACTATGCGTACGACAAGACCAACATCGACGAGAGGCCAACAGCGATGGCGCTGCTCGCCTCGACTGGGTACGGCGCCCTGTACACCGCGCCGGCCTATTCAACTCCCTATAACTATTTCCAGAATGGCGTGCCTATCAGCGCCACGAGGCGGCTACCCTCCCTCGCCTCGCTGATCGCTCCTTACGCCAGTGGCGCCTATCCCTCGACGGTGACAAGCGATCCCGGACGCTCATATTTCAACACGCTGGATATTGACGGCCATGCGCTGACGGCGACCTACGAGATCAATTCGAGCAATACGCTCAAGTACATCGGCGCCAAGCGCAAGATGCGCTACCGGGACAGCACGGACCTCGATGGCACGCCGGTACCGATTTTCAATGCAGGCAAGGACACGCATTACGAGACCACATCGCACGAGCTCCAATGGATTGGCAATACTGCGAGTATGAACTACGTCCTGGGTGCTTACCTGTTCGAGGACGATGGCGACACCCGCACATTCCAGAATGGCGCGTTCTACACGTTTACTCCTCCGTCGATCGCGCCGATCAGCTATCGGCAGCCTTGGTATCGGGTCCAGACCGATGCGAAAGCGGTCTATGGACAGGTCGACTACAAGGTGACATCCGCGTTGACCGCCACGCTGGGCATGCGCTATACGCGTGAGGAGAAGCGCGGCAATCTTTGGAGGATCAATACGAATTCCAGCTACGCCATGCCGGCTTCGACCTCTGTCGTCTGTGCCACGGGTGTGCCTGTGCCGTGTTATCAAGCTGGGTTCACGCCGAATGGTGCGAAAGAAACCTTCTCTGCCAGCACGCCAGTGTTGGCACTAGCCTACAAGGTCAACGACGCACTAAACGTCTATGGCCGAGTGGCGCGTGGCTTCAAGAGTGGCGGCTTCCCGCTTGAGGCTCAGACGGTGGGTCAGGCTTTGAAGCCGTATAGCCCGGAGAAGTCGACGAGCTACGAAGCGGGTTTCAAGTCCACGCTGCTGGGCGGCAAGGCGCAGGTCAATGTTGCTGTCTTCCGCACCGATGTCAACGACTGGCATGTGTCGCAATTGCCGCCCGCCGGAACTTCGCCAGTCATAGTGAATGCCGGCAAGGCCAGGACGCAGGGCCTGGAAATCGAGGCAGCCTTCCAGATCGCGGACGGTTGGCGCGCACAACTCAGTTATGGTTACCTCGACTCTGAGTTCAAGCGTTTCATGCAATTTACCCAGACGGGGGCGCTGGTCGATGCCGCGTCGAACAGCGAGATTGGCTACGCACCCAAGAACCAGCTGGCCATCAACCTGGATGGGCGTTTGGCGAAGACCCGCTGGGGCACGTTGCGTGGCATCGTTGATTACGTCTACACCGACGAGTTCTACAATTATGCTGGCCAGAAGTCGGCGACGGCGGCCAACTCGGCGGTCGGCAATTCCGCTGCCGAGTCCAAGATGCCCTCGACCGGCTATGTCAATGGCCGCTTGTTGCTGTCAGGTATTCCGGTCGGCGGACCGGGCATGGCGGACGTCTCGCTCTGGGTGCGCAACGCTACCAACGTCAAGAGGGAGATGTCGCATATCGACGTCGGCGGCTATTACCGAATTGCTGCGTGGACGGAGCCGCGCACGTACGGGCTATCGGTTAACTACAAGTGGTAGCATAGCCAGACGCGCGAGCAGGAATCGCGGAAAAGCGGGGCGGCGTGATGCCTGCCCCGCTTCATTTCTTCTGAACTGATTCGCCCTGGGGTCGGGTTGTCAGCCTGGCTTCAGACGAGCGGATGCAGCTTTTGCTGACACTCCTGCCAGGCCGCCACGTAGTTGCTGGCGTTGGTGTGAAGGTCGGCGATGTCCACGTCGCTTAGCTGGCGGATGATCCTTCCGGGAGAACCGATAACCAGGGAGCGGTCGGGTATCACCTTGCCCTCGGGAATGAGGCTACCGGCGCCGATCAGGCACTCCCGCCCGATGACGCAGTTGTTCAGCAGGATCGCGCCCATGCCGATCAGGCTGTAATCGCCGATCGTGCAACCGTGCAGCATGGCCATGTGACCGACGGTGACCCCGATGCCTATCGTCAACGGTACGCCCTCGTCCGTGTGCAACACGGATCCATCCTGAATGTTCGTCTCGTCGCCGATGGTGATTGGATCGTTGTCGCCGCGCAGGGTGACATTCCACCAGATGCTGACGTTGCGGCCAAGATTGACGTCGCCAAGCACCACGGCATTGGGGGCAATCCAGACGGGGTCGGCAAAACGCGGCTTCTTGTCGCCGAAGGTGTAGATGGGCATGGCGGACGTCTATAAGTGCAAACCGGAATTCTATTATGGCCGAAATCAGCTTGTCGCGACTGGACTCAGGCATTCAGGCGATGGCACGAAGGAATTCGCGCCGCAGCTGTTCCGATGCGGCGAATTCGCCGCTGAAGGCCTGGGTGACCACCCGCTCATCCCCGCGCCGGTCCTCGCCAAGTAGCAGACAGAGCTGCTCGGCCTGTATCACGCAGGCGCCGCCGCGTGCCTTGCCAAGGTTGATTAATGCGTCGGCGATATCGCGAGTCATCCACTCCTGATATGTGAATCGATGGCCGATGGCGTCCACCAGCCGGGCAATACGACCAAAACCGTGCAGTCGCCCCCCCGGGAGATAACCAACATGGGCGACACCGCGGAAGGGCACAAGATGATGTGGGCAGATACCGTGGATGGCGATGCCGCGAATGACGACCATGTCCTGGCGCTCGTCTTCGAAGCCCTCGCCCAGCGCCGCCGCCGGGTCAATCTCATAGCCGCCGAGCAGCCTCTTCTGCCATAGCTCGCGCACGCGCTGGGCCGTCTTGCCCGTATGGACGGTGTCGCCGGCGATGCCGCAGGCCGCCAGCAGGTCTGTGATCGCCTTCTCGAATGCCGGGGCATCGAAGGTGCCCTGGCGTGGAATGCCGAGGCAGGGAGGGGCGGCGATCGTTGGAACGGGTTCATTCATGTCGCTATGATACCGTGGGTACGTACATTCATTCCGTCCAGGCGCCGACGATACTGCGAGCGGCTGGCCGTTTCGCGAGGAGACTATCGATGTGCAATTGCCAAGATTTCTGCCGTTCATTGATTCGCGTATTTCTTGTGGTTGCCCTGGCCGTCGGCGGGCCTCCGGTCCAGGGGGCTGAGGTAACGCTGGCTCAGGCAGTGCTTGCGCTGGAGGCTTCGCTGGCGGCCAACCCTGTCGCCAAGGCTGCCGGAGCCAATGCCACGATGCGCTACGCCGAAGGGCTGGTGGCCAGTGCGCTGGCGGTCTTCGAGCAGTCGCGGCATCTGGACAAGCCCTACTTCCATCGCAGCGAGGGCATCGATGGTCGCGCCGGACTCTACAATCCGGACAATCTTTACAGTACGGCCCTGGTGACGGACCAGGGTCGGTATCGAATTCGCGGGCGTCGTGGTAGTCACGTCATGCTCACCCTGCAAACCCTGGACACCTATCCCAACGTGGGCCTTGGTCGCAATCTATCCGTCATTGATCTGGACGCGATGGGGATCAAGCCCGGAGAGTCGTTCGAACTGCTTCTGGGCGGCGCGCGCCAAGCGGATCGGTGGGTACCCCTGCCGGCGGGAACGCGCGCGCTGCTGGCACGGCAGACCTTCTCCGACTGGGAACAGCAAACGCCTACGACGTTGTCGATCGAGCGACTCGACCGGGAAGCACCGCGCCTTGATTCCAGTGTTCCTTGGCGAACTGCCGCCGATTACCTGCAGGCCTCTGAGCGCACCTGGAACGAGGGCTATCTGCCCATGATTCAGCGCTTGCCCGAGAATCGCCTGCTTCCGCCACGTGCGAGCGACACGGGCACTGGCGGCTTGGGCGGCCAACAGTCGGTGATGGCGCGCTATCGATTGCGCTCCGACCAGGCCTTGCTCATCAAGGTTAGGAAGAGCGATGCACGTTACCAGGGTATTCAGCTTGGCGATCCGTGGTTCGTTACGCCGAACTACGTCGATCATCAAGTCAGCCTGACATCCGCGCAGGCGGTTATCGATGCCGACGGCTATTTGCGTTTCGTCATAAGCCTGACCGATCCTGGGGTGGCCAACTGGCTGGATCCCGCCGGCTTCGCGGAAGGGTATGTCTTCATGCGCTGGCAGGGCCTGGCTCGTCCGCTGGCCGACGATGAGGCTCCCACGGCGGAACTTGTCGACCTGGCCGACTTGTCAGCGCGCCTGCCCGCCACAACGCGCCGCGTGACACAGGATGAGCGCAACGACCAACTGCTTCGCCGCCAATGGGTACCGATCCGGCGATTGCCATGACAGCCACTGCCTTTGCGGGAGAGAGTCCTCAGTCGAGTGCCAGCACGCCTCGCTTGAGACCGGCGTCCTCCGGGTGGGCGGAAAGGATGAAGCCGAGGGCGGTGACGAATCGGATCATCCGCGTGTTCTCGGACAGGAAGTCGCCGTTCATGTATTTGAGGCCGCGCGCACGCGCCGCCTCGATAAGTACACCCATCAGCTTGCGTGCCACCCCCTTGCCTTGCCATTCGTCGGCGGCGACAACGGCGAACTCGCACGATTCGCCGTCCGGGTTGGTGGCATAGCGCGCGACGCCGATTTCCTTGTCCCGGCCGTTTTCGTTGATCAGGGCGACGAATGCCATCTCGCGGTCGTAGTCGATCTGCGTCAGTCGGATCAACTGCGCCTGGGACAGTTCGCGGATGGTGTTCATGAAGCGGAAATACTTGGTTTCCGGCGACAGGTTCTTGACGAATTCCTGCTCGAGGTCGCCATCCTCCGGCTTGATGGGCCGGATTGTGACCGTCTGGCCGTCCTTGGTCTGGTACTTCACCGTCAGCTGCGACGGATAGGGGTGGATCGCCATGTGGTCGTAGCGCCCTGCCGTAAGCGGCAGATGCTCGATCGAGATGCTGGCATCGACCGCCACCGCGCCGTTCTCGTCGACAATCAGTGGATTGATGTCGAGCTGCGCGATCCACGGCAACTCGCAGACCATTTCGGAAACGCGCAGCAGAACTGCTTCGAGCGCTTCCATGTTGACCGGCGGCATGTTGCGGAAGGCACCGAGCTTGGCCGAGGTACGCGTCGATGCGAGCATGTCGGCGACGAGGAAGTTGTTGAGCGGTGGTAGCGCCACGGCGCGGTCCGTGCCGGTCGACTCGACGCCGGATCCTCCAGGTCCGAACAGGATGGTCGGGCCGAAGATCTGGTCGCGCATCATCCCGACCATCAACTCGCGGCCATTGGCCTTCTGGATCATCGGCTCGATGGCGACGCCATGAATGATGGCGTCAGGCCGGTTCTTGCGTACCTCATCGACCATCTCCTTGTAGGCATCGCGCACCGCGGCGAGCGAGTTGAGGTTTAGGCGCACGCCGCCGGAGTCCGACTTGTGGACGATCTGCGGCGAATCGATCTTCATGACCACGGGCAGGCCGATTTCTTCGGCCAGCACCATGGCTTCCGAAGGCGAGCGGGCGACCACGGTCTGGGCGATGGGGATGCGAAATGCGGCGAGCAACGCCTTCGACTCCATCTCGTTGAGCACCTTGCGGCCTTCCTGCAGCGCGGTCTCGATGACCAGCTTGGCTGATTCGAGGCGCGGCGGCACGTGGTCGGCGATGGAAGCGGGCGTTTCCATCAGCAGGCGCTGGTTGCGGTAATAGTTGGAAATGTGCGAGAACAGTTCGACTGCCGGCTCCGGGGTGCGGAACGTCGGGATGCCGGCGCCCTTGAACAGCATCCGGGCTTCGCGTACCTGCTCCTCGCCCATCCAGCACGTCACGACCGGCTTGTCGGTGGTCCGGGCGATCTCGATCATCTTGCGTGCCGCCTGCGTCGGATCGGTCATGGCTTGGGGCGTCAGGATGGCCATGACGCCGTCGACGTTGTCGTCGTCCAGGCAGGCTCGCAACGCGATTTCGTAGCGGGCGGGATCGGCGTCGCCGAGCAGGTCGATCGGATTGCCTTTGGACCAATTGGGCGGCAGCGCGGCATTCAGTCTGGCCAGTGTTGCCTCGGACAGCTTGGCCAGCGGGATGCCGATGTCGCAGCAGTGATCGGCGGCCATGACGCCGGGACCGCCACCATTCGTGACAATGGCCAGGCGATTGCCGCGCGGACGGAAATGCGAGAACAACGCGGAGGCGGCGGCATACATCTGGCCCACCGTGCCAAGCCGGACGACGCCGGCACGACGCAGCGCTGCGTCGAACACATCGTCGGCACCCACCGATGCGCCGGAATGCGAGCGGGCCGCGCGCTCCCCACACGGGTGCTTGCCGACCTTGATCAGCAGGACCGGCTTGCAGCGCGCGGCGGCGCGCAACGCGCTCATGAAGCGCCGGGCATTCTTGATGCCTTCGATGTAGAGGAAAATGTTCTGTGTTTTCGGGTCGGCGACCATGTATTCCAGTATCTCGCCGAAATCGACATCGCCTTCAGCCCCGAGTGACACGACCGAGGAAAATCCCACCTTGTTCGGCAGCGCCCAATCGAGAATGGCGGTGCACAATGCTCCGGACTGGGAAATCAGGCCGATCGTGCCAGGATTGGCACTGGCGTGGGCGAAGGTCAGGTTGATGCCGGCCGACGGTCGCATGATGCCCAGGCAATTGGGACCGAGCAGGCGGATGCGGTGGCGCTTGGCGTTCTCGATCGTGGCGCGTTCGAGGGCAATGCCACGGCCCCCGACTTCCGAGAAACCGCCGGAAACCACGATCGCGGCCTTGGTGCCCGCGCGGCCGCAGGCGTCGATGATGTCGGGCACCTTTTCCGCCTTGGTGCAGATCACCGCCAGGTCGAGCCGCTGGGGAATGCTTTCGACGCTGTCGTAGCTCTTGTGGCCGAAAACCGTGTCGTGCTTGGGATTGACGAAGAAGACCTTGCCGGGAAAGTTGGTGTCGAGGATGTTGCGGGCCAGAGTTTCGCCGATGGCACCGGCGGTTTCGGACGCGCCGACGATGGCGATGGACTGGGGTTCCAGCAGGGGAGTCAGATAGTGACGCTCGTTGTTCATGATGGTGTGCGCTGAGTGTTATTGCGCTGCAGCAATAATTAAGGCCAATATAGCACCGCCGTTCCACTTGCCTAGCTATTACGGCAGAAAATCGGCGAAAATCAAGGGCATGATCGATCAGTCGCCACAGTCGGCCGGTACGGCGCCGTCGCCATGGGTACGTCGTTTCGCCGGCCTGATTCCCGCCGGCGGCGATGTTCTGGATCTCGCCTGCGGGTCTGGACGTCATGCCAAATACCTTGCGGAACTCGGTTTCCGGATCGAAGCGGTGGACCGGGACGAAAGTCAGCTGTCGCGGATCGCCGGCTTGCCTGGCATCGACACGCGCGTCGCCGATCTGGAGGGTGGTCCATGGCCCTATTTTGGCCGCCAGTTCGAGGGCATCGTGGTTACCAACTACCTCTGGCGTCCGTTGATGCCCCACCTCATGGCCTGTCTCGCGGAAGGTGGAACGCTGATCTATGAAACGTTCATGATTGGCAACGAACGGTTCGGCAAGCCTGCCAATCCCCAGTTCCTACTACGGCCGGGCGAACTGCTTGACCTGATGCACAAGCGTTTCACCGTCGTTGCCTTCGAGCAGGGCGAGGTTGTCAGCCCCTGGCCAGCTGTCATCCAGCGCATCTGCGTCTGCCGCCGGCGCGAGGTCAGGCTGCCAGGATGCTCTTGGCCAACCGGCTGATGCCGTCGGGCGAAAGATCGTCGGTGGCGAAGGCGGGGGCATCGCCGTAATCGCGGTAGTTCCTGGTCTGCGAGCGCTGGTACAGCGGATCGTAGTGACGCTCGAGCAATTCACCGACCAACGCACGAAATTGGCTTGTTTCCACCAGCCTGAGCCAGCGCGCCAGCGTTTCATTGCTCTGCAGGCCACGCAAGTGGCCTAGTTTCTCCGAGAGCCAGCGCGGGTCCTCGAGGAAGTAGGCGTAGTCGCGCAGCAGGAACTCCACGCGCGCGTGCGCCGTGGCATCGATGCGTATGCAGGGCGCGGCGCGGATGGCGGCGATCAGGCTATCGGGCACTTGCAGGGCACCGATGCGCCGGCTCTCGGCCTCGACATAGATGGTCTGCGTGGGATCAAGCGACGACAAGGCCGTGTGCAGGCGGGTTTCGAAAGTTTTTTGAGACGGTTGCCGCTCGTTCGGCAGGTTGCCGAGCACCGAGCCCTTGTGGGCGGCAAGTTCCTCGAGGTGGAGGATCTGTGCGCCCTCGGTTGCCAGCGCTTCGAGGATGCGGCTCTTGGCGCTGCCGGTGGCGCCGGATATCACGCGGAAGGAAAACCTGGCCGGCAACTCGGCAAGTTCGGCGACGATCTGCTTGCGCCAGGCCTTGTAGCCGCCCTCGAGCCGATGGGCGTCCCAGCCGATCTCGCGCAGCACATGGGTGAAGGCGCCGCTGCGCTTGCCGCCGCGCCAGCAATAGACCAGCGGCCGCCAGTCCTTCGGATGGTCGAGAAAACGTTCCTCGATGTGGCGGGCGATGTTTCTGGCCACCAGGGCCGCGCCGATCTTCTTGGCCTCGAAGGCCGACACCTGCTTGTAGAGCGTTCCGACCCGTGCGCGTTCCTCGTCGGACAGGGCCGGGCAACTGATGGCGCCAGGCAGATGGTCGTCGGCATATTCGGCGGGCGAGCGGGCGTCGATGACCGCGTCGAAGCCGGCCAGTTGTGATAGTGTGGCAACCCCTTTGGCGTGGCGCTCAGGTGCGACAGGCGCGCGCTCCGACACGGCAACTCCCATGGAAAAAATCAAGCTTACCCAGTTCAGTCACGGCGGCGGTTGAGGCTGCAAGATTGCGTCGGCCGTGTTGTCGCGCATTATCGCCGAATCGCCCCTGAAGACGTTGCCGGCCGATCTCCTTGTGGGGATCGAAACCGCCGACGACGCAGCCGTCTATCGCCTGAACGACGCGCAGGCGGTCATTGCCACCACTGACTTCTTCATGCCCATCGTGGACGATCCGCGCGACTTCGGCCGGATCGCCGCCGCCAATGCGCTGTCCGATGTCTATGCCATGGGCGGCCGGCCGATCTTTGCGCTGGCGGTGGTTGGCATGCCGATCGCCAAGCTCCCGGAGGACGTGATTCACGCGATTCTCGAAGGCGGCGCTTCGGTGTGCGCCGAGGCCGGCATTCCCATCGCCGGCGGGCATTCCATCGATTCTCCCGAGCCGATTTACGGTCTGGTCGGCATTGGCATCGTGCGTCCGGATCAGATCAAGGCCAACAAGGGCGCGCGCGACGGCGATGTGCTGATCCTGAGCAAGCCGCTCGGTATCGGCATCCTTTCGGCGGCGCTGAAGAAAGGTGTGCTGTCGGATGCCGGCTACGGCGAGATGGTCCGCTGGACGGCGCGGTTGAACGTCACCGGGGCGCGGCTGGCGGAATTGCCCGGCGTGCACGCCATTACCGATGTCACCGGTTTCGGGCTGGCCGGGCATCTGCTGGAGATCTGTCGTGGTTCGCGCGCGTCCGCGAGCGTCGAACTGGCGGCCCTGCCGATGATCGAAGAAGCCGTGACGCACGTGCGCGCGGGTATCGCCACCGGGGCGTCGACGCGCAACTGGGAGAGCTACGGCAAGGATGTCGATCTGCCGGCGGCTTGCCCGGAATGGCAGAACAAGATGGTCACGGATCCGCAGACCAGCGGCGGATTGCTGGTGGCTTGCGCGCCGGCGAGCGTCGAGGAAGTGCTGGCGGCGTTTCGCGGCGACGGTTTCGAGCGGGCAGCGGTGATCGGACGGTTCGCCGCGGCGGGTGGCGTGTCTCCGCGGCTGACTTTCACTTGAGCAAGGGCTGCAGCGCGCTCCAGACGTGCTCGAGCAGCCGGGGCTGCGCGGCCGCGTTCGGGTGCAGGCCATCGGGCTGGAAGGCCGTCGCATCGGTAGCGATGGGCGCGAGCAGGAAAGGCAGCAGCGGCACTTTCTCTTCGCTGGCGACGCGCGCAAATCCCTGCTCGAACTGGCGAACGTAGTCCGGTCCATAATTGGGCGGCAGTTTCATGCCGACCAGCAGCACGCGGGCCTTGCGATCCTTGGCGGCGCGGATCATGGCGAGCAGGTTGTCGCGCATCTGGGCCGGTGACAGGCCGCGCAGGCCGTCGTTGGCACCCAGCGCCAGTACCACCACGGCGGGCTGCACGCGGTCGAGTGCCTCCTTGAAGCGCGCCCGGCCGCCGGCGGTGGTTTCACCGCTGATGCTGGCGTTGGACACCGACCACGGCGGACGGTTATCCTCGAGGCGCTTCGCCAGCAACGCGGGCCAACTCTGCTGAATGGCGATGCCGTAGCCGGCCGACAGGCTGTCGCCGAAGACGAGCACGGATGATACGGCCGATGCGCTCATCGGCAGGGCGAAGACAATCAGGGGCAACAGGCGTTTCAGCATGGCGATCATTGAAGTCGAGAACCTGGGCAAGGACGTGCCGACGGCGGGCAACGGCGGCGCGCTGACGATTCTGCACGAGATTTCGTTCACCGTGACGGCGGGCGAGGCGATCGCCATCGTCGGCGCGTCGGGCTCGGGGAAGTCGACGCTGCTTGCCCTGCTCGCCGGGCTTGATACGCCCAGTCGCGGCCGGGTACGCCTCGACGGCGCGGAGATCTCGGCGCTGGACGAGGATGCGCGCGCCGAATTGCGCGGCCGCCTGCTCGGTTTCGTCTTCCAGTCGTTTCAGTTGTTGCCGGCCCTTACCGCGCTCGAGAACGCGGCCTTGCCCCTTGAATTGATGGCGCGAGGCGACAGCGGCGAACAGGCGCGGGCGATGCTGGCGCGGGTCGGCCTGGCGGAGCGCCTTGCCCACTATCCGCGGCAGTTGTCCGGCGGCGAGCAGCAGCGCGTCGCCCTGGCGCGGGCGTTCGCCGTGCAACCGAAACTGCTGCTGGCCGACGAGCCGACCGGCAACCTCGACGCTGCCACCGGCAACGAAATCATCGACCTGATGTTCGCGATGAACCGTGAGGCCGGCACGACCCTGGTGCTGGTCACGCACGACGAAACGCTGGCGGCGCGCTGCGGCCGCCGGCTAAGGCTGGTGGCCGGCCGGCTGGCCGAACCGGCAATAGGCGGCTAGCGCCGCCGAGACGCCGCTCCTGACCGCGCCTTCGAGCGTTGCGGGATAGTCGCCGTCAATGTAGTCGCCAGCCAGCAGCAAGCCGGGCAGCGGTGTTTCCACCCATGGTCGTTTGATGCCCGGTGTGCAGGCGAAGGTGGCGCGCTTTTCGGCGATGACGCGGTGCCAACTCGGTGACGGGAGATCCGGCAGAAGGCGCCGGATGTCGCCGTCGATCGCCGCCGCCAGGGCATCGGCTTCGAGGCCTTCGTGCCGGCCATGGCCGCTGATGACGGCGGCGATCACGCCGGGCTGGTCACACAGTGCGCCGCGATCGAACAGCCATTGCGCGGTTCCCCGGTCGACGCCGATCATCGGCGCCGGCAGGCGAACGTCGGCAGGGTAGCGCAGGTAGCAGGTGACAATCGGCTGCCAGCGGAAGGCGGCCAGCGCTTCTGTAACGAAAGTCAGGCGTGGCAAGCCGCCGATGAGCGGCGCGACGTGCTGGGGCGCGACTGCAACGATGACCTGGTCGTAAGGCCCGTGCGCGTCTAGGTAGTAGCGATCGTCGCGCCGATGTATCTGGCCGATGCGCTGGCCGCGCCGGACCTCGCCGCCGTGAGTTTCGATCCAGCGCGCGGCGGGTTCGGGAAACAATGCCGACAGATCGTGCCTCGGCAACAGCAGGTCGCTCGCGTCGCGATGAGCCGCGAGGCTGTCGCGCAGCACATGGACGAACACCTGCGCGGATGCTTCCGCCGGCGGGGTGTTGAGCGCGGCGAGGCACAGCGGTTCCCAAAGGAAGCGGCGGGCGCGGTCGGGCTGGTCTTCGAGCAGTTCGGCGACGCTGCTGTCGACGGGCAGCCGGAATCGCATGGCTTTCAGGCGACGCATGAAGCGGACCGTGGCAAACCGTTCGGACCATGTCAGTCCGCGTGCCGTCGCCAGCGCCCAGCCCAGATGCAGGGGCGCCGGCAGGTTTGGCGCGCGCAGGCGGAATTGGCCGGGAAATTCCAGTTGCAGGGCCTGTCGTTGCAGCCCGTCGGCCGGCGCGCCGACCCGACCCATCAGCCGCAGTGTCTCCTGATAGGCGCCGACGAGGATGTGCGCGCCATTGTCGAGGGTCAGGCCGTCGATTTCCACGCCGCGAGCACGGCCCCCCAGCGTGCGCGAAGCCTCGAAGACATGGGATGCGACACCGCGGCTGGCCAGTTCGACGGCAGCCGCCATGCCGGCGTAGCCGGCGCCGATGACGGCAACGGTGGCGCCGCGTTCAGCCATGCAGCCAGGCCCTGGCCGCCAGCCACAGCTTGCGCGCGGGGGGCAGGGACACGCGATGGGTCAGCACGCGGCAGCCATCCTCGACGATTTCGTCGAGCAGGGCGCGGTAGATGGCGGCCATCACCAGCCCGGGCCGCTGCGCCTTGCGGTCGGAGGCCGGCAGTTCGCCGAGCGCCCGGTCGTAGGTGTCCCGGGCACGTTGGGCCTGGAACCACATCAATTCCGTGAAGCGGTCGGAATGGCGCCGGGTCAGGATGTGCGCCTCGGACACGCCGAAACGCGCCAGTTCGTCCTGCGGCAGGTAGATGCGGCCGCGCCGGGCATCGTCGCCGACATCGCGGATGATGTTGGTGAGCTGGAAGGCGAGGCCGAGGTCGTGGGCATACTTCTGCGTGCGGCGATCGGTGTAGCCGAAGATTTCGGCGGCGAGGAGCCCGACGACCGAGGCCACGCGGTAGCAATACAGATTAAGTGTCCGGAAATCGGGATAGCGCGCCAGGCGGAGATCCATCTCCATGCCGTCGATGATCTCCTGCAACTGCTCGGCCGGCAGATTGACTTCGGACAGGACGGCGGCCAAGGCCAACGTCACCGGATGGGTGGGGTGTCCGGCGTACATCGCCTCCACTTCGCCGCGCCACCAGGCCAGTTTCATGGCGGCGACGCCGGGGTCGCTGCATTCATCCACCGCGTCGTCGACTTCGCGGCAGAAAGCGTACAGCGCCATGATCGCGCGCCGGCGGCGGGCATCGAGAAAGCGAAAACCGTAATAGAAGCTCGAGCCGCTGGCCGCCGCCTTGCGCTGGCAATATTCGTCGGGGCTCATCGTGCGCGCCAGATTATGCGGGGCCAGTCGAGCCTGGAGAGCACGGGCCGTGCCGCGAAGACGTCGTAATCGGCGGCCTCGATCTTCTCCAGCACCCTAAGGCCACCGGCGACGATCGCGCGTATCTCGAGGCCGATGCGGCCGGTCAGCGCGCGGCCGAGCGGGGCGCCGCGCATCATGAGATCGCGCGCCCGATCCGCCTGGAATCGCAGCAACCTGCGGAAGTCAGGCGTGGCGACACGCCGCGTGAGCTCGGCCTCGGTGACGCCGAAGCGCTCGAGGTCCTCTCGAGGCAGGTAGATGCGCGGCACCGGCTTGGCGATATCGATGCCGACATCCTGCCAGTGGTTGATCAGTTGCAGCGCCGAGCAGATGGCGTCGGAACGCTGCAGATTGTCGGCCGTGGTGGCGCCGAAAAGATGCAGCAGCAGGCGACCCACGGGATCGGCCGAGCGCCGGCAGTAGTCCATCAGTTCGTCGAAGCTGGCATAGCGCGTCTTGGCGACATCCTGGGCGAAGGCATCGAGCAGGTCGCGAAACAACTTCAGGGGCAGGTCGAATCGGGCGATCACCGGCCGCAATCGAATGAAGACCGGATGCTCCGTGGGCCGGCCCTGCTCGATGGCGTCGAGCTCGGCGCGATAGCCGGCCAGCAATGCCAGCCGGGTGGTCGGGTCGAGATTGCCTTCGTCGGCGAAATCATCGGCGCTGCGGGCGAACGCGTAGATGGCCGCGACCGGTTCGCGCAGTGGGCGCGGCAGCAGTAGCGAGGCGACCGGGAAGTTTTCGTAGTGGCTCTTGTGGAGTTCGTCATCCATGGCGAGCGGTTGGGCAGCGGCCGAGTATATCGGGTAAAATCTTCGGTTGCGCGAAGGTGGCGGAATTGGTAGACGCACTGGA
>CAYXZX010000042.1:0-17292 GCA_964469455.1 uncultured Rhodocyclaceae bacterium | reverse complement strand
GTCATCCTTCAGACATGACCAACGCACAATCGTTCACGGGTTTCGCAGGACTTTCAAGGTATCCGTCGGGAATGTAAAAGACGATTACCCCCAAGACCTGCTCACCGTGCATGATGGGCAGGTTGTAATGGCCGTGTGGTGCAATGCCGTCAAAGGTGATGTCATGGCGATGGTCAATGCAGTGTGCGAACTGGATCGTCTTTTCCTGCGCGGCTCGACCGCAAAGGCAGTATCCGAACTGAACCATCGCGCATAGGGTGAGCAGTTGCGGGGCGAGCTTATAGTGAGCGACCAACTCCAGTGCCTGACCTCTACCCTGCTCCTGCGTCAGGAAGATGCCACCCTTGGGCAGCAGGGCCAGCCACGGCACGCTAGCCAACATGGTCTGCAGTGCCGTCTGCAGGTATTCCTGCATGGGAAGGTCGGAAAGAGAGAGTTGAAGCAGTGCAGCCTGTGCCCGACTCTGAGCGGCAGCCAGTTCGGCATTCTGTCTTGCCTGAAGAAGCTCTTCCTCGAACCTCTTCTTTTCCGTGATGTCGGTACCTAGCGCGACCACGTGAGTTACTTGACCATCAGCATTCCGCAGCACGGTATTTCGCCAATCCAACAGGAGACGGCTGCCGTCCTTCATGACCCACTCGTTCTGGTAGGTTCCGATGAGGCGGTCATGCATCAGGTCGTCAAATACACCGCGCACATCAGAGTGCCGCTCCGTCGGAATCAGGTAATCCCAGATGTATTTGTTTTCCAGTTCCCTGAAACTGTAGCCCGTGAGAACCGTGGCTGCTTGGTTAAAAATGACAATTCGTCCTTCGCGATCGAGCACGACCGCCACGTCCCCCATCGTGTCGAGGATTATCTCGGGAAGCAGTTGGGCGTCCAATATTATGGCTCCAGCAATATTATTAGTTCATCATACTCGAGAGCAGAATGGCCCAACAACGAGCCGCTCGCAGCGGAACACGGGAATATTGCGGTCGGTTCGCGCCTGATATTCGTCGAATTCGGGATAGAGCCTCAACAGATGCGGCCAGAGTTCGCGTTTCTCGTCGTCGCTCACTTGGCGTGCCCGGTAGCGATGGCTCTCGGGACCGAACATGATTTCCAGTTCGGGATGGGCCTTGACGTTGTAGTACCAGACCGGATGCGTATCCATGCCGCCCTGGGATGCGACAAGCAGCTTGTCTTCGCCGAGCGGCAGGTGGATGAGGGCCACGGCGCGCTTCCTGACCGATCGGGCGCCGGTCGTGGTCACGATGCAGATCGGGAAGCCTCCCGGGAAGGTGTTGAACAGCCTGCCCCGGCTCAGCTTGTAGCCCCAGACATTGAGGCGGGTGAAGGCCTTGATGAAAATGCGGGTGAGTCCGACCGAGCTTGCGGGGATCGGTTTGACGTCCTCGCGCCGGGTCCGGACGTAGTCATAACGGATCATCGCTTGTTTTCCCGGGTCGAGGGCGTCGCTACGAAAGACGGGCGGTGGTTTGTTTCGACCGCTCGAAAGTCAGCCCTGCCGGCGCGCCGATTCGTTTAGTAACCCGCACTCAATGGCGACTTGGTCGTGGGGGCGTCGACCGGCGGTGTGGCCGGAGCATTCGGAGCGAGGGGTGGCGCGACGTTGACGGGCGCCGGAGACGCGGGCTGTTCGTCAAGCGCCCGGGCGGCCGTGACAAAGTACTCGGTCTCGCCAAAGCAGTTGGTCGGGATGAACTTGTGCTGTGCATATGACAACACGATGCGCTTGCCGGCGAGCGTGTTGATCTGGCTGGCAACGGCCGCGTCGCGCACCGAGAATTCGAAGCGGTCGGGAATGGCCCCGGGCATGGTGACCATGGCGATTTCCCCTTCCCAGGTCTTGCACAGCCAGCCCTTGCGCGAGAACTTCTGCACGTAGCCGGCCCGCTCGCCTTCCGAATAGCTCCAGGTCAGGGTCAGCCAGACCCAACCGACGGCGGCCAGCAGCACGAGGCCAAGAAATACCAGGAAAGCGCGCATTGCGTTGACTCCGATGTTGCGTTGCCGCGACTTTACAGCAAGCCGCTTCAGCCGCCAAAGCGGCGCAGGCCGGGAAGGTCGAGAATGGTGATGCTGCCGTAATCGATCCGCAGATAGCCGGCAAACTGCAGGACCTTGAGCGAGCGATTGACGCGCTGCCGCGAGACGCCCGTGAGATAGCCGATCTCCTCCTGCGATACCTGCAGCTGCCGCCCGAGGCCCGGGTAAAGCACCGGATTGAACAGCGTGGCCAGGCAGCGCGCAACGCGGGCATCGGTGTCGAGCAGGCGTTCGGATTCGAGCAGGCCGATGAACTGGCCGAGCCGCTCGTTGAGCTGGATCACGACGTAGCGGTTGAAGCTGATGCTGTGGTCGAGCAGCCATTGAAACGTCTCGCGGCGCATGTAGGCCACGCGCGAGTCGCGCAGCGCGACCACGTCGTATCGCCGTGGCTCGGTCTTGAGCAGCGAGCCTTCGCCAAACCAGCCGCCGGGCGCCAGGCCCGTGAGTGTCGCGGTCTTGCCGCTGTCAAGATCGGTGCTCATCTTGGCCAGGCCGTCGATCAGGCCCACCCAGTGCTCGACCGCCTCGCCCTTGCGGCATATGAAGCCGCCCTGCGAAACCTTGCGCTCGAACACGCCCGCCTCGACCCGCGCGAACTCGGCGTCGGTCAGGTCGCTGGCCCAGCGGTAGTCGCGCAGCGCTTCAGCCAGGGTCGGCGGGTTTCTTGGGCAATTGTCAGCCACGCGACAATTGTAGGACGATCGGAGACTACAATGAATTGCAAATAGACCGCGCGGCCTTTGCCGCAAGCGGCCGGTAGGAGGAGACATCGATGGCGGCTGCAACGGAAGCGTCCATGGCGGAAGCTTCCTCGCTCGACACCTTTCCGCGTCTGCTGATGCACCATGCGCACGCCCGCGCCGATGCGCCGGCCATGCGCGAGAAGGACATGGGCATCTGGCAGAGCTGGAACTGGTCGCAGGTCGCCACCGAGGTTGCCGCGCTCGCTTGCGGCCTGGCCGAACTCGGCTTCAAACGCGGCGACCGGCTGGCGATCATCGGCGACAACCGGCCGCGCCTTTACTGGTCGATGTGCGCGGCGCAGATCCTCGGCGGCGTGCCGGTGCCGCTGTATCAGGACGCAGTCGCGCAGGAAATGGTCTTCGTCCTGCTCGACGCGGACATCCGCATCGCCATTGTCGAGGACCAGGAGCAGGTCGACAAGCTGCTCGAAGTCCGCGAGCAGTGTCCGCACCTGCAGCACATCGTCTACGACGATCCGCGCGGCCTGCGCCATTACACCCAGCCGTTCATCCACGGCATGGACGAAGTGCTGGCGATGGGCCGCATCCACAACACCAATCAGCCGGACTTCATCGTCCAGGAGATCGCCAAGGGCCGGGCCGACGATGTCTCCATCATGCTCTACACCTCCGGCACCACCGGCAAGCCGAAGGGTGTCTGCCAGACGAACACGGCCTTCATCTCGGCGGCGCGCGGCGGCATGGAAGTGGATCGCCTCGCCGCCGACGGCAACATCCTTTCCTATCTGCCGATGGCCTGGGTGGGCGACCATCTGTTCTCGTACGCGCAGGCCCTGGTCGCGGGTTTCACCGTCAATTGCCCGGAGTCCGCCGAGACGGTGATGATCGACATGCGCGAGATCGGCCCCAGCTACTACTTTGCGCCGCCGCGGGTGTTCGAGAATCTCCTTACCCAGGTGATGATCCGCATGGAGGACGCTGGCCGCATCAAGCGCTCGATGTTCCACTACTTCATGGCCGTGGCGAAGCGCTGCGGTGCCGACCTGCTCGACGGCAGGCCGGTATCGGGCGCCGATCGCCTGCTGTATGCGCTCGGCAACTTCCTCGTCTATGGTCCCCTGCGCAACGTGCTCGGCATGAGCCGCATCCGCGTCGCCTACACGGCGGGCGCGGCCATTGGTCCCGACCTGTTCAGGTTCTATCGTTCGATCGGCATCAACCTCAAGCAGTTCTATGGGCAGACCGAGACTTGCGCCTATGTCTGCCTGCAACCCGATCGCCAGATCAAGTATGACTCGGTGGGCAAGCCCGCGCCGGGTGTCGAGATCAGGATCGCCGACAACGGCGAAATCCTCGTCAAGGGGCCGATGCTGCTCAAGGAATACTACAAGCGGCCCGACGCCACCGTTGAATCGATCAATGCCGACGGCTACTTCATGACCGGCGATGCCGGCTTCATCGACGCCGACGGCCACCTGAAGATCATCGACCGCGCCAAGGATGTCGGCAAGCTGGCCGCCACCGTGGGCGGGGCGATGTTCGCGCCCAACTACATCGAGAACAAGCTGAAGTTCTTTCCGCACATCAAGGAGGCGGTGTGCTTCGGCCACGACCGCGAGATGGTCTGCGCCTTCATCAACATCGACATGGGCGCGGTCGGCAATTGGGCCGAGCGACGCGGCATCCCGTATGCCGGCTACACCGACCTTGCCGGCAAGGCCGAGGTCTACGAGTTGATCCAGAAGTGCGTCGAGGAGGTGAACGAGGAGCTGGCCAGGGACGCCATGGTGGCCGATACCCAGGTGCACCGCTTCCTCGTGCTGCACAAGGAACTCGATCCCGACGACGACGAACTGACCAGGACGAGAAAAGTCCGGCGCGGCTTCGTCGCCGAGAAGTATGCCGAGCTGATTGAGGCGCTCTACGGCGGCCAGGCCAGCCAGTTCATCGAGACGGAAGTGAAGTTCGAGGACGGCCGCAAGGGCAAGGTGGCGGCTGATCTGGTGATCCGCGATGTCAAGACCTTCGCCAAGGGAGGTGCGTGATGGCGCGACAGATCGGCGAAGTCATCCTCGACCTGAAGAACATCTCGCTGCGCTTCGGTGGCGTCAAGGCGCTGACCGACATCTCGTTCAACGTGCGCGAGCACGAGATCCGCGCCATCATCGGTCCCAATGGCGCCGGCAAGAGCTCCATGCTCAACGTCATCAACGGCGTGTACCGGCCGCAGGAAGGCGAGATCATCTTCCGCGGCGAGCACCGGCGCAACATGGACACGCACGCGGCCGCCGAGGCCGGTTTCGCCCGCACTTTCCAGAACATCGCCCTGTTCAAGGGCATGACCGTGCTCGACAACCTGATGGCCGGCCGCAACCTGAAGATGAAATCGAATTTCCTCCAGCATGCCCTCTGGTGGGGGCCGGCCAGGCGCGAGGAACTGGAGCACAGGCGCAAGGTCGAGGAGGTGATCGATTTCCTGGATATCGAGCACATCCGCAAGACCCCGGTCGGCAGGCTGCCCTACGGCCTGCAAAAGCGCGTCGAGCTGGGCCGCGCGCTGGCCGCCGACCCTCAGATCCTGCTGCTCGACGAGCCGATGGCCGGCATGAACGTCGAGGAAAAGCAGGACATGTGCCGCTTCATCCTCGATGTGAATGATCAACTGGGCACCACCATCGTGCTCATCGAGCACGACATGGGCGTGGTGATGGATATCTCCGACCGCGTGGTGGTGCTCGATTACGGCAAGAAGATCGGCGACGGCGTGCCCGACGAGGTGAAGAACAACCCCGAAGTCATCGCCGCGTATCTCGGCACGCAACATTAGAGGGCCGGACACATGCAATTCTTCCTTGAAGTCCTGATCGGCGGCCTGCTCTCCGGCATCATGTACTCGTTGGTGGCACTGGGCTTCGTGCTGATCTACAAGGCCTCGGGCGTGTTCAATTTCGCGCAGGGCGCGATGGTCTACTTCGCTGCGCTGTCGCTGGTCGGCTGCATGGAAAAAGGCGCGCCGCTCTGGCTGGCTTTCATCCTTGCCTTCGTCGTCATGACCCTGCTGGGAATCGCCACCGAGAAGTTCGTGCTGCGCAAGATGGTGAACCAGTCGCCCATCGCGCTGTTCATGGCGACCATCGGCCTGGCCTTTTTCATCGAGGGCCTGGCGCCGATGCTCTGGGGCAACGAGGTGCGGCCGTTGAACATCGGTCTGGTCGATGAGCCGATTCCCTACATCCTCGAGCGGTTCAACATGGTGATCAGCAGCTTCGACCTGACGGCCGCGGGGCTGGCCATGGCGCTGGTCGCGGGGCTGGCGCTGTTCTTCCAATACACCCGCGTTGGCCGGGCGCTGCGCGCCGTGGCCGACGACCACCAGGCGGCGCTCTCGATCGGCATTCCGCTGCAGCACATTTGGGCGCTGGTCTGGGCGGTGGCCGGGTTCGTCGCGCTGGTCGCCGGCATGCTCTGGGGCTCGCGCAACGGCGTGCAGTACGCGCTGACTTTCACGGCGCTGAAGGCGCTGCCGGTACTGATCCTGGGCGGCTTCACCTCCGTGCCAGGTGCCATTGTCGGTGGACTGATCATCGGCGCATCGGAAAAGCTGGCCGAGATCTACATTCCGCCGGTGATGGCGGAGGTCTTCGGCGGCAACTTTGGCGGCATCGAGAACTGGTTCCCCTATGTTCTTGCTCTGCTCTTTCTGCTGGTCCGTCCCGAAGGCTTGTTCGGCGAACGGCACATCGACAGGGTTTGAACCATGTTTTATCGCGAAACCGGACAATTCAAGACCAGCTATGCTGCCGACCAGCAGATCTTCCCGATCCGCCAGGACCGGATCGGTGTCACCCTCTTGCTGGCCGTGGCGTTCGTGGTGGTACCGCTGGTCGCCAGCAACTACTGGTTCAACGCCATCCTGATCCCGTTCCTGATCTTCTCGCTGGCCGCGCTGGGCCTGAACATCCTGACCGGCTACGCCGGCCAGCTGTCGCTCGGTTCGGCCGCCTTCATGGCGGTCGGCGCCTATGCTGCCTACAACTTCCAGGTCCGTGTCGACGGCATGCCCATCCTGGTTTCCTTCATCCTCGCCGGGCTGACCGCGGCGGGCGTGGGCATCCTGTTCGGTTTGCCGTCGCTGCGCATCAAGGGCTTCTACCTTGCCGTGGCGACGCTCGCCGCGCAATTCTTCATTGTCTGGTGCCTGACCAAGTTCCCCTACCTCTCGAACAACTCGTCCTCCGGCGTGATTTCGGTGCCCGGCATCGAGATGGTCGGCATCAAGTTCGACACACCGCAGGAACGCTACCTGCTGGTGCTGTCCATCGTTGCGCTGCTGGCGCTCGCCGCCAAGAACATGGTGCGCTCGACCACGGGCCGTGCCTGGATGGCGGTGCGCGACATGGACGTCGCGGCGGAGGTGATCGGTATCCGGCAGATGCGCACCAAGCTGCTGGCCTTCGCCATCAGTTCGTTCTACTGCGGCGTGGCTGGCGCACTTTACGCCTTCTGCTACCTGGGCTCGGTGGAGCCCGATGGCTTCTCGCTGGATCTGTCGTTCAAGATCCTCTTCATGATCATCGTCGGTGGTGTCGGCAGCATCCTCGGCAGCTTTCTCGGCGCCGCCTTCATCCTGCTGCTGCCGATCTTTCTCGACATATTCCTGCCCTGGCTGTCGGG
Organism: uncultured Rhodocyclaceae bacterium; assembly: GCA_964469455.1. GTDB lineage: Bacteria > Pseudomonadota > Gammaproteobacteria > Burkholderiales > Rhodocyclaceae > Fen-999. The sequence continues at coordinate 9,859 of CAYXZX010000042.1, read as the reverse complement.
CATGCTGCAACTGCCTTTCGACGGCGCCACCGTGTCGCACATCCAGTTGATGGTGTTCGGAGCGCTGATCATGTTCTTTCTGATCGTCGAGCCGCACGGACTGGCGCGCCTGTGGCAGATTGGCAAGGAGAAGCTGCGCCTGTGGCCGTTCCCGCATTAAGCCGAACAATTCACGACCTGGACTCAACTAGGAGGAGACACTCATGATCGCCGGAATCAAGAAACTCGTCGTTGCTTCATCCATCGCCGCCGCCCTGTTGGCCGGGGCAGCGCCGGCTGCGCAGGCCGCCGAGGAGCAGTTCTTCATGCTGCCCTCCTACCGCGTCGGCCCCTACGGTGCCAATGGCCAGTCGTTCTACGGCGGCTTCATCGATTACCTGAACTACGTCAACACGAAGGGCGGCATCGATGGCGTCCAGGCGACCTGGGAGGAGTGCGAGACCGAGTACAACAACGCCAAGGGCGTCGAGTGCTACGAGCGCATGAAGTCGAAGGCGCAGAAGGCGCCGGGCCCGATTCACACGATGTCCACGGGAATTTCCTATGCCTTGGTCGACAAGGCTGCCGCGGACAAGCTGCCACTGGCCATGATGGGCTACGGCTTGACCTCGGCCGTCGATGGCTCGGTGTTCCCCTGGGCCTTCCCGCTGGTGACGACCTACCAGATGCAGGCTTCCGCCATCATCAAGTTCCTCAAGGACAAGAACGGTGGCAGCCTGGCCGGCAAGAAGATCGTTTTCCTCTATCACGATTCCGCCTACGGCAAGGAGCCGATTCTTGCCCTGGAAGCCGAGTCGCGACTGAACAAGTACACGCTGGTGCAGATTCCGGTCGCCCATCCGGGCAACGAGCAGGGCGCGCAATGGCAGCGCATCCGCCAGGAGAACCCCGATTACGTGATCATGTGGGGATGGGGCGTCATGAACATGACGGCCATCAAGACCGCACAGAAGATGGGTTTCCCGCGCGAGAAGATGATCGGTTCGTGGTGGGCTGGTTCCGAGGAGGACACGGTGCCGGCCGGCGACGCCGCGAAGGGCTACATGTCCGCCACCTGGAACGTCGCCGGCAAGGGCGTGCCGCTGATCGCTGACATCGAAAAGACGGTTTATGGCGCCGGCAAGGGCAATCTCTCGGACAAGTCGAAGATCGGCACCATCCTGTACAACCGCGGTGTGTCGGCGGCCGTGCTGTCGGTGGAGGCCATCCGTACTGCCCAGGCCAAGTATGGCAAGGGCAAGGCGATGAATGCCGAGCAGGTGCGCTGGGGCCTGGAGAACCTGAACCTGACCGAGGCGCGACTGAAGGCTCTGGGCGCCACCGGCCTCTTGCCCGAGGTCAAGACGGCGTGCGACAACCACGAAGGTTCGGGCAAGGTCAAGATGCAGCAATGGGACGGCGCCAAGTGGGTGTCCCTGACCGACTGGATCGAGGGCAACAAGGCGCTGATCCACCCGTTGTTCAAGGCCGATGCCGCGAAGTATGCGAAAGAGAAGGGCATTACGCCGCGCGATTGCAGCAAGGAGAAGTGACCCGAAAGTCAGCCGTGGCGGCGCGCCGGCCCCCGGGGCGGCGCCTCGCCAAGGCTGACTTGGCATCGTCGAGCGAGCGGACATGAGCGCCTATCTCAGCATCAACAACATCGAAGTCATCTACGACCACGTCATCCTGGTCCTGAAAGGGGTTTCGCTCGAACTGCCGAAAGGCAGGATCGTCGCCCTGCTCGGCGCCAATGGCGCCGGCAAGACCACCACGCTGAAAGCCATCTCGAATCTGCTGCGCGCCGAGCGCGGCGAGGTGACCAAGGGCAGCATCGAGTTCGAGGGCAAGCGCGTCGACCAATTGACGCCCAACGATCTTGTGCGTGGCGGCATTATCCAGGTGATGGAAGGCCGCCATTGCTTTGCGCACCTGACGGTCGAGGAAAACCTGCTGACGGGCGCCTACACGCGCAGGCAGTCGCGCGCGGAACTGAAGCAGAATCTTGAGAAGGTATACACGTATTTCCCGCGCCTCAAGCAGCGGCGCGGCTCGCAGTCCGGGTACACCTCCGGCGGCGAGCAGCAGATGACCGCGATCGGCCGCGCGCTGATGGCCAATCCGCAGGCCATTCTGCTCGACGAACCGTCGATGGGCCTGGCGCCGCAGATCGTCGAGGAGATCTTCGAGATCGTGCGCGATCTGAATCAGCGCGAGAAGGTGAGCTTCCTGCTCGCCGAGCAGAACACCATGGTGGCGCTGCGCTACGCGGATTTCGGCTACATCCTCGAGAATGGCCGGGTGGTGATGGAAGGCGAAGCGGCCGAGCTGCGCGACAACGAGGATGTCAAGGAGTTCTACCTCGGCCTGTCCTCGCAGGGCCGCAAGAGCTTCCGCGACGTCAAGCATTACCGACGGAGAAAGCGGTGGCTCGCATGAGCGAACATTTCAGTCTTGAGGAGGTGTGCGATCCCGCGGAGCGCGAGCGCCAACTCATGGCGCGCTTGCCGGCGCAGGTCGAGCATGCCCGGGCACGCTGCGCGTACTTTGCGGAAACGCTTGCCGATGTCGACGCGGGCAAGGTCGACTCGCGTGCTGCCCTGGCGACGTTGCCCGTGGTGCGCAAGCACCAGCTGCTCGAGTTGCAGAAGCGGCGTCCGCCGCTGGGCGGGCTGGCGGCCACGCCACTGGCCGGGCTGGCCCATGTCTTTTCCTCGCCAGGGCCGATCGCGGATCCCGAGGGTCGCGGCGAGGACTGGTGGCGCTGGGCACGCGCCATGCACGCGGCCGGCATCCGCGCCGGGGATCTCGTCCATAACACCTTTTCCTACCACTTCACGCCGGCCGGCTTCATGGTCGATGGCGGTGCGCGGCGCCTGGGCTGCCCGGTGTTTCCGGCTGGCGTCGGCCAGACGGAAATGCAGGTGCAGGCGATCGAGACATTCCGGCCGCCGGCCTACGTCGGCACGCCGAGCTTCCTGAAAATCATCCTCGAGAAGGCCGACGAACTGAAGGCCGACGTCTCCTCGCTGCGCACGGCGGTGGTTTCCGGCGAGGCCTTGTTCCCGGCGCAGAGGCAGTTCTTCGCGGGGCGCGGTCTCGACGTGTTCCAGGCCTACGCATCGGCCGACCTGGGAATGATCGCCTACGAAACCCCGGCGCGCGAGGGCATGGTGCTCGATGAGGAACTCGTACTCGAAATCGTGCGGCCCGGTACCGGTGACCCGGTGGCGGATGGCGAAGTGGGTGAAGTCGTGATCACCAGCTTCAATCCTGATTATCCCTTGATCCGCTTCGGCACCGGCGATCTGTCGGCGACCCTCCCGGGCGCCTCCGCCTGCGGCCGGACCAACGTGCGCATCCGGGGCTGGATGGGGCGCGCCGACCAGACCACCAAGGTGAAGGGGATGTTCGTCCATCCGGAGCAGGTCGAGGCGGTTCGCAAGCGTCATTCCGGGCTTGCCCGGGTGCGGCTGGTGGTCACCAATCCGGACGGCAACGACCTCATGACGCTCTATTGCGAGGCTGACGGCGATGTTGCGCTCGACAGGGCCATCGCCGAGAGTATTCGCGACATCACCAAGCTGCGCGGCGAGGTACGGTTCGTCACGCCCGGAAGCCTGGCGAACGATGGCAAGGTGATCGAGGACGCGCGCAAGTACGACTGAACCGCGAAAGTCAGCCGTGGTGGCACGCCGCCTGCCAGAAGCTTGCCCATGATATAAGTCGGGCGTGGCCACCACGCTCGCGCTCCTGCCGGACTTCCTGCTGATCCTGCTTGGCTACGCCTTGCGGCGCGGCCTCCATCTCGGCGACCATTTCTGGAACGGGATGGAGAAGCTGGTCTATTTTGTCTTCTTCCCGGCGTTGTTGTTCAATGCCCTTGCCCGAGCCAACCTGGACTGGGCGACCGCCGCGCCGCTGCTTTTCACCGGGCTGCTGATCATGCTGGCGGGCATGGCGCTGGGCGGCATGGCGCGCTGGCTGTTCGCCATGTCGCCCGTTTCGTTCGCATCGCAGTTCCAGTGTGCGTTTCGCTTCAACACGTACATTGGCCTCGCCGTGGCGGCGAAGCTGCACGGCGCGCCCGGACTCGCCGCCATGGGGTTGCTGACTGGCGCGATGGTGCCGCCGGCCAATATCGCGGCGGTCGGCATGCTGGCACGGCACGGTGGCGCCAGCCTCTGGAGCGAACTCGGGAAGAACCCGCTCGTCATTAGCACACTGGCGGGATTGCTGTGGAACCTGTCGGGACTGGTTCTGCCGCTGCCGGCCGCCCAGCTCCTGGGCCGGCTTGCCGACGCCGCCATCACGCTTGGCCTGCTGGCGGTCGGTGCGGCGCTCAGGCTCGACCATCTTCCCGGTGGCGGCTATGGTTCGGCGACGTGGTTTCTGTCGGTCAAACTGCTGCTCTTGCCACTGGTTGCCGTCGGGCTCGGCCGTTGGTTGAACCTGGACGCGATGTATTACGACATTGCGCTGATCTTTGCGGCGCTGCCGACCGCCAGTTCCGCCTTCATTCTCGCGCGGCGCATGGGCGGCGACGGCGGCAGCGTGGCATGGCTGATTTCCGCGGGCACGCTGGCGGCCATGGTGACGCTACCCCTTTGGCTTGCGTTTCGCCGATGATCGGGGCGGCTGATCCGCGGCCGACGATTCCGTCACCTTCGCCGCAGGCTGGGGCGACACGGCGGTCTGCATGAAGTTCCAGGGCCACATCGACGGATTGGCGAAAGGATTGGAATTGCCCTCGCTCTCCGGGCTGCTGGCCGCCTGGGCCATGCTGGTGAGCGTGGCCAGCGTGGCGCGTTGCATTTCCAGACCTTGAATCGTCATTTGCAGCATCGACAGGTTGGTTTTCAGCCAGCCCTCAACCGCCTTCAGGTCGGCGATGCGCTTACCCAGTTCGTCGGTGTCGACTGTCGGGGTGACCATGCCGGGGAGAGGGAAGCCCATGTTGCCCCAGAAGCCCTTCAACATCTCAAGCGGGTCCTGGCCAAGCGGCGCGGTAGACATGATGGCTCCTTTCGGAAAATTTGTTTCATTATGGCACCGACCCAAGACGAAGTGCACCTCTAGGATGTCGTCGCCTATTCGCGCTAGACTGCCATATGTCATGGAAGCGGGCGAGAAAGGGACTGGTCATGCTGAAGCTTCTGGTCGTCGAAGATCATGCAATGGTGCGCGAAGGCCTGCTCAAGGCGTTGAGGGGGATCGAGTCCGGCGTGACGACCTTGGGCGCCGCGGATGCCGACGCTGCGCTGGAACTGCTGGCGGCTGACGATGACCTGGACATGGTGTTGCTCGACCTGATGCTGCCGGGTACCAGCGGCATGGCACTGCTCGGTGTGATGCGCCGGCGCTTTCCCGCCATTCCGGTGGTGATATTGTCCGCGCTCGACGACGTCGACACCATCAATCGGGCGCTTCGGCAGGGGGCTTCGGGTTTCATCCCGAAGTCCAGTTCGACGGAGAACATGCTATCAGCGCTGCGCGAAGTGCTGGCGGGCGGGATTTACGTTCCGCCCCGGTTGCGCGAACTCGTCGAACGCGAACAGGCGCGGGGCAAGACGGTGGTGGAGCGTTACGGCCTCACGGCAGGGCAGTCGCGGGTCCTGGAGTTGCTGACTCAGGGAAAAACCAATCGCCAGATTGCCGAGATGCTCGATGTCACCGAGGGTACGGTCAAGATACACGTGTCGGCGATCTTCAAGGCAATGAAGGTGACCAACCGATCGCAGGCGCTGTTGCTGGCGAAGAAACATCGCCAAAAGGTCTAGCCTGCAGGGGCTCCCCGGGTTTCGGGGCCGGCTGGAGCTTCATCGGATTGTTCATGAAGGAGATGGTGAAGCAATGTGCGCAGGCGGGCCGGCCGCGGCGGCATGGTCAGCCGACCTGCAATGGGTACCTCGGCAACGGGATCCGTCTCGTCACCGCCGACGAGGACCAGCAGCGGAGGCTGCGCCAGTCCAATGAGCCTGGCCTTGATCTCGTCGAGGCTGACGATGTCGCATATCAACACGGCGGGACGCGAGGCCAACAGCGGCGGTAATTCATCATCCGCGCAGGCGCATTGCGTCTCGTAGCCCCAACCTTGCAGCAGCCATCCGATTCCCTGGCATTGGGTCGGGTTGGCCATGCGTATGGCAATTCTGGGCATGGGCGGGACCAGGGGCGGATTGAGAGCCGGCGGCGACGCCACTCTTGGTACCGTGATCCAGAACACGGATCCTCGACCGGGCTTGGACGAGACGTCAATGCGGTGATCAAGAAGTTCACCCAAGCGGGCTACGATGGCCAGGCCCAAGCCCAATCCCTTTGCGGCATTGCGCTCTGGGTTATCGACCTGATAAAACTCATGAAAAAGATGCGGCAGGTGATCGTTTTCGATGCCGATGCCGGTATCCCAAACCTCGATGCGAACAGTGGTGCCGCGATTCCTGGCGGCGATCAGGATGCGGCCCTGCCGGGTGTAGCGGACGGCATTGGCAATGAGATTGCCAAGCATGCGGCGGAGCAGGTGCGGGTCGGTGTCTACCCAGACATTGGTCCGGCGACAGATTAGGCGAAGCCCTTTTATGCTGGCCGTTTGCCTGTGTGCTTCGGCGGCGGTTTCCAGCAGTGGCCCCAGGGCGATCGCTTGGCGATGTGGTGAGATGGCGCCAAGATCCAGGCGCGACGCCTCGAGCAGCGCGTCAAGCAACTCGCTCATGGCGCCGGCGGCGGTGCCGATCTGACTGGCCAAGCGTCGATTGCTCTTGTTCGTGGATGCCGAAAGCTCCGTGGCGAAGAGCGTCAGTGCATGCAGCGGTTGGCGCAAGTCATGACTGGCCGAGGCAAGAAAGCGGGACTTGCCCGCGCTGGCACGCTCCGCCTCGTCCTTTTTCGCCTGGGCGATTTCCAGTTGCCGTGCAAGTTCCTCCTCGCTGTGCGCTAGCGCGCTGGCGGAGCGTTGGTGCGCCGCGTCGAGCGAGGCGGCCATTTCGTTGAAGCCTTCTTCCAGCGAAACAAGCGTTCGCGACGGATGAGGCAGCAAGCGGACGTTCCGATGACCCGCTCGTACGTTTGCCACGGCAGTCTCGAGTGCCACAACCGGTTCCGTGATGTCACTGCCCAACCGATAGGCCAGCAAGAGGGACAACGTCAAAATTGTCATGGTCACCAGCAGAGTGACCAGCAGGATTTCCCGTTTGCGAGCGTCGAGGGGCTCGCGCGAGAGTTCGACCACGACGTGGCCTAGGGGCTGGCCGGGGGCAGAAGGCACAATCTCGCTGCTCTGAAAGGGATCGTCGAACGGAAGTTCCGGCTTTCTGATTGTGGCGTGAAAGATTTCGGTAGCGCTTCCACGAGAGGAGGCTCCGGCGTCGACCGGGATTCTCGCCATGTCGACGGATTGGGTGGGATGGCCAGCCATTGCCAGTGGCAGGTACGCTGCGTCTAGGATAGTGACGGCTACAACGTCCGGCTCGCGTGCAGCCGACTGTGCGAGACGGAGCAGTTCACCCCGATTCCCTGAGAATGCTCCATATTCAGCCGCCGGCCCGAGTTGCCGAACAATGGATTCGCCACGGCTCCTTAGTGCCGCCTCGACGTCGCCGTAACGAACGAAGAGAAAGTAGCCGGTAAGAGCAATGGCAATGACAGCGACCGGTGTCAGCGCAAGAAAAACGACACGCCGCCTGATGCCCCAAGGCTTCGCATTCATGACCACCCAATTCTTACCGTATGCCAGAGCGGCATCAAGAGTCTTGTGGTTGGCGAGCCTGGGAGGCTGACATGCCGACGCGCCTGCAGCGGCTATTTTTCAACCAATGCTGGCCGAGAGCGCAGGCGGTTGCGGCCGGGACCAAGCCTGGTCCAGTGGCAGGTTTTCCACTGATACCTGCAGAAGGTCAAGGATCTGCCGGGCAGAGAAGCGGCAGGCGTTGGCCAACGGCGTCGGCAGGGACGGGGGGGGCTGCCGTTGCAGCAAGAGCTTGGTTGATGCAAGCGAATGCACGGGATCGAGAATCCGGTCTAGATACGGCGCGAGCATTTCCGCGACCGTCCGTTCGGCGGATTCACGCGCCCACGCATTCGTGGGCCATTGGGCTGGAATGGCATAGGCTCTTGGGAACATCTCGAGATCGCGAATGACTGTCCGGATATCTTCGTGGGAGTCGCGGAAAGGCAGCAGCACCAGATCGGCCAACCCATACAACTTCTGGTCCATCTCCGTGCGGTTGCCGCCACCGTCGATGACCCCCATCCAGGCGTTCAACGAACGAATCTTGTCGACCACTTTGGCGAGCGCCTCGCGAGACCGGGCATCGGCGACCAGATAACGGCGCCCGGATGGCGACAATGGTTCGCGGTGGGTATCGGTGAGCACGCAAACCGCGCGCTGACCCAGTAGCCCCATGCCTTGACAAAGCATGTGAGACAACGTGGTTTTGCCGGTTCCGCCCTTATTACCGATAACGCAAACAATATCAGCCATGATCTCTCCAGCCCGCACCAGCGCGTCGGCGTGGCACTGCGTCAGGCCCGGATTATCGGTTAAGCCAGCCGACCTCGATGGCATGAGAATAAGGCGGATTGGCTGCCTTTTCAGTCAGCGGTCGATAGCAGTACAAGCGTGTTCCCCTGCGGTCGTCGACGGTGACGATCGGTTTGGCCGCCACTCCCGGCACCTCGAAACTGTTACTGATCAGAAGCGAGTTCGAGCCCATTTCCGAGCAAGTTTTTTTCCAAAGATCACGCATTCGGACGGGTGACAGAAAAGCATATACGACATCGAATGCGGCGAGGTCCTGAGACCAGAAATCCCCGAACCTGATCTCGCAGTTGTCTTGGCCGAGATTGATCAATCTTGCCCAGAGCCAAGGCAACGGCGCATGTTCTACACCCAGAAACCGGCAGTCCGGACGCAATTCAGCGAGTCTCTTGAGCAGACGGCCATTGCCGCAGCCGAGGTCGACGACTCGGCAACCAGCGACTGGCAGGAGCGAGGCGACTGCTCTGGCGGTCGCGGCGTTACTGAGGTACAAGGGAACCCGACTTCGGTCCGTGCGCCAGAAAACAAGTAATAGAATAGTAAAAACAATGAGATAAGCGGATGATGGGATATCCAGGTCGTTTAACGCAATCGCCAGCGGCATAAAGGCAAGGTGTATGGGCAGCCACCACGGAGGTGCCTCGAGCCTATAACTGACAACAGCCGCACAGACCCCTTGAGCGCTTGCTACAGCGAGGGGGGGGGGAAATGCACCCCGAAGAAAGACAAGGGCCATCAGGCCAAGGGCTATTAGGGCGCCGAGCGCCTGTGCAAGGACGGCGGTCCGCAGAGGGGTCATGAGTAATGTTTCTAAGCTGGTTTTCCGGGCAGTCGACAGTCAAGAAGCCTTCCCGCTTGGGTAAGGCCCGAACTACGCAGTGCCTTTTGCAGCGGATGTTGAGAGAGCATTGACAGGGCTTCGGTACCAGACGATAATCCACTGTTTCGCTGGAGGGGTTCCCGAGCGGTCAAAGGGATCAGACTGTAAATCTGACGGCTCTGCCTTCGAAGGTTCGAATCCTTCCCCCTCCACCAGCTTTGATTTTATTTGGTTTTAACTTTAACGGAATAAGTTTGCTGTTGCCGGGTTGAGCGGGTGTAGCTCAATGGTAGAGCTGAAGCCTTCCAAGCTTAAGACGAGGGTTCGATTCCCTTCACCCGCTCCAGTAGCAGTTTTGCCCATGTAGCTCAGTGGTAGAGCACTCCCTTGGTAAGGGAGAGGTCGCGTGTTCAATCCACGCCATGGGCACCATGTTTTTGGGTACCGGATTTTTTTGATTGGGGTATTGATCATGGCAAAAGGCAAGTTTGAGCGTACGAAGCCGCATGTGAATGTGGGGACGA
>CAYXZX010000041.1:0-17735 GCA_964469455.1 uncultured Rhodocyclaceae bacterium | reverse complement strand
CCGGGCCGTCGGGCAGCGGCAAGACCACGCTGCTCAACCTGATCGGCTGCATCGATCGCCCGACCACGGGCAACATCTACATCGACGACCGGCCGGTCGCCGGCATGACAGACAACCAGCTCGCGGCGCTGCGGCTGCGTTCGATCGGCTTCATCTTCCAGACTTTCAACCTGCTGCCGGTGCTGTCGGCCGCCGAGAACGTCGAGTATCCGCTCCTGCAGCGGCCGGAGATGACCGCCCAGGAACGCAAGGAGCGCGTCGGCCATTTCCTCAATGTCGTCGGCCTGGCCGATCGCATGAACAACCGGCCCAACCAGCTGTCGGGCGGGCAGCGCCAGCGCGTCGCCATCGCCCGGGCTCTGGCCGGTTCGCCAAGCATCGTCCTGGCCGACGAGCCGACCGCCAACCTCGACAAGAAGACCGGCGTCGGCATCCTGCGGTTGATGAAGAAGATCAACCAGCAGATGAAGACCACCTTCATATTTTCCACGCACGACCGTCGCGTGGTGGACATGGCCGACCGGCTGGTGCAGATGGAGGACGGCAGGATCCATGCCCTCGGCGTGCGGCGCGACGGCGACTGGATCCTGGCGCCGGAGCGGCACGCCGACGATGACGACAAGGGAGATGAAAAGTGAACAGGACACCTGTTGGCCGCATGCTTGCGTGCGGCATCGTGCTGGGCGCACTGGCGGCCTTTGCGCCGGCGAGCCTCGCCGATTCGCGCGACGCGCTGTTCGGTGACGACGATGCCAGCCCCGCCGGCGAAACCAAAGTCAGCCGTGGCGGTGCGCCGGCGGCGGAAAGCGCTGGCGCCGGCCTGAAGGGCTTTGTCCAGTTCGAGGCGGCGCGCACGATCACCGGCCCGAGCCACTGGTCCAAGCTGCGCACGCGCGGCGAGTTCGGCAGCCAGGGCAACCTGGGCGACGGTGTCAAGTGGAAGGCCAGCGCGCGGCTCGACTACGATTCCGTCTTCGACATCAACGATCGCTATCCCCGGCCGGTGGCGCGCGATCAGCGCGCGAATGCCATGCTGCGTGAAACGTATCTGGACGTCAGCCGCGGCGACTGGGATTTCCGGCTTGGCCGGCAGCATGTGGTCTGGGGCGAGATGGTCGGCCTCTTCTTCGCCGATGTCGTGTCCGCGCGCGACCTCCGGGAATTCATCCTGCCCGATTTCGACATGCTGCGCACGCCTCAGTGGGCGGCGCGGGCCGAATACTTCAAGAACGATTTTCACGCCGAATTCCTCTGGGTGCCGGTGGCGACCTACGACGACATCGGCAAGCCGGGTGCCGAGTTCTATCCGTATCAGGCCGTGCCGCCGGGTTTCACCGCCCGCTATCGCAATGTCGACCGGCCGTCGCGCAGCCTCGACAACGGCAACTTCGGCCTGCGGCTGTCGGCGCTGCGCGGCGGCTGGGACTTTTCCGGCTTCGTCTATCGGAGCATGGATATCGAACCGACCTTCCACCGGCAGATCGTCGGCTCGACCATGATCTTCGAGCCCCGCCACGGCCGCATCACGCAGACGGGCGGCACCGTGGCCAAGGATCTCGGCGACGTGGTGCTGAAGGGCGAGGCGGTCTACACCCGTGGCCGCAAGTTCGGCGTGCCCAATCCCTTCGATGCCGACGGCCTGGTCGGCCAGAACACGCTGGACTGGGCGGCGGGCCTCGATTTCACCCTGCCGGCGGACACCCGCTTCAACGTTCAGTTATTTCAGCGGGTGTTCTTCGACCACAGACGGGATCTCATTCCCGACGAGCACGAGAACGGCTACAGCCTTTACCTGAACAGGAAGTTCGGCAGCAAGTGGGAAGCGCAGGCGACCTGGATCGCCAGCCTCAATCGCAGCGACTGGCTGTTCCGGCCGCGCGTGCAGTGGAATTTCGAGAAGAACTGGCGCCTGCTGCTCGGTGCCGACATTTTCCATGGCCCGCAACTCGGCATGTTCGGGCAGTACGACCAGCGCGACCGCGCCTACACCGAGATCCGCTACAGCTTCTGATCTACACCATGAAGCGCGTGGCGTTTTCCAGGTCGCCGTGCCTCGGGCCGGTCAGCGACCGATCAACGACGTGCGTCTGATCTAGCCAGATCGCCCTTCCATTCCAGAATTCCCGTGTCGGCGGTCATCAGCGAGGTTCCGCGTGTGATCGCGGTTGCCACGATGAATCGGTCGGCCGGGTCGCGATGGAGACGTTCAAGTTGGCAGGCGAGCAGGGCGATGCGGCCGTCGATGGGAATTTCGACGAGGCCGGCCTGCAGCCAGTCTTCACGCCAGTGAGCTACCGGCATTGGCAAGGCAATACGCTTGCGCTCCGCCAGCATTGCGACCTCCCAGAAACTGATGGCGCTGACGGCTATCTGGCCGGCCGGCCAGGCGAACTTGATCTCGTGCCGGGCCTGCTGCCCCAGGGATGGATCGTCGCCATCCATCCAGAGCAGGACATGGGTGTCGAGGATCATCCCAGCGCATTCCAGAGATCGTCCTCGAGCGGTGCAATGACATCGCCACGAATCTCCAACCCCTGGTGAAGGCCAAACGGCGACTCCTTCCGCCCACCGGAATAGGGCCGCAATTCGGCGACCGGCTTGCCGTTCTTGGTGACGATCCATGACTCCCCGGTCGCCGCGACCTTGTCCATTAGGGCAAGGCATTTCGCCTTGAATTCAGATGCTTGAATGGTCGGCATGATCGTTCGCTCAAAGTTATGACTAACTAGGTGACTATAGTCATCAAGTTGGTCATCGTCAATGGCAAAGCCCTTGGGATAATGCTCCCGGTTGTCACCACGCCACATTGGTGCTTTGCATATAGGCGGCTGCTACCTGCCGTCTACCACCTTTTCAGACCATGAAGCGGGTGGCGTTTTCCAGGTCGCCGTGGGTCTTGCCGGCCGTCAGCGCGGTGACGAATTTGTTCCACACCAGGTCCGGCTCGCCCAGGTTGAAGCCATAGACGTCGGCCGCGCCGTTCACATGGTCGCGCACGGCCATGGCCTTGACGGTCGAGACATCGTGCCACCCGAGCTTGATGGTCGCGTCGCTCCAGATGTTCAGCGGCACCATGCCTTCAGTCTTGGCCTGGAAGCCGTATTTCGAGACTTCCACCACCTGCATGGTGTAACGTATTCTTTGTCCCCCGCCCGACACCGTCAGGTAGCCCGGGCACTTGAAGGAATAGCGGCGATACTTGCGGCTGCGGATTCCCGCGTTGGGCTGGTCGGGCAACTTCGGCAGCACGGCATCGTATTCCGGCAGGTCGTAGATCGAGTGCAGCAGGCGCCTCTTGTGGTCGTCCAGCGTGGCGAAGCCGTCGGTGCGGACATTGAAGAAATGGTCGAGCAGGTCCGGCGTCAGCACCGGGTCGTTGGTCGTGTAGTAGCGTCGGCGCGGCCACTGGATGTTCGGCAGGTCGGTGGCCGTGAAATAGGCGTGCAGGTTCTTGCGCGCCGGCTTGCCGCCATAGGCCGCCTCGAAGATCGTCGGCGCGTGGCGCAGGTCCAGCCAGGCGCCGATCGCCGGCGCGCCGTTGGCGAAGTCGTAGTTGTCCACCACGTTCGCCGCCAGTCGCTGGAAGAACAAGAGCGACTCGTAGAGTTCGATGCGGTTCGGATTGACCGCGATGACCAGATGCCGTGTATCGAAGAACGAGGTGCAGTACTCGTACATGAACTTCATGAGCGGGAACAGGATGGCGCCGCCGGTCTTGCGAAAGCGCGGATGCACCGCCAGCGCCGAGACCTCGGCGATGTTGCCTTCCTCGGCGCGCACCCCGGACAGGTCGAAGATCGCCTGCAGGGGAAAGCCGAAGGCGCTGTCCCGGATCAGCGACATGGTGCCGACCACCTCGCCGTCCCACTTGGCGCAGAGCGTCGTCGTGGTCGGCAGCGCGTGGTAGAGCGTCACGCGCATGCCGGAGGGATGCGGCTTCATGAAGCCGCTGGACACGTAGGCGTCGTGCAACAGCCGGAAACAAGCCTCGAGTTCCTCGGTCGTCTCGGCGATTTTCAACTGCAGGCGCTCGCTCGGCGCCGGGTCACAATCGACGAACGACCGGTACAGCGCGAACCGCCGCTTGCGCGGCAGCGCGGCCAGCGCGCGGCGCAGCATCTTGCGCACGGTGGGTACCAGGCCGAATTTCATGGCCACCGACTTCGGATGAATGGCATCCCCGCATGGTACCCCGGTACCGGCGCCATGATTGTCATAACTTGTCGCTCGCGCCTCGCTCCGGTGACAGTCAGCCGCGGCGAAACGCCGGCCGTAATGGTGTCGTGACGACCTAGACGCGGAGTGAAGCCTATGGCCATCGTTCAATTCCGCCGGCGTTTTTGGACGCGTCCCCCAAAGGGCAAGTTGGACGGCGCAAGACTTCCAAATGGACGAACGCCGATTTTGTCGTCGGCAATCCAAGGCCGTCTCCTTTCGCTCGCCTTGTCCTTGTGTCAGGAAAGAAGGTCAGTAGCGCACCATGTATATTTTGTCGGGAAAGTTTACGCTTCGGGCAACTAAACCTCTGAAAGCCGGTAGAGGGCATGCTCGGGAGTTATTGCAAGACTTTGTTTATAAAAGTTAATACTAATTATAAGCATCCTTTTTCAAAAATGGGCACGCCACTTGCTTTGAAGTATTGCAAGTCCGTTTGGTATCTTCCCGGACGAGATTGAAGGTTCTTGCGTTCTGGTCTAACCGGCCGCATCAAGACTAGGGTAGAAAGGAAATTAGCTATGAAACTACGTAAGAAAATCGCAACCATGGTTGCTGCGGCGCTGTTGTCGCCAATGGTGGCGCAGGCTGCCAACATTGACTGGGCGTGGAACTATGCTGGCTTGAACGCTGCCGAGGGATTTACCGACCCCTACGGGCGGCTGACGTCGCCTACCATGAATGAGTTGAAGTTCACTGCCGAGTCCATTATTTCCTGGAACAACACTCCGTTCGCCACGGGATCCACATTTGACGACTATATCCTGATCCGTATCGATCAGTATTTTCTTAATAGCAGCAATGTCACGCCGGCCGATTACGGTAGTGGACTAACCGTTCCACCCGTGACTGTGCCGGGTACCCATCAGTTTACACTTGCCATTCATGCCACGGGTGTTCAGACGGGTGCTAACACATATTCAATTTCGACTCTACCCCGTTTTGATCTCTATTACGATTCGGGAACTGGCGCTTCCTATACGGTTGCCGACTTCACTGCTGGTAATGAGGGCAAGTTTGTTGATGGCACGCTAGCCGAAACTGGGTTCCTGATTTCGGGCAATGGAAGCAATACAACGTCGGGACTGCCGGATGGATCCATAGGTTTAGTGGTTGGGTTGTTGGATCAGTTGCATTTGCTTAATGAGCAGTATGGGACAGCGGAGTTGCTCCCGAATGGGCGGGTCTTTCTTCCTATCCCGTTTGCGTTAGGCATTGGCGATGGAAATAACAATCTTTGTACGGATGATGGCGGTACGGCAGTCTGTACTAATACCGAAGCAAGTCTCAGAAGTTATTGGGGCTTGGCCAACGATACCGGTATGACTTTCCATACGCGGACGGATGGCTCCTTTAATAAGCAACTTATTCCGGAGCCGGGTTCCATGGCTTTGCTGGGTCTTGCGCTAGCCGGTCTTGGCTTGACGCGTCGTCGCCAATCCAACAAAGCCTGATTGATTCGTTAGTTCGAAGATGAGCGGCCTACCTACGGGTAGGCCGTTTTTATTGCGCGGCGCGGCTAATGTTTGTAAGCATAGTGATTGATCGTCCTTGATTCCTGGCCTCGGTCGATATTTTTTACAGTGGAGCGTTGCGCGCTTCTGGCTCAAAATTCCTTACGCATAAATATCAATGGGTTGCGATTTTTGGCATCTTCATTGCTTTACGTTCTGTGTAGATCGTTTTTTGGGAGACCGACGATGAGCGCTTTCGACAAGAAGTTCAAGAAGTTTGTACTGGGAATGGCAGTTGGTCTGGCCATTTCCGGTGTTTCGCATGCTGTAGTAAATCAATTTGTTCTGCCTACTCCCGAGAACAACGCGAATGCGTCATATGGAATGTATTGGGATGCTACGGGTACTCTGCGCCAAGCGATCCTCATGGACGGTATCCCGATCGCATTCAAGTACGACGATTTCTGGTCGTACTCGGCGAAGATTTTGACTTCCATCCAGACGGTTAATCCAACTTTGATACCGACGGCAACTTTCGGCACTTACGACTTTTCCACCGGAACAGGCAACATCCTGGTCAATCTTTCTTCCGTCGCCGGGGGCGCAACGAATCCGGGTGGGCTTCAGGATCCAGTGGACCTGACTGGCGGCGGCAATAACGTCACTGGCTGGGTGGGCGAATGGGGAGGCGCCACTCAGTCAGTTTCGGTTTGGAAATCAGTAGGGCCAAGTCCTATTGGCTACAGCGATCCGGCAGCGAGTCAAGGTACCACCTCCACCGTTGGTGAACTCTTGGCGATCATGCAGTCCATTAATCCGACGTGGACCATTCCGTTGATCTATGCCGACTACAATCAGACCGGTGCCGGCGATTCCCTCTTCATGAGTGCGCAGGTACGCATCATCGACCCGGCGACCAATAAAGTGGTGGCTTTTTGGGACCTCGATGCGTTGACGAATAGCGCTTGGGATCAGAATGCCCCGACCTACAATTTTGGCGACATAACCTTCACTAGCGCTGCCAATTGCACTACTGCATGGGATCCACTGACGGGTGTGGGCTGCGCCGGGATCACGACCAGCGGCAAAACCTATTCCGGCAGCCACAACCTTGGGTCGGGTCATGCAGACTTCATGGCCTTCGCACCTGATATGGATCTGTCGTTGTACAACCCGAACTTCCTGTGGGTGGCGACTGTCAATCTGGGTTGCGATCCCGAGGGCGTCCCCGACGGTTTGGGGACCACAAATCAGGGTTGCAATACGAACGGGTATGAAGAGTTCGGGATCATCGGTGGTGTTGGTGGCCGGCGTGTTCCCGAGCCAGCAACCTTGGGTTTGCTCGGATTTGGCTTGGTTGGTCTGGGGGCTCTGCGTCGGCGTCAGCGGCGTTAGATCTGGTTGCCGAGTTGTCATTATTGAGAAAGTAAGAGCGGCCCTATGGGGCCGTTCTTACTTTCCTAGGTAAAGTCTAGGCAGGGCCATGCGAGTCGACCTGCTTGAGGGGCGCTTGGCGAACCCGATCCTGCAGAAGAAGCCAAAGGGCGCTTCGCCAGTGCAGCCAACCAGGCGCTCGAAATCCTGGGCCAATTGTCTTGCCCTGGCAAACTGGTCGGCTTGGCTGGAAAACGCCCGATTCGATTGAACATACCACCGGAAGATGACGGGTGTCATCTGGGGTTGCAATTGCAAATCAAGCTGCGTGGCGGTCAACCAGAACCGTTGTACTGTCCGTCCGAGTTCCAAACGATCCTGAAGGCAGACAGGTGGTGACCTCGGGGAAATCAGGACGTGGCTGGAACATAACAGGGCGGGCAGGAGATCGAGTTCAATACGGGGAAGATACGTTCCCAGCAGGAAGCGATTAAAGAAATCCACTCGACTCCAACTTTGCATCACCCAGCGCATCAATCGAGCGGTGATCGGGTCGACGCCTACCGCCTGTTCGGGAACCTTCGTGTCGCTATAGCGAGCCCCCCACTCAATTATCTCCCGGTGAACCGCATAGGCCTCTCGACAGGTCAGACGAATCTGGGCGTTCGACCAGAGTAGCTTGGCAACCCGCCAGCGTACCCCCAGGTCCGAGAAAAAATTGAGTGAGTAAGCCTCTCCGACTGACGCCACTAGCGCCGTGCGCTGTTCCTCGGCTAGCGGAATCGCGTGCATGGGCCGGCGCTGGACAACTCGATGCTCAATGAAAGGCGACAAAGGGTCAGGCAGGACTACCGGTTGTTTCGAAAATATCACTTTGTAGCAGGGGTTACGCGCCTCCGCGTCGCTTTCGACAGTCCACGTTGCGGCAAGGCCAAAGTCGCTCGCCGATATCCGCATGGTTTCCAATAGTGCCCCATGCGCGATGTGGCTGGGATAACCATCAAAGTCATAGAGAACATGGTCGCGCGTGTCGTGCCCGTGGACAATGACGGTATCGGGGGCCGTAATCTCAAATCGCCAAGGCTGCGTGTTGTCGCCGCTGGGTGCCCAGCGGGCCCTTTCCAGGATTCGCAGCAATGTCTCGCGATTCACCGATGAGCCTTGTTGAGTTGAGCACTCACAAGGAGGCGCATCAGGCGTTGCAGAGGATTACGGTGCCCGCCAGGACGCCAAGTCCTGACGTAACGCATTCTGTAGGCATCAAACTGACTTCCCCACGGGGCCAGTCGAACACCCTTTCTGGCAAGAATCAACTTGAGGGCTTCCACTGCCGCAACCCCTGCGCACAGCTGGCACGAGGCAATGGTCGAAGGCCCTTTGCGGTTCCGGAAGTCTATCCGGCTGATGTCGGCGACGTAGCCGCGTTGGAGCATCGCGGGTGACAGCCCCACGAGGAAACGTATGGCCATTTCCTGTTCATCGCAACAGCTTTCGAAGCCGAAGTAATCCTCGAATGACATGCCGCCCGGCGCGAAGACAAGCAATGCCGTGCCCATTCCCAGGGGAGCCGCGGTAACTACGGGGATACGCTTTCTTTCGCAAGCAGCAAATGTCGACCGCCGAGCATCGAAGGCGAAGAAATCCAGTCCATCGACATAAACATCGACGCTATCGAGAAAATCGTCTATCGAGTTCGGCCGGATGCCTTCAGGGAATGTGCGTATGTCAAGTTCGGGATTGATATCCCGGGCCATGTCGGCAAGGACCGTAATCTTGGGCTGATGCAGGGTACTGACGTTGGCGCCAACTTGGCGATTGAAATTTACAATGTCGAAGACATCAAAATCGGCGATTGAAAATGCACCGATTCCAAGGCGCGCGAGGGTCAATAGGTGTGTGCCACCGACGCCGCCAAGTCCACCTATAGCAACGCGGGAGCGCCGCAGGCGGGCCTGTTCCGCCTCGGTAATCCAGCCAATGTTGCGCGAGAAAGCATCGTCGTAAGCAAATCGTGGCATGACTCGAATGGCTTGAAGCAATGAATTTATACTTGGTGGAACGATAGCCCGAATATATTAGTCCTGCAATGGCGACAGCGCTCTATCGAGACATTCGTCTCAGCTCAAGAAACCTGACACGCAACGTCGTACGGACTGCAGTGGCAGGCGTGACGGTTGCCGCTGGCGTGATGGCCTTCCTCCTTGCGGGCGGATTCATCGCCTGGATCTTCCAGGACATGCGCGAGGCAACCATTCATTCTCAGCTTGGCCATGCGCAGATTGTCCGGCCGGGCTTCTACGAGAAGGGCATCGCCGACCCATACGCTTTCCTGTTGTCTGCGTCGGGGCGCGAAGAGCAGTTGCTGGCTGGAATGCCGGGGGTGGTGGCCGTGACGCCGCGGTTGGTCTTGAGCGGATTGATCAGTCACGGGGAGACAACGGTCATTTTCGCGGGCGAGGGTATCGACCCCGTTCGGGAACGCCCCATCAGCAGCCGCATTAGCCTGCTGGCGGGAAACGACCTGAATGGTATGGACGAGCGGAGCGTGTTGCTCGGCGAGGGACTGGCGAAGAGCTTAGGCGCGAAACCGGGCAATACGGTCGTTCTCCTGGCGACCACAGCCACCGGCAGCGCCAGTGCGCTGGAGTTGACGGTGGCAGGGATTTTCGCCACCGTGACCAAGGAATACGATGACAGCGCGGTTCGCTTGCCAATCGCCATGGCACGCAAGCTGATGCGTGTCGATGGGGCAACATCATGGGTTGTGCTGCTTGACGAAACCGCGCGTACCCCGTCATTTATCGACGCTGTGCGAGCTGTCTTGCCTGCGAGCGGGCTTGAGGTGGTGCCTTGGACGGCGCTCGCCGACTTCTACAACAAGACCGTGGTACTGTTCTCGAAGCAGGTGACGGTGATGAAGGTGATCATCGGTCTGATCATCGTTCTGACGATCTCCAACACGCTGACGATGAGCGTCATGGAGCGAACGGCTGAGATTGGCACCAGTCTGGCCGTCGGGGTGCCTGCCAATGCGGTAATGCGCTTGTTTGTCGCCGAGGCCCTATTGATTGGCATGTTGGGCGGTACGATTGGCATAGCGATGGGCTATCTTCTCGCACATGTGATTTCTGCCATCGGTATTCCCATGCCGCCGCCGCCCGGCATGGCGCATGGCTACTCCGGTCAGATTCTTGTAACACCCAGTCTGGCGCTCGATGCTTTTGTGTTGGCGATGGTCACTACGTTATTAGCCAGCGCTTTCCCTGCTTGGAAAGCCGGTCGCATGAATATCGTGGACGCGTTGAGGTACGGGCAGTGAAGTTCCAGATACTCCTGGCGTTGCGCAACATCGTCCGGCAGCGTGCACGGTCGGCGGCGACGCTGGTTGCGATTGCAGTCGGTGTGGCCGGGATGATCCTGGCGGGGGGCTTCGTCGAGGACATGTTCATCAAGCTGGGCGAGGCGATCATCCACGCGCAGACCGGGCATCTGCAGGTGACGCGCCAGGGCTACCGCGAGGGCAAGACGAAGGCGCCGGAAAAATACCTGATCGACCAACCGGATGGCTTGAAAGTCAGCCTTGGCGGCACGCCGGGGGTGGAACGAGTTTTCGCGCGCCTCAATTTCACCGGGGTGCTGAACAACGGCAAGCGCGACCTCGGCATCATCGGCGAGGGCATCGAAGCGGAGGCCGAGGGGAAGGTGAGCAGTTATCTTCGCTACGTCGAAGGCCGCCCGCTGGCCGACGCGGACGTCGACGGCGTGGTGGTTGGGCAGGGCGTGGCGAAGGCCATGGGGCTGAAGATCGGCGACCGGGTCAATCTTGTCATCAGCCTCGCGCAGGGTGCGGTCAACACGCTGGATTTTCAGGTGGTCGGCGTATTCCAGAGTTTTTCGAAGGAGTTCGATGCCCGTGCGGTGCGCATTCCGCTGGCGGCGGCGCGTGAATTGATGGATACGCAAGGCGCCCATCTGCTGGTCGTGATGCTCGGTAAGACCAAGGATACCGATGCCGTCGCGGCGGCGATCGAAGGGCGGTTTGGTCCGGACGGGTTCGAGGTGGCGCGCTGGAACAAGTTGTCCGATTTCTACGAAAAGGCGGTGGATCTCTACGATCGGCAGTTCGGCGTACTGCGGCTGATCATCCTGCTGATGGTGCTGTTGAGCGTGGCCAACAGCGTGAACATGACGATTTTCGAGCGTACGCGCGAATTCGGCACGGTCATGGCCATCGGCACGCCCCCGGCCGGTGTCTTCCGCTCGGTGATGATAGAGAGCGTGCTGATCGGGCTGATCGGCGCCGTGCTCGGCATGGCGGTCGGTTGCCTGCTGGCCGTGGCGATTTCGGCGGTAGGCATTCCCATGCCGCCGCCACCCAACGCCAATCTTGGCTACACGGCGGAAATCCAGCTGGTGCCGTTACCGGTGCTGGCGTCCGGCGCGATCGGGTTTCTTGCCACCTGCCTGGCCGCCATCCGGCCGGCGCTCCGCGTTTCCAGGCTGGACGTGGTCGAGGCGCTGCGGCACGGGATGTAGCCTCGATTTGGCTGATATCCGGTTTGCCGGCGGTTTGTCGCAAGATTCCGCCGCCGATTGCGCTTGCCTACCAATACAAGTCGTGTACGGTGTTTGTACGGCGAGTTGCCTGAAGCCGTAACGAGCGTTACAATGAGCCGTAAATTTTCCGTACAGAGGTTGCCGATCATGCTGGCTTCGAATCACGCACACGAGCGCATTGATTTGCGGACATCGCCAGAAATCAAAGAACTTATCGTGCGTGCCGCAACGGCGGCAGGCATGTCGGTTAGCGCCTTTTTGCTGGGCACCGCACAGGAGCGTGCCAGACAGATCTTGGCCGAAACGGAAATGATGGCCCTGACTTCCCGCGACTGGAATGCCTTCGCCAGGGCCCTGGACAATACGGATAAGCCTCGGCCCAAGCTTTCAGCTGCCATGAAACGTCATCGCGAGTGGCAAGGAAAGCGCTAAGCGTGGACTTTGCGGGCATCATCGAGCCGCTTTCATCGGATCACGATAGACGCGCATTCACCTGTGGTGTAGGTGCTCTTGATGAGTATCTTCATCGTTTCGCGCGTCAACATGCGGCGGCCAACATCAGCCGGACGTATGTGGCGGTGGACGGCAGTGCAATAAGCGGGTACTACAGTCTTGCCATGGCCGGAATTCGCCGCGACAACCTGCCACCCAAGCATGCTGATCGTTTTCCGAACTTCCCGTTGCCGGTAGCTCGTCTGGCTCGACTTGCAGTTGCCCGGCAACGTCAGCGACAAGGGCTGGGTGAACTGCTTCTTGCCCACGCCTTGCAACGGTGCTTGCACTTGTCGGACGAGATCGGAATGGTGGGCATCATTGTCGATGCAAAGGACGAATGCGCGCGAGGGTGGTATGAGCGGTACGAGTTCGAGCGACTGCCCGATTCGCCCTTGGCGTTGTGGATTCCCACAGCTGCGATCAGGAAACTGTGATCGGACCAACCGATCACCACGCCATGAATCTGCACAACTTGCCCACGCCACTCAAGTTTTGCGCCTGGCCGGTCGTTAAACCCCGAGGGCAAGCGTGCAAGCGGCGTGAAGAGGCCCGCGTAAGCCTTTCTAAGTTATAGTTATGCACGTTTGCTAATCGTTCTGCTGCGACCAGGGAGGGGATCATGTTCCAGCGTCTTAAGAAGAATTCGAATTCGTTCGGGGTGTTCGGAGTGCTGGGCCGCGTCCTGCTGCTTGGGCTAGTTCTTGCGGGTCTCTGGGGTTGCGCATCGACCAGCCAACCGCCGGCGCCGGCTACTGCGGCATCGCCGGATTACAAGTACATCATCGGGCCGGGCGACACGGTGAATATCATCGTCTGGCGCAACCCGGAGATTTCCATGTCGGTGCCCGTGCGGCCTGACGGCCGGATTTCGGCGCCGCTGGTCGAGGACCTGCCGGCGATGGGCAAGGACCCGACCACGCTGGCGCGCGACATCGAGAAGGAACTGAGCAAGTACATTCGCGACGCCGTGGTCACGGTGGTCGTCACGAGCTTTGTCGGGCCCTACAGCGAGCAGATCCGCGTCGTCGGCGAAGCTGCCAAGCCGCAGATCCTGGCGTACAAGCAGAAGATGACCGTGCTGGACGTCATGATCGCCGTAGGCGGCATGACGGACTTCGCCGACGGCAATGCCGCGACGATCCTGCGCACGGCGGAGGGCAACAAGCAGTACAGCGTGCGCCTGAAGGATCTGATCAAGCGGGGCGACGTTTCGGCGAATGTCGAGATGCGGCCGGGTGACGTGCTGATCATTCCGCAGAGCTGGTTCTGAGGCTGGTGAGGCGACTGGCGCCGGTGGCACGCGTGGCCGTCGGCGCGATGATCAACGTCTAGGGAAATCAAGTCGAAATGGATGAGCTGCTTCGGCAGGCGGGGGCGATACTTCGGGCCATGTGGCGGCAGCGCTGGCTGGGCCTGGCGGTGGCCTGGCTGGTGAGCGTGGTCGGCGCCGTGGTGATCATGCGGGTGCCGGACAAGTACGAGGCCTCGGCCCGGATTTTCGTGGATACCCAGTCGATACTGCAGCCGCTGATGGCCGGGCTGGCGGTGCAGCCGAACATCGAACAGCAGGTGGTGATGCTCAGCCGCACGCTGATCAGCCGCCCCAATGTCGAGCGGCTGGTGCGCATGGCCGACCTCGACCTCAAGGTGAAGTCGAAGTCTGAGCAGGACGAACTGGTCGACGGACTGATGAAGTCGCTGGAGATCAAAAGTGCCGGCCGCGACAATCTCTATACCCTGGCCTACCGTGATTCCGAGCCGGAAAAAGCGAAGCGCGTGGTGCAGTCGCTGGTGTCGATCTTTGTCGAATCCAGCCTTGGCGACAAGCGCAAGGATTCGACCTCGGCCAAGCAGTTCATCGACGAGCAGGTCAAGGCTTACGAAAAGAAGCTGCAGGAGGCGGAAAGCCGGCTCAAGGACTTCAAGCTCAAGAACATCGATCTGCGCCTGGGCGAGGGCAAGGGGCTGACCGAGCGGATCTCCGACGTCAGCCAGCTTTTGGCCAAGGCGCGGCTCGATCTGCGCGAGGCCGAGAATTCACGCGACGCGTTGCGGCGGCAATTGGTGGGCGAGGAACCGGTATTGCTGCCCGATGCGCCGGGCACCGAGTCGTCCGTGTCGATCCCCGACATCGACGGCCGTATCGATGCCCAGAAGCGCAACCTCGATACGCTGCTGCAGCGCTATACCGACCAGCATCCCGACGTGGTCGGCGCCCGTCGCCTGATCAAGGAGCTCGAGGAGCAGAAGCGGCAGGAAATCGCGGCGCGCAAGAAGGCGGCCGTGGCCAATCCGGCGGTGGCGTCGGTCAATGCCAATCCGGCCTACCAGCAGATGAAGGTGTCGCTCGCCGAGGCCGAGGCGACCGTGGCGTCGCTGCGCGCGCGCGTCGCGGAATACGATTCCCAATATCGTCGCTCGGTGGACGTGATGAGAACGGCACCGCAGCTCGAGGCCGAGTTTACCCAGTTGAACCGCGACTATGACGTGCACAAGAAGAACTATGATGCCCTCGTGGCCCGCCGCGAATCCGCCAGCCTGACCGGCGAACTGGAGTCGACCGCCGGTGTCGCGGATTTCCGGCTGATCGATCCGCCGCGCGCCTCGACGACGCCGGTGGCGCCTAATCGCATGATTTTGCTGCCGGGGGCCTTGCTCATCGGCCTGGCGGTGGGGCTGGGCGTCAGCTTCATCGCCAGCCAGCTCAGGCCGGTGTTCTTCGATGGCCGCGTGTTGCGCGAAGTGACCGGCCTGCCGGTGCTCGGCTCGGTGTCGCGGTTGCGCGGGGATGCCGAAGTGGCTCGCCAGAAACGCCGGACAAAGCTGTTTTTGCTGGGGTTTTTCGGTCTCATCGCGTTGTACGCATCGGGCATTCTTGCTTTTGCCCTGATTTCCGGCCGCTTGGCTTGAGGAAAGCGACATGAGTCTCATCGAACAGGCCGCCAGTCGGCTCGAACAGCTCCGCCAAGCCGGAGTCGAGATTCCCGGCGACGATCAGGCGCCGCCAACGCAACCGGCCGAGGCGGTTGCCGTTCCGGCTGCCGTGCCAGCGGCACAACCGGTTCGCCCGGCTACGCCTGCCGATGGACGGGCAAGGACGGTGGCCATCGACCTCGACATGCTGGGGAGAAACGGTTTCATCACGCCGAAGTCGCCGCGTGCACAGATCGCCGACGAATTCCGCGTGATCAAGCGCCCGCTGATCGCCAACGCCATGGGCAAAGGCGCGGCGCCGGTGGCCAACGGCAACCTGATCATGATCACCAGCGCCGTGCCGGGCGAAGGCAAGACATTTACGGCTGTCAATCTGGCGATGAGCATCGCCATGGAACTGGATACGACGGTGATGCTGGTGGATGCGGACGTGGCGAATCCTTCGGTCTTCCGGGTGCTGGGACTGCCGCCCGGTCCGGGCCTGATGGACGTGCTGGTGAAGGATTCGCTCGACCTGGGCGATACGCTGTTGCGATCGAACGTCGAGAAACTCACGCTCTTGTCGGCAGGCACCCAGCATCCGCGCGCCACCGAACTGCTCGCCAGCGATGCCATGGCCCGGCTGATCGAGGACATGGCGAAGCGCTATGACGACCGGATCATCATTTTCGATTCGCCGCCGCTGCTGGTGACGACCGAAGCACGTGCGCTGGCTTCCCATATGGGCCAGATCGTGATGGTCACGCGTGCCGAAAGGACCCTGCACGGACAGGTGACGCAGGCGCTGGCCACCATCGAGAACTGTCCGGTCAAGCTGATGCTGCTCAATCAGGCGCGGCCCGATCCGCTCGGCAGCTACGGTTATGGCTATGGCTACGGTTATGGGTACGGCTATGGCCAGGACCAGCGGCCGGGCGCGGGGGGAGCGTGAGGATACCCGGAACATGATTGCCGCGAGGTATACGCTCGCGACCGGCTTGGCGACCCTGGTCGCCGGTGTCGGTCAGCAGGCGCTCGCGCAGGAGCAGGGCGAGGCCGTGGCGGGCGGCCGCGCGTGGTCCATCGTGCCAACGATAACCGTGCAGGAGACGTTCACCGACAACGCGAGCCTCGGCCAGGCGCGAAAGGAAAGCGACCAGATTACGGAAGTCAGCCCGGGCGTGCGCATCGACGGAAATACCAAGCGGCTCAAGCTTCATTTCGACTATGCGTTGCGCGAGTTGTACTACGCTCGGGGAACGCGGGACACTCAGACTCAGAACTCCCTGAATACGTTCGGCAAGCTCGAGGCGGTCGAGAATCTGTTGTTCGTCGACATGAGCGGTGCCATTACCCGGCAGAACATTTCCGCATTCGGCAGTCAGTCGGCTGGCAACTACAGTGTCAATGCCAACAACACCGAAACCGCAAGTTTCCGTATTTCGCCCTATCTGAAGGGCAGGTTCGCCAACTACGCTGACTACGAACTGCGCTACAGTCGTTCGGCAGTGCGCGCCAAGTCGTCGGTGGCGTCCGACTCCGACACCGATGAGTGGCTGGCGAAGTTCGGCGGCAACACGCCGTTCGCCGCGCTGGGCTGGTCAGCCGATGCCAGCCGCCAGAATTATGATTACTCGCGCGGTCGAAAAAGTGAAAGCGACCGCCTCCGCGGCTTTCTCACTTATCGCGTTAATCCGCAAGTCAAGCTTTCGGCAAGCGCGGGCCGCGAAAGCAACGATTTTCTCGCGGTGAACAAGCGCAGCTGGAATACCTATGGCATGGGCGCGGACTGGAACCCGAACGAACGCACGCAGGTGTCGGCTTTCCGCGAGAAGCGATTCTTTGGCTATGGCCACAACTTCTCAGTCAATCATCGTCTTCAGCGCAGTTCCATCCGGTATACCGACGTCAAGGATATCTCCGCATCGCCCAACCAAGTCGGCTCGGCGGGATTCGGCACCTATTACGATCTGCTGTTCACCCAACTGGCCTCGTCGATTCCCGATCCGGTCGCTCGCGCCGCCCAAGTGAATGCGTTGCTGGTGGCAGCCGGCATCGCGCCGAATGTCGCGGTCAATGGCGGCTTCCTCAATTCGCAGCCGAGCGCGCGGCGGAACCAGGAACTGGCCTGGCTGTTGCGCGGCGCGCGGAATACCGTCACTCTCGCCGCCGTGCGCAGCAAGGATGACCGGCTGGGCGCCGGGCTGGACACGGGCGATGATTTCTCGGTGGCATCATCGATCACACAGAAGGGCTTCAATGTCGGCTGGTCGCATCAGTTGTCACCCCAGACCGCGCTGAGCGTCACGGGCACGCATTCGCGCAGCAGCGGGCAGACATCCGGGCAAGACCAGAGCACGACGCAGAAGGCATTGTCGGCCAGCCTCTCGACCAAGCTCGGCCCCAAGACGAATGCGGCGCTGACCGCGCGCAGGACCGAGTTCGACAGGACCACCCAGCCGTACACCGAGAACGCAGTGATCGGATCGGTCTCGATCCAGTTCTGACGTCATGTACGAGTCCTTCTATGGCTTGACCGGCAAGCCTTTTCAGCTCAATCCCGATCCGAGCTTCTATTTCGGCAGCAAGCAGCACCGGCGTGCCATGGCCTACCTCGAGTACGGCATGCACCAGAACGAGGGATTCATCGTCGTCACCGGCGATGTCGGTGCCGGCAAGACCACCATCGTGCGCAACCTGCTCGACAGCCTCGATGCCGAGCGCGTC
>CAYXZX010000040.1:0-17759 GCA_964469455.1 uncultured Rhodocyclaceae bacterium | reverse complement strand
GGGCCATGATCATGTTCTTCATGATGATCTACTGGCACATCAACGGCAAACAGAATCTCTCGAACGAGGTTTATAAGACCACGCCCGAGGCATTTGCCGCCAAGGCCGAGAAATTCATTGCGGCCAACACGGTCCGCACCGAAACCGAGCAAAACATCCCGGTCGTCAAAGTGCCGGATGGTGGTGATGGTTACCTGGTCGCCAGCCTCTGGAAATGGTCGCCTATTCTGGAACTGGAAAAGGGCAAGACCTACAAGATCCATTTGTCCTCGATGGACTACCAGCACGGATTCTCGCTGCAACCGGTAAACATCAACATTCAGGTTCTGCCTGGCTACGAACACGTGGTCAAGATGACACCGACACACTCCGGACAGTACGCGATCGTCTGTAACGAATACTGCGGCATCGGCCATCACACGATGCTTGGCCGCATCTATGTGAAATAAGGGGAACACACAGATGGCAACCACTTACCGTACCTGCCCGCGCACCGGGCTGCAATTCGATACCGAGGCCGAGAAGCTGATGCGCTGGAACGCCGTCGCCGGCGTTCTCGCGTTGCTGGTCGGCGGCATCATGGCGCTCGGCGTCATCCTTACCCGCTGGCCGGCCATCAAGTTGCTGCCGGCTGACATGTTCTACCTGGTGCTCACCGCCCATGGTGTCGACATGCTGCTGGTCTGGATCATCTTCTTCGAGATGGCCGTTCTGTACTTCGCATCCTCCACGTTGTTGCGCTGTCGCTTGGCAACGCCGAAGATCGCCTGGCTGGGATTCTGGCTCATGGCAATCGGCGCCGTCGTCGGCAACTATGCCGTCCTGGCAGGCAATTCAAGCGTCATGTTCACGTCCTACGTGCCGATGCAGGCCTCGCCGCTGTTCTACCTCGGCTTGATTCTGTTCGCCGTCGGTGCGTTGATCGGCTGTTTCGTGTTCCTCGGAACTCTGGTCGTAGCGAAGAAGGAAAGAACCTACGAAGGCTCGATTCCGCTGGTGACGTTTGGCGCCCTTACTGCCTGCATCATCGCGATTTTCACCATCCTGACGGGCGCCGGAATCTTGGTACCCACGTTGTTATGGTCGATGGGACTGATCAAGGAGATCGATCCGCAACTCTATCGCATGGTCTGGTGGGGTCTGGGTCACTCCTCGCAGCAAATCAACGTGTCGGCTCACGTTTCGATTTGGTACTTGATCGCCGCCGTCGTGTTCGGCGCCAAGCCGCTGTCCGAGAAGGTTTCGCGCTTCGCGTTCTTCCTCTACATCCTCTTCCTGCAACTCGCCAGCGCCCACCACCTGCTGTCGGATCCGGGCATGAGCGCGGAGTGGAAGGTTCTCAACACCTCCTACTTCATGTACTTCGCGGTGTTGGCATCGATGGTCCACGGATTCACCGTCCCCGGCGCCATCGAGGCGGCGCAGCGCAAGAAAGGCTATACCAATGGCCTGTTCGAGTGGCTGCGCAAGGCCCCATGGGGCAACCCGTTGTTCTCCGGCATGTTCCTGTCGCTGGTTAACTTCGGCTTCCTCGGCGGCATTTCCGGCGTGGTGCTCGGCACCGAGCAGCTGAACATGCTGATGCACAACACGTTCTACGTCCCCGGCCACTTCCACGCCACAGTCGTTTCCGGCACGACACTCGCGTTCATGGCGATCACCTACTTGCTGGTACCGACGTTGTTCAAGCGCGAGATGATCTCTCCGGGGCTTTGCAAGATTCAGCCGTATCTGTTCGGCCTCAGCATGGCGGTCCTGACGCTCGTGATGATGGGCGCCGGTACGCTGGGTGTTTCCCGTCGGCATTGGGACATGGCATTCTCCGGTGCGCCCTTCCAGTACGAATGGCCCGGTGCTGCCCACCTGATGATGAGCTTGACCGGCATCTTCGGTGTGCTCGCAATCCTTGGCGGCGCGCTCTGGATTTACTTGGTCGTGGGTTCCCTGCTCTGGGGCAAGAAGCTCGATGAAGGCAAGTTCAGCGACAAGGCGGTACCTCACGCGCCGCTGGACAGCCTTGCCGCCAACGCTTCCCACACCGGCAGCAGCGAGCATGTCGCGGTTCCGGGTACCGTGGTGCTGGCGATGCTCCTGCTGGTGTCATTCGTCCTGTACTACTTCGTGAACTGGAAATACCTCTCCGAAGTCTGGGCATTGGGCTGATGCGTCCGTGATCGTCCCCGCGCTGGCATCTTTCGAGATGTTGGGCGCGGGGAATCTGCCTCAATCGGACTTGAGGATCAGGTCCGATTCAAGCAGGTTACCGATGTTCGCTGCCGGAACGAGCAAGATCAATTAGCACGCACCCCATGGAATCGACGCTGCCCGACCTGTCACCCAAAGCATCCTCGCGCCTGTCTCTGCGAGCCATTCTTGGAGTATTCAAGCTCAGAATCGGCGTCGTGATTACGTTTACGGCGCTTGCCGGACTAGCGGTGGCCGACGGGCCGGCCCTGACCCCGTTGCAATTGATCACGCTGACGCTGGCGGTGCTACTCTCTTCTGCAAGCGCCGGCGCATTCAACCAGTACTACGAGCACGATATCGACCCGTTGATGTCGCGCACTCGCAAAAGGGTCTTCGCGACTGGCGAAGTCACTCATGGTCCAATCTGGCTCGTCGTGATTGTCGGACTCATGGCCTTGTCGGTGGTCTCGGCGTGGCTTGCGCTGAACGCCTGGTCGGCTTTGTTCGTTTTTCTTGGCGCCTTCTTCTATGCAGTCGTTTACACGGTCTGGCTGAAGCGACGCACGTGGCTGAACATCGTCTTTGGAGGCTTGGCCGGCAGTTGGGCGGTTCTAGCGGGTGCCACCGCAGCGGCTCCCGATGTTGGAGCATTGCCTCTGGCGCTCGCCTTCGTCTTGTTTCTCTGGACCCCCCCCCACTTCTGGAGTCTGGCGATCGCCTTCCGCGATGACTATGCTGCCGCCAAAGTACCGATGCTTCCGGTAGTCGTGGGCGACAAGCGGGCTGCCAATACTGTCTTTGCGAGCGCCGTAATCCTCGTTGCAGCCTCCTTCCTGCCGGCGATGTTGGGTCTGGGACCCATTTATTTGGTTGGTGCCTCGATTGGCGGTGCTTGGTTCATTGGAAAGGCATGGACTTTGTCGCGCAATCCAACCCGTGCGACAGCCATGAGTTGCTTCCATGCTTCACTGGCTCAGTTAACGCTGGTGCTCACAACCGCCATCATCGACGCGCGCTTCTAGGCGCAAGACAGGCCCACTTGGTGCTTCTTCGTGTTCTCCGCGTGGTGACCCTCGCGGGTCTGTTTTTCTGCGGATTTACCACCGCTCCGTCGCTAGGAAATACTGACAGCAGCCCAAAAGTTACCTCCAAACCCCTGGGCTCGGTAGTCGATGCCACGCTCACCGTCCTCGACGAAAAAGCTGCACTCGAGCGTTCCCAGGGAGTCATTGGCCGTCAGGTTGATGAAGCGCTCCTACTGGACCGGCAAGGGCGCCAGGTTGCGCTGTCGCGTTTCAGGGGCAAGCCGCTATTGGTCAGCTTCATCTACACGGCCTGCTTTCAGGTCTGCCCCACGACGACGCGCAATCTTCAAAAAGCGGTCGAGGGAACCGTTGTTACGCTCGGACCGGAGCGCTTCAACATCATCAGCATTGGCTTCAACCAGCCTTTCGATTCTCCGGAGGCGATGAAGTCGTTTTCCCGCCAATACGGAATCCATTTACCTAACTGGGAGTTCCTGAGCCCTTCGCCCGCAGCGGTTGCCGACCTTACTCGCAATTTTGGCTTCAGCTACATTGCCACGGTGGCTGGTTTCGATCACATCAATCAAGTGACCATCGTTGACTCCGATGGCAAGATTGTCAGGCAGGTGTATGGCGAGACATTCACGGCTGAAGCCTTGGTCGAACCGCTCAAGACCCTGGTCGCCGGAGCGCCGATTCCGCCGCAGGTCAATACGATCGAAGAACTGGTCGAGCGGTTCCGCATCCTTTGCTCGGTCTATGATCCTGTTACAGGCAAGTACCGAACCAACTATGCCGTCTACTTTGAGATCGCCGGCATACTGACCTTCCTCGCATGGCTCGCCTGGTATTTCTGGCAGGATCGTCGTAACCGCAAGGCCAAGTCTGGTTGATGCCAGTCAATTCAACTGGCTCCGAGTCTCTATATCATTGATCCCTAATGGTCGTCCCGCCGGGTCGACCCGACGGATGAGTCCGAAGTTGAGCATTCACGACGCCCTGCGCGGGAGCACACGGAGCTTTTTTCAGCAAGCCGAGGAGGTCTTTGACGGGATCTTCGATGGCAACAACAATCCATGGCGTCACCTGGGCGCGATGGCATTTTTCTTTCTCTGGATTGTCACGACCAGCGGCCTTTATCTTTATACCGTTCTCGACACCAGCATCGCTGGCGTTTACGAATCGATCGACTGGCTCACCAACCAGCAATGGTATCTGGGCGGTGTGCTTCGCAGCCTGCATCGCTATGCGTCGGATGCGTTCATTCTCACCACCATGTTGCATCTCGTTCGCGAATGGGCCTTCGGCAGGTATTTCGGCTTTCGCCTGTACTCATGGGTCACAGGTGTACCGTTGCTCTGGCTCATGTTCTTTTCCGGTATTGGTGGTTACTGGATCATCTGGGACCGCCTCGCCCAGTTTTCCGCCGTAGCATCCACGGAACTGCTTGACTGGCTCCCGATCTTCACCACGCCAGCGGCACGAAATTTCCTCACCCCCGATTCGATCAGTGACCGCTTTTTCACGGTGCTGGTGTTCATCCACCTGGGCGTGCCGCTCCTTCTGATTCTCGGGCTGTGGGCTCACGTACACCGCATCAGCCGCGTCGATCACTTTCCAGCAAGAAGATTGGCACTAGGAACACTACTGGTACTGCTGATCCTGGCCGTGGCGAAGCCGGCCGTCAGCGACGCGCCCGCCGACCTCTCCGTCGTTGCCACCGGATTACGGCTGGACTGGTTCATCCTCTTCATCCACCCGCTTACCGACGCCACGTCACCTGGTTTCGTTTGGACCTTGCTGCTAGGTGGCACCATACTGCTGTTTGCCTTGCCGCTGTTGCCACACCCCGCATCCAAGCCGGTGGCGGTCGTCGATGCGCCGAACTGCAACGGTTGCAGCCGGTGTCTTGTCGACTGCCCGTATGCGGCAGTCACCATGGAGCCACATCCCGACAAGCCTGGTCACAAGATCGCCATCGTCGACACTGATCTTTGCGCCAGTTGTGGCATCTGCGCGGGCTCCTGTCCCTCCTCGACCCCTTTCCGCAGCCAGGAAGCCCTAGTAACGGGAATCGACATGCCGCAATTGCCCGTTTCGGTTCTACGCCGGAATCTCGAGGAAAAAATCAAGCACCTCGAAGGTTCGACTCGAATCGTCGTTTTCGGGTGTGACCAGGGGGCCGACGTCGGAGCGCTCGAGAACTCCGATACCGCCGCGATGAGCCTTATCTGCGCCGGCATGCTGCCGCCAGCCTTTGTCGAATATGCCCTGCGTAGCGGCGCCGACGGTGTCCTGGTAGCCGGATGCCGTGTTGGTGGCTGCGAGTATCGCCTGGGCGACCGATGGACTGCCGAGCGCCTCGCCCGCCAAAGGGAGCCCCACCTGAGGCACAACGTACCCGCCGAGCGTCTTCGCCTGGCTCATGCATCAAGCCAAGACGGCAAGATGCTGGCCGATGAACTGCGCCGGTTCAGAACCCAACTCGAAACCCAAGCTGCCGCAAGGCCGCTTCCTTACCACCGGAGAAGCG
The DNA here is from genome assembly GCA_964469455.1 of uncultured Rhodocyclaceae bacterium. Classification (GTDB taxonomy): domain Bacteria; phylum Pseudomonadota; class Gammaproteobacteria; order Burkholderiales; family Rhodocyclaceae; genus Fen-999. The sequence continues at coordinate 12,014 of CAYXZX010000040.1, read as the reverse complement.
CACCATCATGATCAAACCCACCGCCATCGTTGGCCAGATAATCCTGTATGGCGCATTTGCAGCCTTCATAGGCTATTTTGCAACTTCGCCGACATACCATCAGATTCCCGATGACGCTGCACTGATCAAGCTGTCCATCAACCATCTCGGCGACCGCGAATGCCGCAAGCGCACCCCCGAAGAATTGGAAAAACTGCCCCGCAACATGAGGGCACCCATGGAATGTCCACGGGAGCGATCCGACATCACGCTACATGTCGATATTGATGGACAGCCGGTGCTGCGGACCGTCATGCATCCCACCGGCATTGCCAAGGACGGCATCGCAACCGTCTACAGACGGTTCGAAGTCAAGGCCGGCGAACACCAGGTGGCCGTCAAGATGAACGACAACGCTGCCAAGCCAGGCTTCAAATTTGTAAAGGAGGAAAAGGTCATGCTCAAGCCGGCACAAGTGCTGGTGATCGACTTCAACCCCGACAAGGGCGGACTGTTCTTCCAATAACCAACCCATATAACCCGGAACCCACTTCGAGCGCGGATCACAACAATGATCAAGTTTCTGCAACAGATGGTGCGCTGGTTCTTCATGCGCGCCGAAAATCTATTCAATGTGGCCTTCGGCGATAAGCTGAATCCCTTCTATCACCTTGGCACGATCACTTTCTGGCAGTTCTGGCTGTTGGTCGGAACCGGGCTCTACCTGTACATCTTCGCCGAAACCGGCGTCCATGATGCGTACCAATCCGTCGAGGCCATCACCCACAACCAGTGGTGGGCAGGCGGCATCATGCGTAGCGTGCACCGCTACGCCACGGATGGGATGATCCTGACGATGATGCTGCATCTGCTGCGACACTTCGCCTACGATCGTTATCGTGGATTCCGGTGGTTCTCCTGGATGACCGGTGTGGCGCTCATCTGGATGGTGTATATGGCCGGCATCAACGGCTTCATGCTCGTCTGGGACAAACTCGCCCAGTTCGTTGTCGTCGCCACCGCGGAGTGGTTTGACGCGCTGCCGATCTTCAACGGCACGGTGATCCGCAACTTCCTCTATCCAGACAGCGTCAACAGCCGACTGTTCACCCTGCTGGCCTTCATGCACATCGGCTTGCCGCTGGTGGTTGTCTTCGTCATGTGGGTTCATGTCCAGCGCGTGCCGCGCGCACATATCAATCCGCCGCGTCCGGTCGCAATCGCCGTTACGCTCATGTTCCTTGTGCTGTCACTACTGAAGCCCATCCACAGCCAAGGTGGCGAGGCCGATATGCTTGTCGTGCCCACCAACATCGCTTTCGACTGGTTTGAGTTGCCAGTGTTGTCGCTAGTCTATGTCATCGATCCGATAAAGCTCTGGCTCGCTGTCATCGGGCTCACCATTCTGCTATTCCTGGTGCCATGGTTACCGCCCCAGCGCCGAGGTGCGGCCAAGGCGGAATCAACGATCACCTATCATCCCGGGCACAAGGCGGTGGCTGCCCGCTTCGGTGAGACGCTGCTCGATGCCGGCCTCCGGCAAGGCGTCAATCTCCCCTACGAATGTCGCAATGGCGGTTGCGGCGTCTGCAAGTGCGCCGTGCTGCAGGGCAGCGTAGACCCGGGCATCTATCAACCCAACGCACTATCAGCCGAGGAACGCGCTCAAGGCAAAGTGCTGATGTGCTGTGCAACGGTGACGGGAGACGCGATCATCGAGTTCGAGCCGGGTGCCGCGACAGCACACATCCATGAATACGCCGCGCGCGTCATCAAGATGGAAAGGCTCGCCGCCGACGTCATGCGGCTGATCCTCAAACTGCCTGAAGGGCAATGCATTGACTTCGTGGCGGGCCAATACATCAACGTCATTCTGGATGACGGCCAGCGACGCCCATTCTCATTCGCGAACCCTCCGCACGAAGCGGATCAGATAGAACTTCAACTGCGCCTGATGCCCGGCGGCCGTTTCACTCCCCATGTATTCGACGGAATGAAGGAAGGCGACCAGATTCGCTTCGAGGGACCGCTGGGTGATTTCACGCTGCGCGAATCGACTCGCCCGATCATTTTCGTGGCGGGTGCCACGGGTTTCGCGCCCGTCAAGAGCATGGTGGAGGATGCCTTCCATCGGAAACTCAAGAGGCCGATCCACCTCTATTGGGGAGTCCGCAAGCGCGCCGACCTCTACATGCCAGAATTGCCGGAGCAATGGGCGCGCGAGCATCCCAACTTCAAGTTCATTCCGGTACTTCAGGAACCCGAACCCGTCGATGCTTGGACGGGACGTACTGGTATGGTGCACGAAGCCATTCTGCAGGACTTCCCATCGCTTGCCGGGCAGGAAATCTATGCCTGCGGATCGGTACGAATGGTCGAGGCGGTATTCCCGCACTTCACCGCGCAGGGCGCGGAAGAGGGAATGTGCTTCTCGGATGCCTTTACGCTGTCGGCACGCTCCATGGCCCTTCAACCCCGGGAATGATGTCGCAGCTATAGCTGATCGAGCAGTTCAACCAGTGCAGCCCTCGTTACGCGCCCGAGGGCTGCCGCTCGCAACGCGCCGGTGCGGTCGAGAACGATGGTGAACGGTACCGCGAGCGGACGATTGCCGAATGGCTTGGTCGGTTTGATGGCCTCCTCACCCCCAGCCAGCAGCGGATAGGAGACCGGCAACGTGTGGGCGAGGTCCCTGACCTTGTCCAGGCTGTCTGCCGCGATGCCGACAAACTGAACGCGCCCACGATAACGCTCAGCCAATTCGGAAAGCATGGGCATTTCTTCCCGGCAAGGCGTGCACCAGGTCGCCCAGAAATTCAGCACAAGGATTCGGCCGCGCCACTGATCGAGCGACTGCTCGCGCCCCTCGATGTCATGCACAACCAAGGCACGCAATGCTGTCAGGTCGGCGGAAGACACTGCCGGGTGCAGATTGAGAGGCGAATACTGCTCACCCCCAGGTCGCAAGAACCACACGGTAGCGGCGACGGCGGCCAACGCCGCCGCCAGCCACCATCGCCTCACGCCCGGCGTGGCCACATTGCCTTCAGGCAGACCACCACAAACATGATTCCGCCGATCACGGCGATCAACCCGCCGAGGCCCATCATGCCCATGCCGATCTTCTGCGGCAACGTTGTCAGCATTTGTTCGGCACCCGCCACCTTGCGCTGCACGCCATAGCCGCCCGACCAGGCCAGCCCGAGGACATGAATCAGTTGGCCGCCGCCATAGACATAAGCCTGCCACCGCGCCAAGCGGCCGGCAGGCTCACCATAGCCGAGCTTAGGCAGCAACACATAGGCGAGTCCCATGAATGCCAAAGTCACCCCCACCGTTGAGCCATGATAATGCGCGGGAATGACGACATTGGCGCCTCGAATCATGTAGCCCAGGACGCCGCCGACCGCAAACAGGACGAAGGATGCCAGGAAAGCCGACCTTGCGGGATGCGGGGCCGTACCAAGGGTCTTCCATAGCGCGATCAGGCCCACCAGGATCAGCGGTCCCATGTAGGGGTGGCCCCATTCCATAAGTTTGGCGAACAACTCCATGTGCGGCAACGATCCCGCAGGCACCATCAAATAGATTGCCGGAACCGCCAGCAGCGGCACGGCACCAATCCAGAACAGCGCGGACAGAGCGCGTTGCGATAGCGGCATCCGGCATCCCCGTTCCTCGGCGATCCAGAACCATGCAACGGCCATCAATAGCGCGTGCTGGAACTGCAATGCATGTCCGCCGCCCCAGAACAAGACCTCGTGATAGAACTTGTCATCGTCGATGCGTGGAACCGCCCACCAAGACCAGAGGAAGCCACCCAAGGCCAGGAAAGCGGCAACGGCCCCCAGGAAGCTGCCAATGTTCAAGGAGTGATCGAACCGTATGGTCAGCAAGGCCCTCGATATCACCAGCGCGAAGCCAATGCCCAACAGCCAAAGAGATGCGTAGAAAACAGGCTGCTGCAGGACCGGAATATAGTTGTTGAGGAGCGGATGCGCGTCAGGGAAAAAAGGCGACACTGCCATCACCAGCGTTCCAATGGCCGCTGAGCCAAGGCCCACCCAACCAAGCCACGGCAGGGCCCCTCGCCCGACGGCGCTCCAGATCACAGCCGCAAAGGCCATGAACCAGACGGCGACGGACAAATCGACGTGTACGACCAGTGCGGCGCGAAAAAACTCCTTGAGCGGAAAAACATCCTGAATGCCGGGAGTACGCGAGAACACCAGCAGTATGGCCAGCAAGCCCGAACCAATCAATGCCATCAAACCGAGCCAAAGCCATGCTCGCGCAAGCTTTCGCGAGGAGTCGGAAGCAATATCGATCATTTTCCTGTCAGGTCATTCATGCCTGCACGGGTGGAGAGTCCGGGAGTATAAGGGCGAAGCCACGTGATAAGATTCTGCGATGAGAATTGTCGCCGTGCTCGCCGTATTGCTTGTCCTAGCGGTCGCCCGCGGCGAGCCCTCCAGCATCAACAGCCCTGACGTCACCAGATCCGATCGGGGTTCGGATCTTGCCCTTGTCCATTATCAAGCACAGCCGGCCGGACTGGCAGAATTCCGGGGCAGGGTGACGGTACTCTTGTGACGAAACGACCGTCTCGGCCAGTGGATTGGTGATACGGCATGGCGAACCACAACCGCCTAGGCGTGTAGCTCCCGGCCGGCAGCTGCTGTTCGGTCGACAAATGACATCCCTTACATGAGGCATTCCGTGAAGAACGTCCTTCTGCTTGCTGCCCTGCTGATCATGCCCATGACCACCGCCTGGGCTGAACCCATCAACATCGACATCGGTACGCCGCCCGTCATCGTCATCAAGCATTCGATGACTCAGCGCTACTCCAGGCTGGTCAGGATGTACGATGCCGGCATCATCGGGCTGGGCAATGACGGCCTGCTGCAAAAGCGCGAAACCAGCAAGCAGTTGACGCTGACGCAACGCCAGATTGCCGAAAAACTCATCGACCACGACAACAACGATCGCCAGGCACTTGTGTACGCCCTTGCTTATAACCAGGGTGGAGAAGCGCGGCTGCCGGAAATCCGTGCCGCCCTGCTGAAACGCTGGCAGGAGCAATTCAAGTCGGGCTGGTGGATGCAGGACCGCGCCGGCAATTGGTTCCAGAAGCCCTGATGTCCGTTGAAGGCCGCTAGCCTGGCGGCATCAGCGGAGGCAGCTTGGCACGCAATGCCTGCGCGATCTGCTCCGGAGTGAGATTCTCGTTAAGCGCGGAAACGAAATGGCCTGCCGTGCCGACCAGATAGATTGGATGATTATGGTCGACCCGGTAGGTGCCATCGGCAGCCACCGGCATCTTTCGATAAGCGGCAGCAAAGCTCTCTGCGAAGGCCTTGAGACTTTCCGGATTGGCCACGGCACCGATCATGTCTGCCTTGAACCGTTTGACGTAGTCCGCCATGCGGGCCGGCGTGTCGCGATCAGGATCGACCGAGACGACGATCGCGCGAACCAACGACTGGTCACGCGGAGACAGCAACCGAAGACCGGCCGCGAGGCGCGCCAGCCGGTCGGAACATTCATCCTCGCAATGCCCGTAGGCGAAGGAAATCGCCAGCACATTGCCTCTCAGATCGCGGCTGTCCAACCTGCCGCTCGCCGTTTCAAGCACGAAATCGTTGGTGATGGGTGGGGCATTGAACAATCGGGAAAGAGGCTGCCACACGAAGACAAGGACAAGGAGGACCACGAGGATGATCAGGGCGTTCTTCAGGGTTTTGTCGGACATCCACCTTCTCCGGATCGAAAGGCTATCTGCCAAGACCGGCTTGGGCGGCAGACAGCGACAGTGCAATTTTACCGTGCCGGGAACCACTTAGAATTACGCGAGCCTTCATCCAGCCCAAGGAGACCCGCCATGCCATCCCGCCTGCCCGACGCGGCGCTCGACCAGCTGTTCCGCACTGCCCGCAGCCACAACGGTTTTGTCGATGAACCGATCGATGACGATTCCATGAAGTCGCTGTATGACCTCGCGAAATGGGGACCTACCGCCGCCAACTCGTGTCCGCTGCGGATCGTCTTCATCCGCGGTAACGAAGCGAAGGAGCGCCTGCGGCCGGTCCTGGCACCCGGCAACGTCGCCAAGGCAATGTCGGCACCAGTGGTGGCCCTGCTCGGCCGGGACATGACCTTCCACGAGCACTTGCCGCGACTGTTTCCGCACGCGGATGCAAGATCCTGGTTTGTCGGCAACCAACCTCTCATCGAGGAATCTGCCCGACTCAGTGCCTCGCTCCAGGCGGGCTACCTGATACTTGCCGCACGCGCACTGGGATTGGACTGCGGCCCGATGTCGGGCTTCAAGGCGGAGGCCGCCGACCGGGCATTTTTCGCCGGCACGGCGATCAAGTCATTCATGCTCGTCGCGCTCGGACGTGGCAACCCGGGCAAACTGTTTCCACGCAGCCCGCGTTTTGATTTTGCCGATGCCTGTCGCATCGAATGATCCATGGATCGCAGCGAGCGCTTCTATCGCATCGAGCAACTGCTCCACGATCGCGGCATCGCGACTTTCGAGGAAATTCGGGAGATACTGGAGGTTTCCCGTGCCACGCTGAAACGCGATTTCCAGTATCTGCGCGACCGCCTCAACGCACCGATCCTCTACGACCGCGAGGCAGGGGGTTATCGCTTCGAGTCGTCGACCAGCGGTCCCGCCTTCCAGCTTCCCGGCCTCTGGTTCAACGCCTCCGAAATCCATGCGCTGCTGATGATGCAGAATTTGCTCGCCGAGGTGCAGCCTGGCCTGCTCGGCCCACAGATCGCTCCCTTGCAGACGCGGCTGCAAAGCCTGCTCGGCAGCCAGGACGATGCGCCGGAGGAGGTGACCCGGCGCATCCGCATTGTTCATGCCGCCAAACGCCATACCGACCTCAAGTATTTCGAAGTGATGGCCACGGCCCTGCTCAAGCGCCGTCGTCTTGCCATCCGTCACTGGAACCGCAGCCGCGACGATGAGACGGAACGCGAGGTCTCGCCGCAGCGGCTGGTGTTCTATCGCGACAATTGGTACCTCGATGCCTGGTGTCACTTGCGTGACGAGATCCGCAGTTTCGGCGTCGACGCCATCCGTCATGCCGAGCCCGTCGAGCGCAAAGCCAGGGAGGTCGCGGCGAAGCGGCTCGATGAAGTGCTCGGTGGCGGGTACGGCATCTTTTCCGGGGACAAGGTGCAATGGGCGAAGCTGCGTTTCACACCGGAGCATGCACGCTGGGTGGCATCGGAGCAGTGGCATCCCAGGCAGCGCAGTTCGACCGAACCCGAGGGAGGCTACCTGCTGGAAGTCCCCTATGCCAATCCGACCGAATTGATCATGGATATCCTGCGTCATGGCGCCGGTGTGGAAGTCCTCGCGCCGGACGCATTGCGCAAGGCGGTACTCGGGGAATTGTCAAAGACCCTCGCGGCCTATGGCGAATCCGCATCGGGGCAGCCCGCTTCCCCTCGACGCCGACAACCGCTACCATAGTCAGGCCATGCAACCCGCCAACGACGAACCCGAGACACTGCGTGTCCAGCTCCAGGAGTTGCGCATAGAGCACCGCGACCTCGACGAGGCCATCGAACGCCTCGAGGCCGCGCCGCCCCACGATGAATTGCTGCTGCGGCGGATGAAAAAGCGCAAACTGCAACTCAAGGATCGGATCACCGCCATCGAGCATCTCCTCGAGCCGAACGAACTGGCCTGACAGCCGTCGTTCGCCCACCGTTTCAGGAGAACTCGCAGCACCAAGGCACGCAGGGGTCGAATGCCATTACCAGGCGCAACGCCTGCTGCTCGGCTTGTGCTTGACTCATTCCTCGCAACTGTTCAAGCCGCTTCTCGACATCGCCCCCGGCGCTGAAATGCGTGTCGGTCGGCGCCTTGATTGTGTAGTCGGCGATGTGATCTCCCGTGAGCGCCAAACGATGAGTCAGCAGACCACGCGCCGTCTCGACGCATGCCTCGCCGATGCGTGGTGCAATCACCATCGAACCTACCCCGCCCAAGGTGCCGGAAACATCCAACAGCCAGTCTTGCAGTTCTTGCCGGCGAACCGCCATCCGTGCCGCCAGTAGCTCCGCCAATCCACCTGCGCCGATGACCTCGCGCAACTTCGTCAGCAGCGGATGTATGGCCAACAGGGCTGCCATCTCGTTGCGCTGATCCGGCTTGGCCCGCAGCAAGCGGACGAAGAACGCCTCGTCGGGATCGAGTCCGAGTTGCCGCGGCCAGTCAATGAACAGTTTCCACGCATGCTCGCGCGCCGCTTCAGCAAGAACGTCGGCATCGACATGCGTCTCGACCGGATCTCCGCGTGCCGCGTCCAGTGCCACCCGCGCCGCGATACCCTGCGCCTTGCCGCACAACGAATAAATCAGGGGTACCAGCGCCACGGCTTGCTCCGCCGGCTGGCCCCGCAACAGGCGCGCCACATCCGGCCGCTCGCAAGCGGCGCCGGCGCGCGACACCACGCCTTCGTCCATGGTCAGGGTCAGCCGGACACGGCCTGGATCAAATGTCATCGGTGGATTATCCCTCATCATGTCGTGTGAACTATTATTTAACTCGTATGATATGCTGTCATATCGTGTTCTTCATACACTCTCGCCATGCGCCGCACCCTGCCCCTTCTCCTCGCCCTGATGGTCCCACCGGCTTTCGCCCACGACCTCTGGCTGGAGCTTGAAGTGGCTGGCATCACCCTCTACCAGGGCCACAAGCATTCGGCGCACGGCGGCGCCGAGACGATTGCCTACGACGCATCCTTCGTGAAGGAAGCCGTCGGCCTCGATGCCAGCGGCCGCACGAAGCCGCTGCCAGTCTCGAAACAGGCACCGTGGCGTACCGCCACGACTGACTTTTCCGCCATCCGCGTCGCCGCTTCCTCCGGCTACTGGACCAAGACGCCATGGGAGACGAAGAACGTGCCCAGGACGGGCGTGGCCGGCGCGATCAAGAGCTGGCTGTCGGAGGAATCCGTGAAGCGTATCGACCGGTGGACGCCGGGCGCCGACCGGCCGCTTTCCGACGGGCTGGAGATCACGCCGACCGTCGATCCTCTCGCGTTGAAGGCCGGCGACAAGCTGGTGGTGCTGATCACCGAAGGCGGCAAGCCCAAGGCCGACGTACCGGTCGCCTACGGCGGCGAGACGCGTGGCGCGACGGGCGCGGATGGCCGCATCGCAATCCGGCTGCGCCAGGGCGGCACGCAGTTGATCGCCGCCAGCGTCGAGACACCGCTCACGGATGGCAAGGCCGACGTGGCGATCCGCAGCGCCATCCTGCAGTTCGAGATCGCAAAATGAGAGCCCTCGCCTTCCTGCTCGCGCTCTGGGCCGGCGCGGCCAGCGCCCACGCCGTCGATCACGTCATCACCGCGATCGGCGCGGTTTCGGTCGCGATGAAATATGCCGACGGCAGCCCCTTCGCCTACGAAAAATATGAGCTGTACCCGGATGGCAAGGACGTACCCGCCCAGGTCGGCAATACCGACGCCGCCGGACGCGTGGTCTTCATTCCCGGCGACACGCGGAACTGGCGCATCAAGGCGTATTCCGCCGACGGGCACGGCCTGGACCTGCGCTTCGAGTCGCCCGCGCTGCAGGCCGGAGCGACTGCTGCCAACGACACCGGCCCCGGTCGCACGACACTGGCCCTGCTCGGCCTCGGCCTGATCCTCGCCGCCTTCGGCTTCTACCAACTGTTTCTCGGGAAAAAGACGAAATGAAACTCTGCCATCTTTGCGTCCTTGGCGTCCTTTGCGGTGAAGCCTTCATGGCCCATGCCCACCACGGCGTTGCCGGCGTCGGCGCGGCAGCGATCGAAGGCCCGGGCGCGCCGGTCGAATCGGCCAGCTCCGCCGTTCTGCCCGACGGCTCGACCCTGATCTATGCCAAGCTCGACCATGCCAAGTTCAAGACCTACCACTCGGCGGCGGTGGAAGGCGACTACAGCCAGTTCTGGATGGTCGGGCTGGGCCACGGTTTCACGCCCTGGTTCTCCGCCTGTGTCTTCGCGCCCTACAACAGCAAGAAGGACGAATCCGGCGGCCTCGACAGCCGGGGCTGGGCGGACATGTCGGTCATGGGCCAGATCGGCTTCAAGTACGACGGTGGCCTCAAGCTGGTAACGGCCAACGAAAGCCTGGACGACATGGAGGACTGGCACTTCACGATCTTCGGTGGCGGCAGCCTGCCGACCGGCGACGCCAACCACCGCCTGTCCGACGGCAACATCGATCCCGGCAAGTCGCTCGGCTTCGGCAAGCCGTCGTATTCGCTCGGCGTCACCGCGACGAAGCAGCTGAGCCGCGACCTCACCTTCAACCTCGAAGCTTCGATCATCCGCTTCCAGGAGTACAAGTACGACGACGGCAACAAGGTCAAGTTCGGCGCCGAGGACCGCCTGAACGGCAGCCTGTCGTGGCGCCTGCACACGAATCCGGACAGCCGCTTCCGCGTCGACGGCGTGCTCGAGGCGCAGTATCTGGCACTCGGCCGTGACATCGAGAACGGCGACGGCGCCGAAGCGACCGGCGGCAAGATGGTCTACCTCGTGCCGGGCGTGCGGCTCTACAAGGACAACATGAGCTTCGCCATCGGCTTCAAGAAGCCCGTCTGGACGCGCCTCAACGAAAGCAGCCTGCAGCAGGGCGCCGAAGGCAAGGAGAAGTATCGCCTGATCCTGTCCGGCTCCATCCTGTTCTGATGCACATCCCCGACGGTTTCCTCTCGCCGCAGACCTACCTGCCCGCCTACGTTGTCGCGGCGGGCGCCTGGGCGCAGGCCGCGCGCGGCCTGCGCGATCGGCTGGACGAAACCACGGTGCCGCGGCTGGCCATGCTGACCGCGCTGGCCTACGGCCTCGGCCTCGTCATGGTGCCGGTACCGGGCGGCACCTCGGGGCACATGCTCGGCGTCGCGCTGCTGGCGCTGATCTTCGGCGTGCGCCTGGCCTTCCTCGCCTACTCGCTGGTGCTGTTGTTGCAGGCGCTGCTGTTCGGCGCGGGCGGCGTCACGGCGCTGCCGATCAATGCGCTGGCCATGGGGCTGGTCGGTGCGACGACCGCCGTGGCCATGAAGTCGCTGCTCGCCCGCGTGCACGAAACGGCTGCCGTCGCCGTCGCCGCCTGGCTCTCGGTCGTGCTGCCCGGCCTGGTCGTCGCATTGGTACTCGGCATCCAGCCGCTGATCGCCCACCAGCCGGACGGCACGCCGCTGTTCTTCCCCTTCGGGCTGGAGATCACGCTGCCCGCCGTGCTGATTCCGCACCTCGCCATCGGCGTCGGCGAAGCCGTGCTGACCGTGCTGATCTGGCGCTACGCGAAGACTCGCAAATGGTGCAGTTGAGCCCGCGCGCCTGGCTGGTCGCCTATCTGCTCGCCGTCGTGGCGACGACCTTCGTCCACGAACCCGCCCTGCTCGGCACGGCACTTGCCGTCGCCGTGACCGCCGCCGGACGCGGACGCTGGAAGCTGCTGCGCCGGGCGCTGATCGCCATCGTCGCCTTCAACCTCACGGTCAGCCTCGGCTATGCAGCCGTCGCGCTCTGGCGCGGCGACTTCAACTCCGGCTACCTGCTGCTGGTGAACCTGCGCGTGCTGCTGCTGGTCTTCCTCGGCATGTGGTTCGCCGCGCGCGTCGACCCGGTCGCCGCCATCAGTGGCGTGTCACCAACGCTGACTTTCGTTGCGACGCTGACGCTCGGGCAATTGCGTGCCTTTGAGCGCATCGTCAAAGACTTTGCCTTGGCATTCGCCAGCCGCAATCCCGCGCCGCCGCGTGTCATCGACCGCATCCATCACGCTACGGCGCAAGGCATCGCACTGATGGACAAGGCGCAGGCGGCCGCCAGTGAATCGGCACTGGCAATGCGCTCACGCGGGGGGTTCGATGATTGACATCAAGGATGTCAAGTTCGCCTGGCCGGAAGGCGCGCCGGTCCTGGCCGAACTGTCGCTGACGATCCAGCCGGGAGAAAAGGTCGTGTTGCTGGGCGCCAACGGCTGCGGCAAGTCGACGCT
>CAYXZX010000039.1:0-17785 GCA_964469455.1 uncultured Rhodocyclaceae bacterium | reverse complement strand
CGCCTGCCGCGCACCGGCCAGCACGGCCTCGAGCGGCGCGATGCCGCCGGCCGCCTCTGGCTGCACCCGGCCGCGCCCGAGGAGAAGAATCGCATCCGCGCGGCGCTGACGCCCCTTCTGGAAGCGCATCCCGGCCTGCTGCTGGAGGACAAGGGCCTGACGCTGGCGCTGCATTACCGGCAGGCGCCTGACCTGGAAGATCTGGCCAACCGCACCATGGCCCAGCTGGTGGGCGAATCGGGCGGCAAGCTGATCCTGCAACTGGGCAAGTGCGTCGCCGAGGCCAAGCCCGGCGGCTTCGACAAGGGCACGGCCATCGAGGAGTACCTCGCCGAGGCGCCGTTCAAGGACCGCAAGGCGGTGTTCATCGGCGACGACCTCAACGACGAGCACGGTTTCGCCGCCATCAACAAGGCCGACGGCGTGTCGATCAAGGTCGGCGATGAACCGACCTGCGCCCGCTACCGGCTACCGGACGTGGCGGCCGTGCGCGCCTGGCTGGCGCAGGCCCTGGAAAGCTGACCGGTGCCGGTGACTGTTCCGGCGTCCAGATCGCTCGAACTGGCGCTGATCGGCAACTGCGCGGTCGGCGCGCTGATCGATGATGTCGGCCGTATCGTCTGGGGCTGCTTCCCGCGCTTCGACGGCGATCCGGTGTTCTGTTCGCTGCTGCGCACCGATGACGATCTCGGCGCGTTCGCCGTGGACATCGCCGATTTCGACCGTGCCGAGCAGCACTATCTCGAGAACACCGCGATCCTGGTCACGCGCCTGTTCGACCGCAACGGCGGCGGCGTCGAGATCACCGACTTCGCGCCGCGCTTCCGCCAGCACGGCCGCATGTTCCGGCCGATGATGCTGGTGCGGCAGTTGCGCCGCATCGGCGGATCGCCACGTCTGACTTTCAGGCTGAGGCCGGCCAGCGGCCACGGCGCGGCCCGTCCCGAGGTCACCTGGGGCAGCCATCATGTCCGCTACGTGACGCCGGACCTGACGCTGCGCCTGACCACCGACGCGTCGATCACCTCGCTCCTGCAGGAAACGCCTTTCTTCCTGGAGGACCGTCTGACCCTGCTGCTGGGCCCCGATGAAACGGTGCACGAATCCGTCGCCGAAGTGGGCCGCCGTTTCATGGAAGAAACGGCCGGCTACTGGCGCGACTGGGTGCGCGCCCTCGGCATCCCCTACGAATGGCAGGAGGCGGTCATCCGTGCCGCCATCACGCTCAAGCTCAACGCCTACGACGACACCGGCGCCATCATCGCGGCGATGACCACCTCGCTGCCGGAATCCGCCGACAGCGGCCGCAACTGGGACTATCGCTACTGCTGGCTGCGCGACGGCTACTTCGTGGTGAACGCGCTCAACCGGCTTGGCACCACCCACACCATGGAGCGCTACCTCGGCTACGTCGTGAACATCGCCACCGATGCCGCCGGCCGGCCGCTGCAGCCGGTGTATCGCATCGACGGTCGCGCCGATCTCGAGGAACGGGTCGAGCCGACGCTGCCCGGCTATCGCGGCATGGGTCCGGTGCGTGTCGGCAACCAGGCCTACCGGCAGATCCAGCATGACAGTTACGGCTCGGCGGTGCTGGCGGCGACCCATGTCTTCTTTGACCAAAGGCTCACGCGGCGCGGCGACGCTGCGATATTCCGGCGTCTTGAGCCGCTCGGCGAGTTGGCCGTCGCCAGTCATGACCAGCCCGACGCCGGCCTGTGGGAGCTGCGCGGCAGCGCGCGCGTGCACACCTATTCGGCGGTGATGTGCTGGGCCGCCTGCGACCGCCTGGCGCGGATCGCCGAACACCTGGGATTCTCGGAACGCGCCACCTGCTGGCGCGATCACGCGCGGCGCATCCACGCAACCATCAGCACGCGGGCATGGAACGAGCGCCGGGGCGCCTTCGTCTCCACCTTCGATGGCGACGCGATGGATGCCAGCCTGCTGTTGCTGGCCGAGCTCGGTTTTCTCGCCGCCGACGATCCGCGCTTCGCTGCCACCGTCGAGGCCGTGGCCAGGGATCTCAAGCGCGGCGACTTCATTTTCCGTTATGTCGAAAAGGACGATTTCGGCGAGCCCGAAAACGCGTTCCTGGTCTGCACGTTCTGGTACATCAACGCGCTGGCGGCCATCGGCCGCAAGGACGAGGCACGGGCGCTGTTCGAAAAGATGCTGGCCGCGCGCAATCGCCACGGCCTGCTGGCCGAGCACGTCGACACCCGCACCGGCGAACTCTGGGGCAACTTCGTGCAGACCTACAGCATGGTCGGCCTGATCAATTCCGCGATCCGGCTGTCGATACGCTGGGATCAGGCATTCTGACGATGAGCCGCGCTTACTTCTCCAGCCTTGTTGCCGCCCTGCTCTGCGCATCGCCTTTCTTCCTGTCCGGCTGTGCCAAAACGCCGGCGCGTGCGCCAACGGTCGCCCAGCCGCCCGAGACGTTGGCGGCGCCCCTCATCCACGAAGCGCCGGCGGCGCCTCCCGCCGCCATGCCGGTACCGGAGGTCGTCGCGACCCCGGTGGCGGAACCTCCGCCACCGGAGCCCGAGCCGCCAGAGTCGCCGGGGCCGCCGCCCGATCTCGCGTTCTCGATGGCGGCCGATGACACCGGGCCACCGGCCGAGGTCAACGCCCGGCTGAGCGCCCTCGTGGCGCGGCTAAAGAAGGGCAACAACCTTTCGCTGCGCCTCACGTTGTTCGCGCCGCCGGTGGCGAGCCGGGAGTACGCGCTGGGACTGGCGGCCAAGGCCTCCGAGACCCTGCGGCGCCACCTGCGCGGGCTCGGGGTGCCGCCGCGCAAGATCATCCGGGTGGTCATCGATCCTCGCCGGACCACGGTCTCGGCCGACGAGCGCATCAACGTCGAGGTCAGGCTGATCGGCGACAAGTAGCCCGGAACCACAAGTAGCCAGGAACGCATGCCGGCGGCGTCCGGCACGCTAAACTTAGCTTCGATGCACCAGAACCTTCTCGCCCTGCTGCTGCTCCTGACCGCCGCCGTTGCCGCCGTATCGCTGGCACGCCGCTTCCAGTTGCCCTCGATCCTCGCCTATCTCGCGGTCGGCATTGCCGTGGGCCCGCATGGTTTCGGCCTCATGCACGAGAGCGATCAAGTCTCCACCTTCGCCGAGTTCGGGGTGGTGTTCCTGATGTTCTCCATCGGCCTCGAGTTCAGCCTGCCGCGTCTGAAAGCCATGCGCGGACTGGTGTTCGGTTTCGGCAGCGCCCAGATGCTGCTCACCGCGCTCGGTACCGGGCTCGTGGCCAGCATCGGCTACGGACAGGGCTGGCGCGCCGGCCTCGCCGTCGGCCTGGCGGTGGCGATGTCCTCGACCGCCATCGTCGCCAAGCTGTTGTCGGAACGCTTCGAACTGCACTCGCGCTCCGGCCGCCAGACCATGGGCACGCTGCTGTTCCAGGATCTCGCCGTGGTGCCATGCCTGATCCTGCTGCCGGCGCTCGCGCAACCCGCCGGCAAGATGATCAACGCCTTGGCCATCGCCATGCTGGGAGCCGTGATGGTTCTGACTGTACTGATCTGGGCTGGCCAGCGATTGCTGCGCCCGGTCTACGACGCCGTCGCGGCGAGGCGCTCCGAGGAACTGTTCGTGCTGGCGACGCTCTGGATCGTAGTGGGTCTGGCCTACGCCACCGGTGCCGCCGGATTGTCCCTTGCCCTGGGCGCTTTCGTCGGAGGCATGCTGATCTCCGAAACCATGTATCGCCACCAGGTCGAGGCCGACATCCGGCCGTTCCGCGACATCCTGCTGGGCCTGTTCTTCGTCACCATCGGCATGATGCTCGACCTGCGCTTCGTCGTCGCGCATCTCGACAAGTTGTTGCTCGCGGTTCTGCTGCTGGTGGCGGGCAAGGGCGCGGTCGTGCTGGCGATCGCCGTCGCGGCACGCAATTCGATGGACATCGCGCTCCGGACGGCGGCGCAATTGGCGCAGGCGGGCGAGTTCGGCCTGGTGCTGATCGGCCTCGCCTACGAGGAGAAGCTGATCGGCAATGACGTGTTCCAGGTAACACTGTCGGCCATGCTGGCATCGATGTTCATCGCCCCGCTGCTGATCGAGCGCGTCGCCCGCCTGTCCGGCCAGATGGCGCGCGGCGACTGGGCGCACAAGGCACTCGCCATCCACCAGGTCGTCGTCGCCGGCTTCGCGCTCGACCAGCACGTCATCATCTGCGGCTACGGCCGCACCGGCCGCAACATAGGCCGCTTCCTGGCCGACGAGGACATCAGCTTCCTGGCGTTGGACATCGATCCCCATCAGGTCAGGGCCGAGACACCGGCGAACGGCCGTGTCGTCTTCGGCAGCGCCGACCGTCCCGAAGTCATCAAGGCTGCGGGTCTGGCACGCGCGCGCGCCGTGGTGGTCGCCTATCCCGACGTTCATTCGGCGGAACGCGTGGTGCGCGTGGTACGCCGCGAGCGCGCCGACGTGCCGGTCATCGTCCGCGTCGCCGACGATTCGGCGACCCAGAAGCTCAAGCACGCCGGCGCCACCGAGGTGATTCCGGAAGTGCTCGAGGGCAGCCTGATGATCGCCGCGGAGACGCTCGCCCAGCTGGGCGTGCCGGTCGAGCGCGCCATGGCCCGGGTGCGCGACGTGCGCGCGGAGCGCTATACGTCGCTGCGTCGCCAGTACGCAGGCGACGGCGGCGGTTCCGAACAGGCCCGGCCCGACAGGCCTATGGCGAAGTAATTTCGGGGACGGTAATCGTGACCGCGACCTGCCGGGTCATAAAGCTGAAGCAAAGGACTTCGTAGGTCCAGCCGAAGCGCTCAACGGCCTCGTGGAAGGCCTTGTACTCGTCCTCCCGCCAAGTCTCGTAGCCGATGAATTCGTCGAAGACGACGACCGACCCCGTCACCATGCGCGGCGCGAGCAGGTCGAGCACGGTCCTGGTCGAGCCGTACAGGTCGCAATCGACATTGACGAACCTGACCGGCCCGGCCTCGGCGCGCAGGAACTCCGGCAGGGAGTTCTCGAACCAGCCCGGATGCAGTCGGACATTCGCCGGCACCTCCGGCAGGCGGCCCCCGGTGCTGTAAGACCCCTTCGGTTCGGCGCCCCAATCCTCCGGGATGCCTTCGAAGCTGTCGAAGCCATGGACGATCGTATCGACCATCGCGGCGATCTGCCGGATCGACTTGCCGTGATAGACACCAAATTCGAGCACCAGCCCCGTGCCCGGCGCGCGCGCGATCGCCAGCTCGAATGTCCGGCGGCCGCTGCCGGTCATGGCCGGCAGCGCCGCCGAGAAGGCGCGCAAATACCCCCATGAATCGATTTCCGCCTCGGCCCGTCCCTCGTCGCGCAGGGCCTCGAGAATCCGCGTGCCGGCCTCCTCGTCCCCGCCGTACTGCTGGAGCATGCCCAGAAAGAAACGGTTGTCGGCATTGGAGGAATCGATATCGACGGCCCGCTGCATGCAGGCGATCGCGCCATCGATGTCGCCGAGATCGACCAGCTGGCCGTGCAGGTTGAATAGCGGTTCGATGAACGTCGGCGCCAGTTCGCTGGCCTTGCGAAACGCAGCGGCCGCGTCGACCGTGGCACCCAGTTCGGCGAGCGCGGCACCCCGGCTGTTATGGGCATTCGCGTAGTCCGGCCTGAGCCGGATGGCCGCTTCGAAATGGCTCGCCGCCTGCGCGGGCTGGAACCGCTTCAGGCAAAGCGTGCCGAGGTTGTAGTGGATGGTCGCGTTATCCGGCGCCAGCGCCAGCGCGCGTTCGTAGTTGACCCGGGCATCGTCGAAAGCACCGGCTTCGAGTTGGAGATTCGCCAGATTGCACAGCGCGTCCACGCGTGCCGGCGCGACGGCCAGCACCTCGCGATAAGCCGCCATCGCGGCGGTCGCGTCGCCGGCGCGGCCCTGCGTTCGACCGATCTGGAACCAGGTTTCGGCACGGTCATGGCCCAGCGACATCGCCCGCCGGAAGCGCTCGATGGCCTGTTCATGCCGGCCAAGCTCCTGCGCCACCAGGCCGCGCAGATGCCACACCTGGGCATTGCCGGCGTCGGCCTCGCCCAGAAACTTGTAGATATCCTCGGCCAGGTCCAGCTTGCCATTGCGATGGTGCTCGACCGCCTGCTTCAGCAGCAGCGCGAGGCTCACGAGTTCGCCTCGTCCCCGTGGCCAGGGCGGAAAGCTGGGTCTTTGACCAGCACCACATGCACCCGGTAGGGGCCGTGCGCGCCCAGCACCAGCGTTTGCTCGATGTCGCCGGTACGCGACGGTCCGGAGATGAAGTTCACGGCACGCGGCAGCCCGCCTGCCTCGGTGCGAAGCAGGCGCCAGGCATCCTCCATGGCGGGGACGACGCGCGAGGCGGCGACGATGGCGATATGCGTTTCGGGCAGCAAGCTGACCGTCGCCGGCGTATTCGGTCCCGAGAGCAGCATCAGCGTCGCCGTTTCGGCGATCGCACAGAAGCAGCCGGTGATGCCGACGAGATCGGCATCGACGACGCCCCGCCCCTCGAAGGCAATGCCGGCGTCCCGCCATGGCTGACTATCCAGCTCCAGCCAGCCGACCGCCCGCATCGGCAGGGACCGCTCGGCAAGGTAGCGCGCCACGGTCGCCGGCACGGCCGAGGCATCATCGACGACATCCACAGTGGTCGCCAGGGTTTCGGACTTTTCCTTGAAGGTGGCCAGCAGATCGCCAGCCGGCGCCGGCCGCGGCCCCGGCTGGCGCGCCTGCAACCAATTTTCGACGGCATCAACGCCAGTGGCGGTGGTAGTTCTGTCGGTCGTGCGGCCGATCCGGGCACGCACACGGCCCAGAATATCCTCGCGGGAGTTCATGCGACTCGGTTCCTTTCCTCGCCCCGGACGAAAGCCTCGATGTTGTCGATCAACTGATCGGCCAGGGCCTGCATGGCCTTGTCCGACGACCAGGCGACATGGGGCGTGACGATGAGGTTGGGCAGATCGACATCCAGCAGCGGATTGCCATCCTTCGGCGGCTCGCTCGACAGGACGTCGAAACCGGCCCCGGCGATCCAGCCATCCTTCAACGCCCGCGCCAGTACGGCCTCGTCCACCAGGCCGCCGCGCGCGGTATTGATGAGCACGGCATCTTCTTTCATCAACCGCAGTTCGGGCTCGCCGATCATGCCGCGCGTGTGCTCGTTGAGCGGGCAGTGCAGGGAAATGGCGTCGGCCGTGGCCAGCGCGTCCGCGAACGGCACGTAGCCCGGTCGCGTGACTGTCGCGCCCTTGCGTTCTCCCC
This sequence comes from uncultured Rhodocyclaceae bacterium, assembly GCA_964469455.1. Taxonomy (GTDB): domain Bacteria; phylum Pseudomonadota; class Gammaproteobacteria; order Burkholderiales; family Rhodocyclaceae; genus Fen-999. The sequence goes on along the minus strand of CAYXZX010000039.1, from coordinate 10,531 downwards.
ACATGACACGCATGCCGAACGCTTCGGCCAGTCGGGCCACACCCATGCCCAGCGAGCCGCGCCCGAAGATCGCGAGCGCCGTGCCGCGCAGGTCGCGGATCGGATGGTCGAAGCAGCAGAACATCGGCGAGGCCTGCCACCTGCCGGCCATCACATCCGCGCGGTAGGCGGGCAACTGCCGCCGCAATGCCAGGAGCATCATGAAGACATGTTCGGGCACGGTTTCGGCAGCATAACCGCGGATGTTGCACACCGCCACCCCATGTGCGCGGCACCAGGGCAGGTCGACGTTGTCGGCACCGGTCGCCGCCACCGCGATCAGGCGCAGCGCCGGCAGTCGCGCCAGCAACTCGGCCGGTAACTGGACCTTGTTGACGATGACGATGGTGGCGTCGCGCAGGCGCTCGAAGACGTCTTCCGGCCCGGTGGCGGGATGCTCGGCCCAGGCGTGCGCGAAGCCGGGCCGGCGCACGACGGCACGGATCGACGCCCTGTCGAGAAAGACGATGGTTTCCACCGACCCTCCGTCAGCGCTTGCCGGCCGCGTAGAGTTCGCGGAAGGTCCGGCCCTGCGGCGCAGGAAAGTCACGGCCCTCGGTCCAGCCCGGCGCGACGCCGAGCACACCGATGGTCTTGCGGCCGCCGGCCAGCCAGTTGAGATAACGAACGCCCAGTCGCGTACCGAGGGCATAGAGCCTGGGCCGGCCGGCCACCCAGGCCCACGCCTTGAGGGCAAGCCGCTCCGTCCACGGCCGCAACTTGCGCTCGACCTGCTTTTCGCGCAGCGTGCGCAGCAACTCCGGCAGGGGAATTTTCACCGGGCAGACCACGCCGCATTGGTTGCACAGCGTGGCGGCATGGGGCAGGTCGATAGCCTGGTCGAGCCCCTGGTAGAGCGGCGTCAGCACCGAACCCATCGGTCCCGGGTAGACCCAGCCGTAGGCGTGCCCGCCGATGGTCTGATACACCGGACAATGGTTCATGCAGGCGCCGCAACGGATGCACCGCAGCATGTCCTGGAACTCGGACCCGACCAGTTCGGCGCGGCCGTTGTCGACGAGGATGAAGTAGAGATGCTCCGGGCCGTCATGCTCGTCGGCACGTCGAATGCCGGTGAGCAGCGAGACATAGTTCGAAATGTGCTGCCCGGTCGCCGAGCGCGGCAGGAGGCGCAGCAGCAGCGCGAGGTCTTCCAGCGTCGGAATGACTTTTTCGATGCCGGTGATGACGACATGCACGCGCGGCAAGGTGGTCACCATGCGGCCGTTGCCCTCGTTGGTGACCAGGGCCACCGAGCCGGTCTCGGCCACCAGGAAGTTGCCACCCGAGATGCCCATCTCGGCCGTCAGGAAGTGCGAGCGCAGCACCTCGCGCGCTTCGCGCGTCAGCTCCGGAATCTCGGTCTTGCGCGGCTTGCGGTGCGTTTTCGCGAACAGGTCGGCGACTTCGTCCAGGCTCTTGTGCACCACCGGCGCGATGATGTGCGACGGCGGCTCGTTGTCGTTGATCTGCAGGATGTATTCGCCCAGGTCGGTCTCCACCGGCTGGATGCCGGCGGCCTCGAGGGCCTGGTTGAGGCCGGCTTCCTCGGACAGCATCGACTTGGACTTGACGGCCTTCCTGACACCGTGGCGCCGGCCGATGTCGATGACATGGCGGCAGATCTCGGCACCGTCCTTTGCCCACAGCACCGTAGCGCCGCGCGCGGACGCCGACTGCTCGAACTTTTCCAGCCATAGGTCGAGGTCGGCGAGCACGCGGTTGCGCAGGTCGCGCCCGGCATCGCGCAAGGCTTCGAAGTCGCCGCCCTCGCTCTCAAAGTCAGCGATGGCGGCACGCCGCTTGTCGACGAACTTGCCCTTCGAAGTGCGCATGTTTCCCTGCAGCACCGGGTTGGCCAATGCTTTCGCCGCATTGGCCTTGAAGAACATCGAGCGGATTTCCATCAGCGCTCTCCGGCCAGCACTTCGGCGATGTGCAGGACGCGCGTCGTCTCGTCGCCCTGGCGCCGCAACTTGCCTTCGATGTTGAGCAGGCAGCCGAGGTCGCCGCCGACGATGGCGTCGGCGCCCGTGCTGCACGCGTTGCCGCACTTCTTCTCGGCGATGGCCGCAGAGATGTCGCCGAACTTGACCGAGAACGTTCCGCCGAAGCCGCAGCATTCTTCGGCCCCGGGCATTTCGCGCAGTTCGACGCCGGCCAGCTTCGCCAGCAGGGCGCGCGGCTGCCGCTTGATGCCGAGGCTCCTCAACCCGGCGCAGGAATCGTGGTAGGTAATGCTGCCCGTGAAATTGCCGGGCAGCCTGTCGAGCCTGGCGACGTTGACCAGAAAATCGGTGAGTTCGTAGACCCTGCTGGCCAGCGCCACCGCACGGCCATGCCATTCCGGATCGTCGGCCAGCAAGCCGGGGTACTCGTTGCGGATCTGGTCGGCACAAGATCCCGACGGAACCACCACGTGCTCGAAGCTTTCGAATTCGGCAATGACCTTCTTCGCCAGCTTCGCCGCCGAGGCGCGATCACCGCTATTGAAGGCCGGCTGGCCACAGCAGGTCTGGGTTTCCGGCACCACCACTTCGCAGCCCGCCGCCTCGAGCAACCGGATCGCGGCGAAGCCGACGCTCGGCCGCATCAAGTCGACCAGACAGGTGACATACAGAGCTGCCCGCATTTGGTTTCCCTAGCCTCGATGGTGCCTCGACGTTTCGCATTGTGGCATACTTCGCGCACCCGCCGGAAATCGATCCATGCCACGCCTACCCACCCACGCCGCCGCCCCCGGCACCGAAGCCAAGAGTCCGATTCAGGTCATCGAGCGCATGATGAAACTGCTCGACGTCCTTGCGGATTACCACGATCCCGTCAGCCTGAAGCAGTTGGCGCTCGAGACCGGGCTGCACCCTTCCACCGCCCACCGCATCCTCGCGGCGATGGCGGTTTCGGGCTTCGTGGAACGGGCCGACCCGGGGACTTACCGCCTGGGCATCCGTCTTCTCGAACTCGGCAACGTCGTCAAATCGCGCATCAACATCCGTAGCGCGGCCATGCCGCAAATGCAGGCGCTGCACGAGAAGATCGGCGAGAGCGTCAACCTCGGCGTGCGCCAGGGTGACGACATCATTTATGTCGAGCGGACCTCAAGCGGCCGGTCTTCGGTTCGCGTGGTCCATCTGGTCGGCGCACGCGCGCCCTTGCACGTCACGGCGGTCGGCAAGCTCTATCTGGCCGAAGACAGCAAGGAAAGCCTGAAGGACTACGCCCGACGCACCGGCCTGCCGGGCGCCACGCCGACATCGATCACATCGCTGGCGGCGCTGGAGCGGGAGATCGATCGGGTGCGGCGCCATGGCGTCGCCTACGACAACGAAGAAATCGAGCAGGGGTTGCGCTGCGTGGCGGCGCCGGTGCGCGACGACACCGGCGAAATGGTCGCCGGCCTTTCGGTGTCCGCGCCAGCGGAACGCTATAACCCGGAATGGGCAGCGCTCATCAAGCAAACGGCCGACGCTATTTCCGCCGCCATCGGCCATGGCAAGCCGGATGGCAGGCGGGCCTCAGCCCAGGTTGCGGCGCTGCGGCAGTGAGGCGCTTTCGACCCAGCGCTTGATCCGGTTGGCATCACCAATCCGGGTAAGTCGGCCCCAGGAATCCAGCAGGACGATGATCATCGGCTTGTTGTTGAGCCAGGCCTGCATGACCAGGCATTTGCCCGCTTCGCTGATGTAACCGGTCTTGGACAGGCCGATTTCCCAGCCATCGCTTCTCACCAGGCTGTTGGTATTGTGGAAGGCGCGGGGCCGGCCGGCGATATTCACTTCGTATTCCGGCGTTGTGGAGAACTGCCTGATCAGCGGATAACCGTGAGCGGCCGCCACGAGTTTGGTCAGGTCGCGCGCGCTGGAAACATTGGCAGGGGTGAGCCCGGTGGGATCCTCGAAATGCGTTTCGGACAAGCCGAGAACCTCGGCCTTGCGGTTCATCGCGGCCACGAACGCCGGCCGCCCACCCGGATAGTGGCGCGACAAGGTCGACGCCGCCCGGTTTTCCGACGCCATGAGGGCCAGACGCAGCATTTCCTCGCGATTCAGGCGCGTGCCGACCTGCAGCCGCGAGCGGGTACCCTTGACCGCATCGATATCATCCTCGTCGACCGTCAGCACCTCGGTCAGACTCGGCTTGGCGTCGAGCGCCACCATCGCGGTCATCAGTTTCGTGATCGAGGCGATGGGAACCTGGGCGGCAGCGTTCTTCTCGTAAATGACGGCGCCGCTGCTCTGATCAACAACGAGTGCCGACGCCGACTCGACCACGAGATCATGCGCGTCCTCGACCGTTGCGGCCGCTCGCGCCGGGTGCCTGGACTTCGCGCCCGGCACCGCGACAGCAGTTTTCGGTGACGGAGTGGTCTTGCCAATCTTGACCGGCTTGGCAGGTGCCCGGTGCCGGTTGCCGGAAACAACCTTTTTCGTGGGCTTCTTGGCAACGGCGACTTTTTTGGTTGCCGTCCTCGCCTCGCCGGGCAGGGGTGTCGACAACAACCCCACCGAGGCAAGAACTATCAGCAGTTTCGATAGTACCGAGTTCATCAAACCCCTCCACTTTCTATAACTTCAGTCTAACATCCGATTGGATCGTCAAGGGAAGGGTTAACGAAAATATCTACATAGAATTAAGTTGGTTAGCGACAAAAGTTAATGCCTAATCTATCTTGGGTGACAAGAACTGGCTGATCTCACCGCTTCTTGCCAACGTATCCTTGTAACCGAGTTCAATCAGCTTTTCCAGATAACCCGGCTCAAATACCAGATGGCTGGCAAGCAATTGCCCCCCAGCGTCCCGGTCGGCGAGCCGGGACAGTGAAGATCTCACCGGACCCGGCAGCTCAGCCACGGCGCCGACCGCCAGCGCTTCGAGACTGCGGGAAGGCTCGATCACAAGTAGATCGATTGGCCGCCAGGGGAGTTGAGCGCGCGCGGGGAGCGGAACGCTGTCGAGAAGCCGATTGACCTGCGCCATGCGCTCGATGTCCGTGGCAAGACCGTTGGCATCCGACAGCATGCGCCCCAACAGGTCCCCGGAGTTTGGATAAGCGATTTCCGCCGATCGCGGCTGCTCGCCGGCAGCGTTTTCGCCACTGCCGATGACGACAATGCGGTCGGCTCCCAGCCGCACTGCCGGCGACAGCGGCGAGGATGCTCGCGCTGCTCCGTCGCCGAAATATTCGCGATTCAGCTTCACCGCCGGGAACAGGAACGGGGTGGCCATGGATGCCAGCACATGCCTGGTGCCAAGCGCGACATGCGCGCCTGCCCGCGACCGATGATGCCATGGCTCGAGGTCCGCCCTGCCCTGGAAGAAACTGACGGACTGGCCCGAGGGGTAACCAAGACAGGTGATACACAAGGCGCGCAGCACATGGCCGGCAATGCCATGCCCCAGGCGCGTGAAGTCGAACTCCTGCTCGAGGCGATCCGCCAACGGCGCATGGTCGAACAACGCCGCCGAGTCGCCCGGCAGCGGGCGCGCGATGACCGGCAGCCAGCGGCGCACCGGACGATAGACGTCGCGGGCATGCAAGCCCCGCCAGAAGGAAGTCAGCCGTCGCACCGCGCCGCCAAAATCCTCCGCCGACAGCGCGAGAGCTGTCGCGTTCAGGGCGCCGGCGGAACTGCCGCAATAAACCGAGAACGGCGCATGATCTCCGGCGGATGTGTTCTGCTCGGCGATCGCCCGCAGCACGCCGACCTCGTAGGCCGCCCGTGCGCCACCGCCCGACAGAACCAGCGCCGTCCGATTCTCGCGGTTGGGCATCACGAATGCTGTTGGGCCTGCTGGGCTTGCGCGACCTCAACGGACAGCAGCGCCGTCATATTGACGATGCGCCGAACCGTCGCGGTGGGCGTCAGGATATGAACCGGGCGCGCGGCCCCCAGCAGCATCGGCCCGACCGTCAGGCCATCGCCCGCCGCCGTCTTCAGCAGGTTGAAGGCGATATTGGCCGCGTCGACATTCGGCATCACCAGGAGGTTGGCGGAGCCCTCGAGACGAGAATGCGGGAACACCTGGCGGCGGATGTCTTCCGACAGGGCGGCATCGCCGTGCATTTCGCCATCGACCTCGAGGTCCGGCGCCCGGGCCGTGATCAATTCGAGCGCACGGCGCATCTTGATCGCGGTCGGCGTGTCTTCCGTGCCAAAGCTCGAGTGCGACAGCAGCGCCACCTTGGGTGCCAGTCCGAAACGGCGAACCTCCTCGGAACCGAGCACCGTCATTTCGGCCACCTGTTCCGCGCTCGGATCGTAATTGACATAGGTGTCGCCGATGAACAGCGTCCGGCTGGGCAGGATGATCATGTTCATCGCATGGAAGCTCTCGACGCCCGGCCGACGGCCGATCACCTGTTCAATGTACTTGAGGTGCAGGGCATGGCGGCCGAAGGTGCCGCACAGCAAGGCATCGGCATAGCCATGGCGGATCAGCATGGCGCCGATCAGGGTGGTGCGCCGGCGGACTTCCCGTTTCGCATACTCGACACCCACGCCCTTGCGGCAGGTCAGATCGTAGTAGTCCTGCCAGAGGTCCTTGTAACGCGGATCGGAATCGGGATTGACCAGTTCGAAGTGCTGTCCGGCCCGGATACGCAAGCCATCCTTTTCCACGCGGGCTTCGACGACGCCGGGCCGGCCGATGACGATCGGCCTGGCCAGACCCTCGTCGACGACCGTCTGCACGGCACGCAACACGCGCGCGTCCTCGCCTTCGCAAAAGACGATGCGGGCGGGATTTTTCTTGGCGGCGGCGAAAACGGGGCGCATGAGCAAGCCCGTCTGATAGACGAACTCGTTCAACTGCTGCCGATAGGCCGCCATGTCGGCAAGGGGGCGTGTCGCCACGCCTGACTCCATGGCAGCCTGAGCCACAGCCGGTGCCACCTTGACGATCAACCGCGGATCGAAAGGCTTGGGAATCAGGTACTCGGGACCGAAGGCGAGATCCTCCTTGCCGTAGGCCGCGGTCACCACTTCCGACTGCTCGGCGTGGGCCAGTTCGGCGATGGCGCGAACGGCGGCGATCTTCATCGCCTCGTTGATGGTCGTGGCGCCGACGTCGAGCGCGCCCCGAAACATGAACGGGAAACAAAGGACGTTGTTCACCTGGTTGGGGTAGTCGGAGCGGCCCGTGCCAATGATCACGTCTGACCGGACGGCCTTGGCATCCTCGGGCCGAATTTCCGGCTCAGGATTGGCCATGGCCAATATCAGTGGATTGGGCGCCATCGCCGCCACCATCTCCGGCTTCAGCACCCCCTTGGTCGAAAGTCCGAGAAAGATATCGGCACCCGGCATGATGTCGGCCAATGTCCGTGCATCGGTTTGCTGCGCATAGCGCTGCTTGGAGGCATCCAGGTTGTCGCGGCCGGCATGGATGACGCCCTTGCTGTCGACCGCATAGACGTTACGCGGATCGAGCCCGAGACTGACCACCAGATCGAGGCAGGCAATGGCGGCAGCGCCGGCGCCCGAACAAACCAGTTTGACCTGGCCGATGTCCTTGCCGACCACGCGCAGGCCGTTGAGCACGGCCGCGGCAGTGATGATCGCGGTGCCGTGCTGGTCGTCATGGAAGACCGGGATCTTCATGCGCTCGCGCAGCTTTGCTTCCACGTAGAAGCATTCCGGCGCCTTGATGTCCTCGAGGTTGATGCCGCCGAAGGTCGGCTCGAGCGCGGCGATGATGTCCACCAGTTTGTCGGGATCCTTCTCGTCGATCTCGATGTCGAACACATCGATCCCGGCAAACTTCTTGAAGAGGACGCCTTTGCCCTCCATGACCGGCTTTCCGGCCAGCGGACCGATGTCGCCCAGACCGAGCACGGCCGTGCCGTTGGTCACCACGGCAACCAGATTGCCGCGCGATGTGTACCTGTAGGCATTGACCGGATCGGCAACGATCTCGTCGCAGGCGGCAGCCACGCCAGGCGAGTAGGCGAGCGACAAGTCGGCCTGGTTGGTGAGAGCCTTGGTCGGTGTTACCGCAATCTTGCCCGGTTTCGGCAAGTAATGATATTCAAGCGCCGCGGCGCGAATCCTGTCGTCCATGAAGTCCTTTCCGATTTTTCTGGCTCGGCGATTGTGGCACAATTCTTGTTTTTTCCGCATCGGCCGACCCTTCCTCCGGTGGAGATATCATCATGAGCAAAAACATCGACACGCCCGCATCGCCCCAAGCTCCCGACTATGTCAAACACGAGAAGCTCAAGCAGTGGGTCGCGCAGATCGCAGCGCTTGCCGAACCCGAGAACGTTGTCTGGTGCGACGGCTCGCAGGAGGAATACGATCGTCTCTGCGCCCAGATGGTCGAGGCCGGGACTTTCGTCAAGTTGAACCCGGCCAAGCGGCCGAATTCCTACCTGGCATGTTCGGACCCGTCCGACGTCGCGCGCGTCGAGGATCGCACCTATATCTGTTCGGAAAAGCAGGAGGATGCCGGCCCCACCAACAACTGGGAAGATCCGAGGAAGATGAAGGAGACCCTGCGTGGTCTCTTCAAGGGCTCGATGCACGGCCGCACCATGTACGTGATCCCCTTCAGCATGGGGCCACTGGGTTCGCCGATTGCCCAGATTGGCGTCGAGATCACCGACTCGCCCTACGTCGTGGTCAATATGCGGCTGATGACGCGCATGGGCAAGGCCGTTCATGACGTCCTCGGCGCCGATGGTTTCTTCGTTCCCTGTGTGCACACCGTTGGCGCTCCCGTGGAACCCGGCCAGCAGGACGTGAAGTGGCCGTGCAATCCAACCACGAAGTACATCGTGCATTTTCCCGAGACGCGCGAGATCTGGTCCTACGGCTCGGGCTACGGCGGCAACGCCCTGCTGGGCAAGAAGTGCCTGGCGCTGCGTATCGCCTCGACGATGGCGCGCGACGAAGGCTGGTTGGCCGAGCACATGCTCATCCTTGGCGTCGAATCACCGCAAGGCGAAAAGACCTATGTTGCCGCCGCCTTTCCTTCGGCCTGCGGCAAGACCAACTTCGCCATGCTCATCCCACCGCAGAGTTTCAACGGCTGGAAGATCTACACCGTCGGCGACGACATCGCGTGGATCAAGCCCGGACCCGATGGCCGCTTCTATGCCATCAATCCCGAGGCCGGTTATTTCGGCGTGGCTCCCGGCACGTCCGAGAAGACGAACTACAACGCGATGGCGACGCTCAAGGAAAACATCATCTACACCAACGTCGCGCTCACCGACGACGGCGACGTCTGGTGGGAGGGCATGACCAAGGAGTCGCCGGCGCACTGCATCGACTGGCAGGGCAAGGACTGGACGCCGGCAGACGGGAAGGCCGGACGCAAGGCTGCGCACCCCAATGCACGCTTTACTGCCCCGGCTTCGCAATGTCCGTCCATCGACCCGAACTGGGAAAGCCCGCAGGGCGTACCCATCTCGGCCTTCATCTTCGGCGGTCGCCGCGCTACCACCGTGCCTCTGGTCTATGAAGCCTTCAATTGGAACTTCGGCGTCTACATGGCATCGACCCTGGGTTCGGAAACCACCGCCGCAGCATTCGGCCAGCAGGGCGTGGTACGCCGCGATCCGTTCGCCATGCTGCCTTTCTGCGGCTACCACATGGGCGATTACTTCAACCACTGGCTGCGCATGGGTCACGTCGTCGAACACACGCCGAGGATTTTTTGCGTGAATTGGTTCCGCATGAGCGACAAGGGTGAATTCATGTGGCCCGGATTCGGCGAGAACATGCGCGTCCTGAAGTGGATCGTCGACCGTGTCAAGGGACGCGTCGCCGCCCGCGAGACAGTCTTGGGCTGGATGCCGCGCTTCGAGGACGTGGACTGGACCGGACTGGAGATTGGCAAGGACGAGTTTGAGGCCCTCACGCAGATCGATGCCGACGCCTGGCGGCAGGAAATCGCCTCGCACAAGGAATGGTTCGACAAGATGGGTGCGAAGCTGCCGAAGCAACTCGCCCTAAAGCGCGATCTTTTCGAGTTGGCCCTGATCGACTGAACTGGAAGTCAGCCGTCACGACACGGCGGCTCGGACGAAGCCCACGCGGCCAAGACACGGCAATAACCACGCCTGGAAATAAAAACGGCGGCCACAGAACGTAGCCGCCGCGCCTCCAAGGTGATCTCCCCAGTCAGTCAAACCGGGCAACGGTGAACAACGCCACCGCTGCCCTTCTTGGGGATTCCCCTCTCGCCAATCAGGACGGACGCGAGCCCGTCGGGAACGGCCAGGCAGCCGCCGGATTCAGCGAGGACTTCAGGCCAGGCGCCGCGGCAGTTGATGGAGCAGCCGGAGCAGGGGCCGGGGCAGGCTTGGTGGCCGCTTTCTTGGCAGCAGGCTTTTTCGCGGCGGGCTTCTTGGCAGCGGGCTTCTTGGCGGCAGGCTTCTTCGCCGCAGCTGCCTTCTTCGCCGGGGCCGCCTTCTTCGCAGCAGGCTTTTTCGCAGCGGGCTTCTTGGCGGCAGGCTTCTTCGCCGCTACAGCCTTCTTCGCCGGGG
>CAYXZX010000038.1:1696-18381 GCA_964469455.1 uncultured Rhodocyclaceae bacterium | reverse complement strand
CACGGCGAATTCGACGACTACATTTCGCACCCGAAGGGCAACTACTACCGCTCGCTGCATACCGCCGTGCTGGCCGAGGATGGGCGCTCCGTCGAAGTGCAGATACGCACGCAGGAGATGCACCGGCACGCGGAACTGGGCGTGGCGGCGCATTGGCGCTACAAGGAAGCGGGATCGCCGGCACGCGCCGAATCGTCGTATGACGAAAAGATCGCCTGGCTGCGCCAGCTCCTGTCGTGGCGCGACGAGATCACCGATTCCGCGGCCTGGGTCGAGCAGTTCAAGCGCGCCGCGCTCGACGACACCATCTACGTGGTGACTCCGCAAGGCCGCATCATCGACCTGCCGAATGGCGCGACGCCGGTCGATTTCGCCTATCGGCTGCACACCGACATCGGCCACCGCTGCCGTGGCGCCAAGGTCGACGGGCATCTGGTGCCGCTCAACACGCCGCTGGCCAACGGGCAGCGCGTCGAGATCACGGTCGCCAAATCCGGTGGGCCGTCGCGTGACTGGCTGGCGCCCGAATTCCTCCATTCGCCGCGCGCGCGGCAGAAAGTCAAGGCCTGGTTCGCTGCCCTGCAGGAACAGGAGCAGCTTGCCGCCGGGCGCGCCTTCGTCACCAGGGAGCTCCAGCGTGACGGGCATGCCCAGGCGAACCTCGAGGAACTCGCGCGCAAGCTCGGACTGAAGGATCCCGAGTCCTTGTTCCTGGCGGCGGCGCGGGGCGAGATCGGTTCGCGCGCCATCCTGGTGGCATTGCGCGGCGGGGAAGCTGAGGCGGAGCCGGAACTGCCGACCAAGAAGAGCCGGGCTGGCGGGAAGGCCGACGGCGGCCGCATTCTGGTCGTCGGCGTGGACAAGCTGATGACGCAGCTCGGGCGCTGCTGCAAGCCGGTGCCGCCCGACCCGGTGGCCGGTTTCGTCACCCGAGGGCGCGGCGTTTCGGTGCACAGGCTGGATTGCGGCAATTTCCGCAACATGGCGGCACGCAATCCGGAGCGCGTGGTCGACGCGCAATGGGGCAGCCGTCGGGAAGGCGTCTACGCCGCTGATGTGCTGGTCGAGGCCAATGACCGCCAGGGGCTCTTGCGTGATGTCTCGGACGCCCTGTCGAAGGAAAAGATCAATGTCACGGCCGTCAAGACACAGTCGAAAGGCGGTCTGGCGCGGATGGCGTTCACCGTCGAACTGGCCGATGCCGGTCAGTTGCAGCGTGTCCTGGCACGCGTGGGCGAGATTGCCGGCGTCGTCGCGGCCCGCCGCGCCTGAAGATCGAGGCGGCGCTGCTGCGGTTTCCGGCGGGCGTTCGGGAGGCAGGGCCTCCAACACCCCGATGCTAGAATCGATCATTCCCAGCAACGAGGTACGCCGCAGTGGGCCACGAGTTGATTGCCGCCGTGGATCTCGGTTCCAACAGCTTCCGGCTCCAGGTCGGTAGAGTGATCGGCAACCAGATCTATCCGCTCGACTCGTTGAAGGAGCCGGTCAGGCTCGCCGCGGGACTGAATGACGAGCGGGCCCTCGACGATGCTTCGCAGGCCCGGGCGCTGGAGGCACTGGCGCGCTTTGGCGAACGGCTGCGCGGTTTTCCCGGCGGCGCGGTGCGCGCCGTCGCGACCAACACGCTGCGCGTGGCGAAGAACGCGTCGTCATTCCTGCCCCGGGCGGAAGCCGCGCTGGGGATGCCCATCGAGGTGATATCGGGAAGGGAGGAGGCGCGCCTGATCTACCTGGGCGTGGCGCACAGCCTGCCCAATCCCCGCTCCCAGCAACTGGTGGTCGATATCGGCGGCGGTTCGACGGAGTTCATCATCGGTCGCAACTTCACGTCCATCCATCTCGAGTCGCTGTACATGGGGTGCGTCGGCTTCAGCCTGCGTTATTTTCCCGATGGCCGCGTCGACAAGGCATCGATGAAGGCGGCGGAGCTGGCGGCGCGCAAGGAGATCCAGACCATTGTTCACGCCTATCGGAAGGCCGGATGGGACGAGGCGGTCGGGTCGTCCGGAACGGCCAAGGCGCTGGTCGATCTGCTGGAGATGAACGGCCTGTCGGCGGGCGGTATCACGGCCGAAGGGCTCGACAAGCTCTGCGCGATGCTGCTGCGCGCCGGCGACGCCCGGCGCCTGCAACTGGATGGGTTGCGTGCCGACCGCGTCCCCGTGCTGCCGGGTGGGCTGGCCATCATGTCGGCGGTGTTCAAGGAGTTCTCGCTCGAGCAGATGGTGTTCTCGGAAGGCGCGCTCCGTCTCGGCGTGCTCTACGACTTGCTGGGCAGATATCACCATGACGACCAGCGCGAAGCCACGGTGAGGCTGTTCATGCGGCGCTACGAAGTCGATGGCGAGCAGGCGGCGCGGGTTGCGCGCACGGCGACGCGCCTGCTTGGACAACTGCTGCCGGAGACACAGGGCGATCCCGACGACGCGGACATGCAGTCGCTGACCTGGGCGGCGCGCCTCCACGAAATCGGCGTGTCGCTGGCGCATTCGAGTTATCACAAGCACAGCGCCTATATCCTCGCCAATGCCGACATGCCCGGGTTCTCGCGGCGCGATCAGGTCAAGCTGTCGCGGCTGGTGCTGGCGCATCGCGGCAAGCTCGAACGGTTGGTGCCGGAACTGGATGAATCGCGGGACTGGATCCTGATATTCGCGTTGCGAATGGCGGCGTTGCTGCATCGCGCGCGCGACGATGTCGCCGAACCGCCGGTACGGGCCAGCCTGGCCGCGAGCGGCTTCCAGCTCAAGATCGACGCGCATTGGCTGGCCGCGTCACCGCTTACCGCCACCGCGCTCGACGAGGAAGTTCGACAGTGGGCGGGCATCGGCGTTGAACTGAGGTTGCGGCGCAAACACCATGAAGGCCCGGCGTGACCGTACGTGCCAGGATCGACGTCGTTGCCGATGCGGATTGCCCCAGGGTCGAGACGACGACCACCGAAGACGGCACACAGCGCGTCACGCTCGCCGGTCGCTGGACGCTGGCGGCGATCACGCCGCGCATCGATGAGTTGAGGCGGCAGCTGGCGGCCATCGACGGCCACGCCAAATGGGATTGCCGCGCGGTCGAGGCTCTCGACAGCGCGGGCACGGTCATTCTCTGGCGTGCCTGGGGGCAGCGCCTGCCACGTGTGTTGGAGGCGCGTGCCGAGCATCGGCGTGCCTTCGAGCGCATCCTCGCCGGCAGCAGTCACGAAAAGTCAGCCGTGGCGCGGCGCCGGTCAGCGGGATGGTTGCGCGAGATCGGTCGCGGCGTGCTGGGCTTTGGTGTCCATCTGACCGATTTCGTGGTGCTGATCGGTCGGACGGCGCTCGACGGAGTGCACGTGGCCCGGCATCCCCGCGACATGCCCTGGCGGGAAATCTCGGCGAACATCTACAAGAGCGGCGTCCGCGCCATGCCTGTCATCGCCTTGGTCGGATTCATGATCGGCATCGTCCTTGCCTATCTTTCGGCGCTGCAGTTGAACCGCCTGGGTGCCGATCTCTACATCGTCGACATCCTGGGCTTGGGCATCATCCGCGAGCTGGGGCCGGTGCTTGCCGCGCTGCTGGTGGCGGGACGCTCGGGTTCGGCGATGACGGCGCAGCTCGGCGTCATGCGGGTCACCGAGGAAATCGACGCACTGGCGACCATGGGCGTGCCGCGAAGCCTGCGCCTCGTGATGCCCAAGGTGCTGGCACTGGCCGTGGCGATGCCGCTGCTGGTGTTGTGGGTGGATGCGCTGGCCTTGACGGGCGGCATGCTTGCAGCGGATGTGCAGATCGAGGTCGGCTATCAAGTATTCCTCGACCGCCTGCCCAAGGTAGTGCCCGTGGCCAACCTCTGGATCGGCCTGGCCAAGGGCGCGGTCTTCGGCGTCCTGGTGGCGCTGGTGGCCTGTCATTTCGGCCTGCGTGTCCGGCCGAATACCGAGAGCCTCGCCGCGCACACGACCGCGTCGGTGGTGACTTCGATCACGGTCGTGATCCTGGTGGACGCAGTGTTCGCGATCGCCACCCGGACCATCGGCGTGCCGTGATGAATGCCGCGCCGGTGATCGAACTGCGCGGCGTCGCCACCCGCTTCGGCGAGACATGGATCCATCGTGATCTCGATCTGAGCATTGGCAACGGGGAACTGGTCGCACTGGTGGGCGGCTCCGGAAGCGGCAAGACCACGCTGCTGCGAGCCATCCTTGGTCTGCTGACACCGGCGCGGGGCGAGGTTCGCCTGTTCGGGGAGTCTCTGTTCGGCGGTGGCCACCACCGCGAACGGGCGCTGCGAAGGCGATTCGGCGTGCTTTTCCAGCATGGTGCGCTGTTCTCCGCCCTGAACGTGTTCGACAACATCGCATTCCAGCTGCGCGAGCTGAAGTGCCTGGACGAGGCGACCATCCATGACCTGGTAATGCTCAAGCTGGACAGGGTGGAGCTTCTGCCGCGCCATGCCTGGCTCATGCCATCGCAGCTGTCCGGCGGCATGATCAAGCGCGTGGCCCTGGCGCGCGCGCTGGCGCTCGATCCCGAACTGCTGTTGCTCGACGAGCCCACCGCCGGCCTCGATCCCGACCTGGCCGACGGGTTCGTTGGCTTGATCCGGGCGCTGGAACGCGAACTCGGCCTGACCGTACTTCTGGTCACGCACGACATCGACACGCTGGTGGCGCTGTCGACGAAAGTGGCAGTGCTCGCAGAACGTCATATCGTTGGCTATGGCCCGATCGCCGAAGTGATCGGTATCGATCACCCTTTCATCCAGAGCTTCTTCGGCTCCCACCGAAGTCGGCGCATTCTCGCGGACGCCGGCCTACGGTAAAGTCACGGCTATGGAAAACCGCGCGCACGCGCTCATCGCCGGCCTCTTTGTCGTCCTGCTCGGACTGGCAACGGCCGTCGCCGTCTGGTGGCTGGGACAGAAGACGCAGGATGTCCGCTATTACCTGCTCGAGGCCAGGCAGAACGTCACGGGGCTCAACTTGCACGCCCAGGTGCGGTACCGGGGCATCCGGGCAGGTCGCGTGGAAGCAATCGATCTCGACCCGCGCGACCCGCGCGTGATTCTGGTGCGTATCAGCCTGGATGCCCGCTATCCGCTGACGGCTGGCAGCAAGGCGAAACTGAATACCCAGGGGCTCACCGGCATTGCCTATGTGCAGATCCAGGACGACGGCAGCGATGGGGGGCCTCTGGCGGCGAGCGGAGGCGACCTGCCGCGGCTGACTCTCAAGCCGACGCTGCTCGACACGCTGGGCGAGCAGGCGGGCGACATCGCGACGCAGACCAATCTGCTGGTGGTGCGGCTCGGACAACTGCTCAGCGAGGACAATCTCGGCAACGTGGCGCGTACCCTCGATAACCTCGAACTCGTGTCGTCGGGGGTGAATCAGGGCATCAAGGATCTTCCAGCGACGGTGGCCGCGCTTCGCCAGGTGCTGTCACCGGAGAACGTGCAAAAGCTTGCGTCGGCGCTGGCGCATGTCGAGCGCGCGACCCGCGAAACGGCACCGCTGGTCGCGGAACTGCGCGAAACGGTCAAGGTGATGTCAAGGTTGGCGGGCAGCCTGGACCGCCTTGCCGCCGAGACCGGTTCGGAGCTGAAGACGCAGACCTTGCCGCGTGTCGGCGAATTGGTGGAGCAGCTGACGGGCAATTCGCGGCGCCTGACGCACCTGATCGAAGCGCTGGACACACACCCGGAATCCCTGCTGTTCGGCCGGCCGGCGCCGGCGCCTGGTCCTGGCGAGACTGGGTACGTCGCGCCTGGGCAATGAAGGAGTATCAGATGCGCATCCTGCCGATCGTGATCGCCGTGGCTGGATTGTTGGCGGCGTGTGCCAATCCCACAGCGCGGCGGCTGGACCAGGCCCGCTTCGATCTCGGACCGGTGCAGGCCGCGCCATCGCTGGCGGCGGGCGTCACTGCCGTCACGGTGGACGCGCCTTCCTGGCTGTCCGGCGGAGCCATGCAGTACCGGCTGGCGTATGCCGAGCCGGCGCGTCGGCGGGAATTCGCGGACAGCCGCTGGGCCGCGCCGCCAGCCGAACTGATAGGCCAGACGCTCGAGCGGCAGTTGGCCGGGCGTGGGGGCGGGTGCCGTCTGCATGTCGAACTCGACGAGTTCCTGCAGATCTTCGAAACGCCGGAGCGTAGCGCGCAGGCGCTGGCTGGCCGGGCAACGCTGTTGGCCGGTGCGGAAGTCGTGGATCGGCACGGCTTCTTCGTCACTCGACCGGCGCCGACGGCCGATGCCCGGGGTGGCGTGGCGGCGGCGGCAGAGGCCGTGTCGGCCCTGGCCGAGGAATTGGGAGGCTGGCTCGTGCGTAGCGAACGCTGTCGTTAGGAGAAAACATGTCGGAACCCGTCCTCTTGCTTGAGCGCGACGAAAATGTCGCAACCCTGACCTTGAACCGGCCCGCGCAGTTCAATGCCCTGTCCGAGGCGGTGCTCGAGGCGACGCAGGCCGCACTCGACGGGATTGCCGCCGATGCCTCGGTCCAGGTAGTGGTTATCGCCGGTGCCGGCAAGGCTTTTTGTGCCGGCCACGATCTCAAGGAGATGCGTGCCAATCATTCCCACGCGTACATGCAGGGCTTGTTCCGTCAATGCGGCAAGCTGATGACCACCATCACGCGCATGCCGCAGCCGGTGATCGCACGCGTGCATGGCGTCGCCACCGCAGCCGGCTGCCAGCTGGTGGCGAGTTGCGACCTTGCGGTGGCGGCGGATATCGCCCGCTTCGCGGTGTCGGGAATCAACGTCGGCCTGTTCTGTTCGACGCCCGCGGTCGCGCTGTCGCGCAACATGGGCCGCAAGCAGGCGCTGGAAATGCTGCTCACCGGCGATTTCATCGATGCCGCCGAGGCTTGCCGGCGCGGGCTGGTCAATCGGGTCGTGCCTCTGGTCGATCTGGACGGCGAGGTGCGACGGCTGACTTTGGCGATTACCGGCAAGTCGGCATCGGCAGTGGCGATGGGCAAGCAGCTCTTCTACCGGCAGCTCGAGATGGGCATGGATGCTGCTTATCAGCTCGCCGCGGAAACGATGGCATGCAACATGATGTGCGACGATGCGGTCGATGGCATCGACGCCTTCATCGCCGGGCGCAAGCCGCTCAGGCGCGAGGAATAGCCTAGGGGTTCCGGCCTGCGGGCGGACGCGATAAACTGGCAAGCTTTTGGCTGCGGCCAACTCATTATCAAGAGATGGAGGTGTCGCTTGAAAGTTTTCGTTCCTGTCAAGCGCGTGGTTGATTACAACGTCAAGGTCCGGGTCAAGTCGGACGGCACGGGTGTCGATCTCGCCAACGTCAAGATGTCGATGAACCCGTTCGACGAAATCGCCATCGAGGAGGCGGTCAGGCTCAAGGAAGCGGGTGTTGCCAGCGAAGTCGTTGCGATCAGTTGCGGCACGGCCGCCAGCCAGGAGACGCTGCGCACCGCGCTGGCGATCGGCGCCGATCGCGCCATCCTGGTCGAGACCGATGCCGAGGTCCAGCCCCTGGCGGTGGCCAAGATGATCAAGGCGCTGGTCGACAAGGATGGCCCGCAACTCGTCATCCTCGGCAAGCAGGCCATCGACGACGACGCCAACCAGACTGGCCAGATGCTGGCTGCGCTGCTCGGCTGGGCACAGGCCACTTTCGCCTCCAAGGTCGTCATCGCCGGCGGCAAGGCCACCGTCACACGGGAAGTCGATGGCGGGCTGGAAACGCTGGAGCTGACGCTGCCGGCAGTCGTGACCACCGACCTGCGCCTCAACGAACCGCGTTATGCGACCCTGCCCAACATCATGAAGGCGAAGAAGAAGCCGCTCGACACCGTCAAGCCCGCCGATCTGGGCGTCGATGTCGCGCCGCGGCTGACGACGCTCAAGGTCGTCGAACCGGCCAAGCGCCAGGCCGGCATCAAGGTGGCGGACGTCGCGCAACTCCTCGACAAACTCAAGAACGAAGCGAAGGTGATCTGAGATGGCTGTCCTCGTCATTGCCGAACACGACAACGCGGCCCTCAAGGCCGCCACCCTCAATACCGTCACCGCCGCCGCGAGGCTCGGTAGCGACATTCACGTCCTGGTGGCCGGCAGCGGCTGTGCCGGCGCCGCGCAGGCTGCCGCCCAAGTGGCCGGCGTCACCGTCGTCAAGGTCGCCGATGCCGCCCATTACGCCGACCAGACCGCCGAGAACCTTGCCGCGCTGATCGTCGCCCACAAGGCGGGCTACACGCACATCCTCGCCGCCTCGACCAGCCAGGGCAAAAACACCATGCCGCGCATCGCTGCGCTGCTGGACGTCGCGCAGATTTCGGACATCGTGGCCGTCGAGGATGCCGACACCTTCGTCCGGCCGATCTACGCCGGCAATGCCCTTGCCACGGTCAGGAGCAGCGATGCCGTCAAGGTCGTGACCGTGCGTACCACTGCCTTTGATGCCGCCGCCCAGGGTGGCGGCGCCCAGGTGGAGAGCATCGTAGCAGCGCCCGACGCCGGGGTTGCCAAGCTGCTCGGGCGGGAATTGACCAAGTCGGCCAGGCCCGAACTGGGCGCGGCGAAGATCATCGTGTCCGGCGGGCGCGGCATGGGTTCCGGCGAGAACTATCACAAGGTGCTGGAGCCCCTGGCCGACAAGCTGGGCGCGGCGCTGGGCGCATCGCGCGCGGCGGTCGATGCCGGATTCGTCTCGAACGATTACCAGGTCGGCCAGACGGGCAAGATCGTCGCGCCGCAGCTCTACATCGCTGTCGCCATTTCGGGTGCCATCCAGCACCTGGCCGGCATGAAGGACAGCAAGGTCATCGTCGCCATCAACAAGGACCCCGACGCGCCAATCTTCCAGGTCGCCGATTACGGCCTGGTCGCCGACCTGTTCCAGGCCGTTCCTGAGCTGGTGGCGGCGCTCTGACGCGAGGCGGGATGTTGGCGTGAATTTCCCCGAAGGGCTGTTCGGCGACGGCTGGTCCTTTGGGGCATTCCTTGCCTTGGCCATGGTCTGGCTGTGGTGCCTGCGCATTGCGCCGTGGCGGCGTCTCGCCGACGCGAGTCAGCTCAACGTCTGGCTCGGGTCCGTCGTCGTGCTGATGCTGATCTGGAGCATGAAGGCCGGCGTCAAGCCCGGCCTCAACCTCCATCTTCTGGGCGCTACCGCGCTGACGCTGATGTTCGGGCGGCAGCTGGCGATCCTTGGCCTGTCAGTCGTGATGGCGGCCGTCACGCTCAACGGGGCTGCCGGCTGGGACCCCTACGCGCTCAATGTCCTGGTGACGGCGGTTTTCCCGTGTCTTGCCGCGCACGCGCTGCTGCGGGTGGTCGAGCGGTATCTGCCGGCGAATTTCTTCTGCTACATTTTCTGCGCCGCGTTTTTCGGCGCCGCCATCGCCGTCGTTGCCACCGGATTGCTGGCGTCATTGGTGCTGTGGCTGGCGGGCGTGTACACGGCCGAGATG
Source organism: uncultured Rhodocyclaceae bacterium (assembly GCA_964469455.1). Classification (GTDB taxonomy): domain Bacteria; phylum Pseudomonadota; class Gammaproteobacteria; order Burkholderiales; family Rhodocyclaceae; genus Fen-999. The sequence goes on along the minus strand of CAYXZX010000038.1, from coordinate 8,957 downwards.
CTGCTCAACGACTACTTGCCCTACTACACGCTGCTCGGCTTTGCCGAGGCGTGGCTGAACGGCGCCGCCATTACGCTGATGGTGGTCTACTATCCGGATTGGGTCGGCTCGTTCGACGACCGGCGCTACTTTTTCAAACGATAGGGAAGGCACAAATGAGCAACTACTCCGCGCCGTTGAAAGACATGCTCTTCGTCATGAACGAGTTGGCCGGACTCGACAAGGTGTGCGCATTGCCAGGCTGCGAGGATATGACGCCCGACCTGGTGGAGTCGATTCTCGACGAGGCGGGCAAGTTCGCCTCGGGTGTGCTGGCGCCGCTAAACAAGACCGGGGACGAGGCGGGTGCGCGCTGGCACGACCGGCAGGTGACCATGCCGGCCGGCTTCAAGGACGCTTATGTCCAGTATGCCGAGGCAGGCTGGAACGGCTTCGACTGCAATCCCCATTTCGGCGGCCAGGGCCTGCCGCGCCTGCTGTCGGCGGCCGTGCGCGAGATGTGGAAGTCGGCGAACATGGCTTTTTCGCTGTGTCCCCTGCTGACCAATGGCGCCATCGAGGCACTTGAGCTTTCGGGTTCCGATGCCCAGAAACAGATGTACCTGCCGAACATGATTTCCGGCAGGTGGACCGGCACCATGAATCTCACCGAGCCGCAGGCCGGTTCGGATCTCGCTGCCATTCGCACCCGCGCCGAGCCGCAGGGCGACGGCACCTACAGGATTTTCGGGCAGAAGATATTCATCACCTACGGCGAACACGACATGGTGGAGAACATCGTCCATCTCGTGCTGGCACGGCTGCCTGACGCGCCCGAGGGCGTCAAGGGCATTTCACTGTTCGTTGTGCCGAAATTCCTCGTCAATGCCGATGGCAGCCTCGGTGCGCGCAACGATGCCTGGTGCGTGTCGATCGAACACAAGCTCGGCATTCACGCCAGCCCGACCTGCGTGATGGCCTTCGGGGACCACGGAGGCGCCATCGGCACCTTGGTGGGGCGGCCCAACGAAGGCCTCAAGTACATGTTCATCATGATGAACGCCGCCCGCTATGCCGTCGGCGTCGAGGGACTGGCACTGGCGGAGCGCGCCTACCAGAAGGCGCTGGCCTATGCCCGCGAGCGCGTTCAGGGCCGCGCCATCGAGGGTTCGCCGGCGCCGGTGGCGATCGTGCATCATCCGGACGTCCGTCGCATGCTCATGACCATGAGATCGCAGACCGAGGCCATGCGTGCGCTGGCATATTCGGTGGCGGCGGCCCACGATGCGGCGGGCCGCCATCCGGATTCCGAGGAGCGGCAGCGCAACCAGGCCTTCGTCGACCTGATGATCCCGGTGGTCAAGGGCTGGCTGACCGAGACGGCCAACGAGATGGCGTATCTGGGTGTCCAGGTACATGGCGGCATGGGCTTCATCGAGGAGACCGGCGCTGCCCAGCACATGCGCGATGCCCGCATCACGACCATCTACGAAGGCACGACAGGCATCCAGGCCAACGATCTGATCGGCCGCAAGCTGGCGCGCGAAGGCGGCGTGACGCTCAAGGCCGTCATCGGCATGATGCGCCAAACGCAGGCGGCCATGGCCGGCGAAAGTCAGTTGTCGCGCATCGCCGAGGCGCTTGGCGCGGGGATCGATGCGCTGGAGCGGGCGGCGACGTACATTGTCGCCCGGTACGACGCTGACATCCGGACGGTCGCCGTGGGTGCCGTGCCTTTCCTCAAGCTCATGGGCATCGTTTCCGGTGGCTGGATGATGGCGCGGGCGGCGTTGGCCGCGCGCCGGCACATGGCGTCGGGCAGCATCGATCCGTTCTACCCGACCAAGATTGCCAGCGCCGAATTCTTCGCGGCCAACATCCTGCCCGCGGCGGCCGGATTGGCACTGGTGGTGGTGGATGGCGGCGCCAGCGCGCTGGCCATTCCGGAGGAGTGCCTGTGACGCTCGCGACAGGTCGGAACCCTGGGCCACTGGGCATTATCCTTGCCGAGATTGAGCGTGGGGAGGTCAGTTTCCCCACCCATGCCGACGTTGCGCTGAGGGTTCGGCTGGCGCTCGATGATCCGGATCTCGACCTGGCCCGGGCTGCGCAGATCATTCAGGCAGAGCCCTTGCTTGCCGCCAGGGTGGTGGCGGTGGCCAACTCCATTGCCTTCAATCGGACCGGGGCGCGTGTCGCCGACGTCAAGACAGCCGTCACGCGCGTGGGCGTCCGGCTCCTGCGTGCCTTGGCGACGGCCGTGGTGATGAGGCAAATGGCGGGAGGCATGCGGTCGGCCAAGTTCCGTGACCTTGCCGCACGGCTATGGGAACATACGGCGCATGTGGCCGCACTGTCACATATTCTTGCCGGCCGGTTTGTCCGCGGCGCCGCCGAAATCGCCCTGTTCGCCGGCATGGTGCACGAAGTCAGCGGCTTCTACCTGATTTCCCGCAACGACGCCCAACCTGAGCTGTTCGCGGAAGAGGGAGCCTTGCAGGTGATGTCGGCCGATGCCGTGGTGGGGCGGGCTGTGCTCAATGGCTTGGCGGTTCCCGAGGAGGTGGTCGATGCCGTTTCCGCCCTATGGCAGGATGGCCCGCAAGTATTTCCGCCCGTCTCGCTCGGCGACGTGCTCCGGTTGGCCAACGGCCTGACCCCGATCCTGTCACCGCTCCAGGGGGCGGCGCCGGATGCATCGCCGCTTCCCCTCGATCCCGGTGCGGAGCGACAACTGGCGGAGATTCTCGATCAGTCCAGCGACGAACTCGAGGCGATGACGGCCGCCTTGCGTTATTGAGATTATTGGTATAGGCTGAGCATTGTTGTTCGGTCTAACTGAAAAAGGCAAACCCATCGAAAGGTGGGGACGCAAAGTCACCGGTCTAAAGTAATTCATCGGCAATCCGATGAATTTCCAAGATAGCGGAACCGCCAGGCTAGCCGAGGCCGCGTCGGATGCAGCATTTTGGTTTATGCTTGCTGTGTATCTTTGAAAGGCGCCGCCTCCACTCTACCCAGCCCAACGGTTTCCATTTTGGCCGCGTTATCGGCCACCGGTGTTTGTTGGATTGCCGGCCTAGCCGGCAGGGATTGCGAGAAGGAGGTCGGCGATGGAGACGATGGCACTCGACAACGTGATTCGCTTTCCGGAAACCACGCGGAGTTCGCTCGGCGACAGCGATCGTGTTCGCATACTTCGCGAATGCCGGGATCTGACCGCGCAAAAGTTGCGGGAGGCCGTGCGTTCGCTCGCAAGCCTCGTCGAAGCCGATTTCGAACGGCGTGCCGAGGCAGCCGAAGGCAGCGATCGGCGCGCCTTCTGCTACGGCGGGCAGGTGTTCCTGCGCGAGAACGCCGCGCGACTCGAAGGCCTTTTTGCGGCGGGTTGGTTGCGGCTTCTTGATGCCGCGATCGCCGGTGGTGTCCGCAAGAGCGTGAAAGGACCGGTCAGCGCGCTCGATGATCTGGAACTGGTCGACCTCGTGGACATGGACGAGGACATTGCCGTCAAGGGAATTGCCGCGCGTCTCAATGGCGATTGCGAAGAAGGACTTTTTGCCGCAGGCCGTCGTCTGTCCTTCCTGGCCGGCCGCGAGGACGACTCGATCGAGGTCGAGAAGATGCTGGCGGAAGCCTTGCAGGGCTCGCTGAAAGAGGCCGGCATGAGCGGCGCGCTGCGGCTGGAAGTCCTGCGCAACATCGAGCGGCTTGCCAGCAGCGCCTTTGCGCCAGCCATTCACGATCTCAATGCCTTCTTGGTGGGGCGCAACGTCCTGTCGAAGTTGCGACGCAGTTACGGCAAGCCGACGGGCGGCAGGCCGCGCCCGGCAGCACTGGAGCCGAGCGGCGACGTGTTCGCGCTGCTCCAGAAACTGGTGGGGACTTCGGCGCCGACCAGCGGCGGCGGGCAGGGCGGCAATGTGGCGATGTCGTTCGCAGCCATGGCCGCGGCGATGGAGCGGGCAATCGGGCAACTCGATGCCTTGCAGCATGCGGTGCCGTCCGGTGTCGCGATGGCACCCTCGACGGCCATACTGCGCGAGTTCCGGGCCAGCAGCGTCGGGCAGGATCTCGGCCATCTGGATGCCGTGACGGTCGACATCGTCGCGACCTTGTTCGACTTCATTTTCGATGACGGCGAGATCGCCGATCCGATCAAGGCGCTCGTGGCGAGGCTGCAGATTCCCGTCCTGAAAGTGGCGATGCTCGACAAGAGCTTTTTCTCAAGCAAGGCGCATCCCGCACGGCGACTGCTCGACGGCATATCGCGTGCCGCCGCCCGATGCGGCCCGGATGTCAGTCATGACGATCTACTGTATGCCCGCGTCGCCGACATCGTCGATCGTCTCCAATCCGGCTTTGCCCACGATGCCGGCCTGTTCGAGTCACTCTGCGACGAATTGAATGCATTCCTCGAGGGCCAGGAGGACGAGGCCGATGCCCGAGCCGTTCGCGCCGCGCCGCTGGTGGCGGACCGCGAGCGACGCGACCTCGCGGCGATGGCGGCCGACGAGGTGCTGTCGCGCTGGCTTTCGGCGCCACTGCCATCGGCGGTGGCTGATCTCTTGGCACACGAGTGGCGCGCGCTACTGGTGCGGCATTATCTCAAGGGCGAAGACACCGCCTGGGACCTGGCGGTGAACACCGCCGCCGAACTGGTTGCCAGCACCGCGCCGCAACTGGATGCGACCGGTCGCAAGGCACTCGCCGGCAAACTGCCGACTTTGGTCAAGAACATCCACATGGGACTGGACAAGATCCATGTCACCACCGAGCGGCGCCTCGCGCTGTTCGATTGTCTGTTCAGCATCCATGCCGCTGTTCTGCGCGGCGCCGCGCCGGTGGTGACCACCCTCTGGCCCAAGGCACAGGCAGTTGCCGAGATCGTCAGCGAGACGATCCAGACGGACGACGCGCAGGTCGACTGCATTTCGCTGGTGGGCGCCGACGATGTCCCTGCGGACGCGCAGGATGGCGAGGCGCAGGAGCGCGTCGCCGACCTGCGACGCGGCGACTGGGTCGAATTCAAGGGCGATACTGGCCTCGTCCGCTACCGCCTCTCGTGGGTCAGCCCGGAACGCGGCATTCTGCTGTTTACCAATCCGCAGTCGCCTCGCGCCCTGTCGGTGGCGCCGGCCGCGCTGGCGACGCAGATCGAGCGCGGCGAGGCGAGCATCGTACCGGTCGAACCGATCTTCGATCGCGCCGTCAATCGCGCGCTGGAGACGCTGAAAGCCGCATAGCAGAGCGGCGGTCGCGTGCCGCCGCTGCTGACTTTCACGGGTGGTAACATGTCTTTCATGCCATCCGAACATGCCCACGACGAACTGCACCATCGCATCGCGGCCCTGCGCCGCGACCTGCACGCGCATCCCGAACTCGCCTTCGATGAGCGACGCACATCGGACGTCGTCGTTGCGCATCTGGAGCGACTGGGCATCGAGACGCACCGCGGGCTGGCCGGCACGGGCGTGGTCGCCCGCATTCAGGCCGGCAGGGGCAAGCGCTCGATCGGCCTGCGCGCCGACATGGACGCGCTGCCGCTCGCCGAACTGAACGAATTCCCGCATCGCTCGAGGCACGAGGGCCGCATGCACGCCTGCGGCCACGACGGCCACACGGCGATGCTGCTCGGCGCGGCCGAGGTGCTCGCGCAGCGCGCGAAGCAGGGGACGTTCGATGGTACGGTGCATTTCATCTTCCAGCCCGCCGAGGAGCATGAAGGCGGTGGTCGCGTCATGGTCGAGGAAGGGCTATTCGAGCGCTTCCCGATGGACATGGTCTTCGGCCTGCACAACTGGCCGGGCCTGCCGTCCGGCCAGTTCGTCGTTACCGACGGGCCGGTGATGGCCGGCGCCGACCGTTTTGACATCACGATCACGGGGCGCGGCGGCCATGCCGCCATGCCGCATCAGGCGACCGATACCGTGCTGGCTGGTGCGGCGCTGGTGCAGGCGCTGCAATCCTTGGTCAGTCGCAATGTCGACCCGCAGGAAGCGGCGGTGGTCAGCGTGACGCGCTTCCGCGCGGGCTTCGCGGACAACGTACTGCCGGAGAGCGCGGTGCTCGGTGGCACCGCGCGCTGCTTCCGGCCCGATCTCCAGGAGGCGCTCGAAACCGGCATGCGCCGCATCTGCCGGGGCATCGAAGTGGCGCACGGGGTCGAGATCGCGCTGCAATACCATCGCGGTTATCCGCCGACTGTCAACGATGCCGGCGCCGCGGCACTTTGCCGCGACGCAGTGCGCCGGATCGGCAACGACATCGTCGTCGCGAAGCCGAGCATGGGCGCCGAGGACTTTGCCTATCTTTCCCGGGTCGTGCCCGGCTGCTACGTTTGGCTGGGCAACGGACCGGGCGAGGGTGGCTGCATGCTGCACAGCCCGCATTACGACTTCAACGATGCCATCATCCCGAGCGGTATCGCCTATTGGGTGGCGTTGGTCGAGCGGATTCTTCGCTAGAGCACCAGCTGGCCGCCATCGCAGCGGTGCCAGCCTTCGAGGCGCATCACCGTCGGCAGCAGGTTGAGGCCGGTATCCCGCTTCAATGCGCGCGCCGTCGCGCGCAGGTCAGAGAGGCGATGGTCGATCATGTCGCCCGTGGCGGCGAAGGCGACGGCGTTTCCCGAATCGCAGGACGGGAAACACAGCGCGCGGCCGTCGAAGGCGCGTTCCAGGCGCTCGATGCTGCGCTCGAACTCCTTGCGCTTGCTCAGCAGGTTGACGACCAACAGCCCTTCCTCGGACAACCGCGCTCGGCAGTTGACGTAGAAGGGCAGGGTGTCGAGCATGCCGGTGCGTGCCTCGGCGTCGAAGCCGTCGACAAGGATCAGGTCGAAGCGGTGGCGCGTCGTCGCAACGTAATCGGCGCCATCGTCGACGATGATGCGCATGCGGGCATCCTCATCCGGCAGCTTGAAATGCTGACGCGCCGTGGCGACCACGGCCGGCTCGATTTCCACCACCGTCAGCTTGGCCTCCGGCCGGTGTCGATGCAGGAACTTGGTCAGCGAAGCGGCGCCGAGGCCGATGAGCAGCACGCGGCGCGGCCAGTGCGGCGCCGGCCGCAGCAGCAGCGCCGCCATCATCTCCTTGGTGTATTCGAGTTCGAGCGCGTATGGCCGCGCGACGCGCATGGCGCCCTGCACCCAGTCCGAACTGAAATGCAGGTAGCGGACGCCGGCTTCCTCGCTGACGAGGATTTCCATCAGTGCAGCGTCGGTGGCGCTGGCGGGAACAGCAGGTCGAGCACTTCGGGACCGTAGCGGTATTCCTGC
>CAYXZX010000038.1:0-1596 GCA_964469455.1 uncultured Rhodocyclaceae bacterium | reverse complement strand
GGAAGCTTCTGCAGGAACAGGCCGCAGGCGTGTGCCGCGTCGGCCATCAGCCACAGCCGTGAGGGCGCCTGTTCGGATTGCATCAGGTAGTGCTCGAAGACGCTGGCGACGCTGGCGCCGTCGAGCGGGACGATGCTTTGCCAGGGCTGACGCGCGACGTTGGTGTCGAGCGTCAGTACGAGCTGGCCGTCGCCGAACAGTTCGCCCAGGGGCGCCGCAAGCAGATCGTCGGGCGCCTTGGCCAGGCCGCGCACGCGCAGCTGCTCGTCGCAGTCTACGAGCAGCATGCGTACCGGGCCGTGGCCGCGCAGATGGAAGGTCAGCCGGCCCGGCGTCTTCAGGTTGCAGCCGATGATGGTGGTGACGGCCGTCAGTTCGCCCAGCAGGTCGCGCGCGGCATCGGCATAGCCGCGCCCGGCGTGCATCTGCCGCCAGGCGGGACCGAGCCGAACCAGTGCGCCGCGGATGTCCAGATCCTCGAACAGGAAGCGTTCGACGCTATCCATCGGCGTCCATTACTTGACGAAACTGGCAAACATCGCGGGGTCGAAGCCGACCAGCAGCTGGTCGGCTTCGGTCTCGACCACGGGCCGCTTGATGCAGCTCGGGAACTCCATCATCGTCGCCACAGCCTTGCTCTGCGTCGTGATGTCCTGCTGCTCGGGCGAGAGCTTGCGGAAGGTCGGGCCGCGCGTGTTCAGCAGGGTCTTCCAGCCGGCGGCCTGGCACCAGGCCACCAGGTGCTCGCGCGGCACGCCCCGCTTCTTGTAGTCGTGGAATTCATAGGCGATGCCGCGTTCTTCGCACCAGGCGAAAGCCTTCTTCATGGTGTCGCAGTTCTTGATGCCGTAGATTCTGACCATCATCGTGCTCCGCTAGAGGGGGCGAATCATAACCCGCGGCGCCACGCCCGCAGCGACCAGGCGAGGCAGCCGACGCCCAGGCTGCCGAAGGCAAGTCCCCAGCCGAGCGCGCTGTTGCCGGCGGCGTCGAGGACGGCACCGAACACCAGCGGCGACACGAATCCGGCGCCGAAGCCGAGGAAGGAGTACAGGGCCATGGCGGCACCGCGCCGGGGCAGGGGTGTCGCCGCGACCATGCCGGTGGTCAGTGCGGCGGAATCGCCCATGACGACCGCGAGGTAGAACGCGAGGGCTGTCACCACGAGCCACCACGGCCAGCCCGCCGAAAGGCCGACCAGCCAGCAGAGCAGGCCGGATGCGGCCATGACGGCTGCGATCCAGCGCTTGCGGCCGACGGCGCTGGCGGCCTCATTGCCGAGGATGCTCGCCGGGAGGCCGATCAGGTTGATGAACGCAGCCGCTTCCGCCGGCGAGAGCCATGGCGCAGCCGTACCCGTGGCGTTGGCGGTCGCATAGGCAAAAGCGATGAAGGCCACCAGCCATGAACGCAGGCCGAAAAGTTCCCAGCAGTGCACCGCGTAACCGAGAATGTAGGGACGCAATACAGGCTGCGCCAGCACGCTCGGAAAATTGGGCAGCCAGGGCGCGTGTCCTGCTCCACGGGGCGGCATCGGCATCAGGATGGCGAGGGCGATCGCCCCCGCGCACACTGGCCCGAGCGCGAGCAGGGCGA
>CAYXZX010000037.1:0-18631 GCA_964469455.1 uncultured Rhodocyclaceae bacterium | reverse complement strand
AGGATCGGAATCAGCGCATTGCGCAGCACGTGGCGGAACAGCACCAGCCGCTCGGAAAGTCCCTTGGCGCGCGCCGTGCGCACGTAGTCCTTGCCGATTTCCTCGAGAAAGATCGTCCGGTACCAGCGCGTGCTGGAGCCGATGCCGCCGACGACGCTGATGATCACCGGCAGGACCAGGAACTTGGCCGACGTCAGCCCTTCCGCGTAGCCGGAGATCGGCACCAGATGCCAGACCTTCGACACCAGCCACTGGCCGCCGATGATGTAGAAGAGTCCGGAAATCGACATCATGGCGACGCAGAGGACCACCCCGGCGGCGTCGAGGTAGGTCGCGCGAAAATAGACCAGCAGCAGCGCGAACGAGACCGTCGCCAACAGGCCGAGCACGAACACCGGCACCGCCACCGCCAGCGACGGCCCCATGCGCGTGGCGATCTCGCGGCCGATGTCGCGGCCGTCGTCGGCGCGGCCGAAGTCGAAGGCGAACATGCGTACCGACTTGCCGAAGAATATGGTGCGCGTCGCCTTGTCGATGCCCTCGGCACCGCCGTTCCAGAACAGCGGCAGATCGTAGCCGCGCTCGGCTTTCCACTTCTCGATCGCCTCGGGGGTAACGCGCTTGACGCCAAGCTGCATGCGCGCCATGTCGTCCGGGCTGTTGACGACAAAGAACAACGCGAAGGTGATCAGATTGACCCCGATCAGGATCGGGATGGCGTAGAGCAGGCGGCGGACGACGTAGGCAAGCATCGGGCGCTAGGATACCCGATGCCGGCCGGGCTGTTCAGCGCCGGGCGAACGTCAGTCGCGGCAGCACGCCGAGCGCGTTGGCCGTGGTGGCCGCGACAATGTCCTCGACGCGCATGTTGCGCAGTTCGGCCAGCACCGCGGCGATGCGCGACAGTTCAGCCGGCTCGTTGCGGGCCTTGCCCAGCCATGCCGGAGGAATGTCCGGCGCGTCGGTTTCCAGCACGATGCTGTCGAGCGGCAGGGTCGCCGCCAGTTCGCGCAGCCGGGTTGCCCGCGGATGCGTCATGGCGCCGCCGAAGCCCAGCTTGAAACCAAGCTTGATGAATTCCCCGGCTTGCTGGCGGCTGCCGTTGAAGGCGTGGGCGATGCCTCCGCCCACCCGGATCTCTCGCAGGCCCTTCAGGACCGCATCGACCGCCCGGCGCGCGTGCAGCAGCACGGGCAGGTCGAAATCGCTGGCTATCCTCAACTGCTCGGCGTACCACCACCACTGACTTTCCCGCCCGCTTCCTTCGCGTGGCTCGACCAAGAAGTCGAGGCCGATCTCGCCCACGGCGACAGCGGATTCCCGCCGCAGGGTCTCGCGCAGCGCATCGAGATCGTCCTTGCGCGCGCGGCCGGCATACATCGGGTGGATGCCATATGCCGGCCGGCAGTCCGGAAACTCCCGGCAGACGCTGGCGACCGCGCCGAAATTGGCGCGCTCGACCGACGGCACCACCAGCGCCGCAATGCCGCCAGCAGCGGCCCGCGCCACCACGAGCGCGCGGTCGGCATCGAACTCGGCCGCATCGAGATGGCAATGGGTGTCGATCACGGCTTCCGGTACGGCGCGGTCGCCAGCCCGAGGCTCTTCCAGGACTGCATGCCGCCGCGATACCACTTGAGCTTGTGCGGCGGATAGCCGACCGCCAGCAACTGCTTGATGTTGGTGGGCGACTGGCCGCACCAGATGCCATTGCAGTAGAACACCAGCGTCCTGGCGTTCTCGAAATTCCACATGATGCCGGTACGGGCGGCGCCGAACTGCAACTCGAGGATTTCGGCGATCGCGTGCGGCTCGGCGTGCGCCGGGTGCAGGCGCTGCCACGGCAGATGGATGGCGCCGGGAATCATGCCCGAGCGGATCAGCCAGTCGGACTCGCGGGAGTCGATCACCATCACGCTGGTGTCCCGGCGGGTGATGCGCTTCAGATATTCGAGCAACTCCAGTTCACCGATGGTCTCGACGCCCGGTGCCACCTGCATGGGTTGGATGCAGTAGGGCGGACAGGGTCTCGATGTACGCGCGTAGTCCGGGTCGATCTCGGCATCGTTGTCGGGATCCCTCTGGATGCGGAACAGCTTGCCGTCATGCACCACATCGAGGTAGGGCTGGTCGGTGGTGATGCCGACCGGCTTGTCGTCGGCCAATGCAGGACTGGCAACCGCAGCCAGGCTGGCGAGCAACGCGGCGATCGCTGCCCACCCGGCGCGCCTCATGTCACGCCACCTCGTCGATCCAGGCTTGCTGGATCGCTTCCAGGACTTTTTCGCCGCAATGCTTCGGGTCATCGTCGAAGCCGGGCAGCGCGATCACCCAGTTCATCAGGTCGACGAAATTGACGCGGGTCGGGTCGATGTCGGGCTGCCGCTCGGCCAGTTCGATGGCAATGTCCGTGACGTCGGTCCATTTCATCGCTTGCCCTCCTTGGCCATGTTGATCGTGTACTTCGGAATCTCGATGGTCAGCGGCGTATCACCGACGATCGCCTGGCACGAGAGGCGCGAGGTCGGTTCCAGTCCCCAGGCCTTGTCGAGCAGGTCTTCCTCGGTTTCCTCAGCCGCCTCAATGGAGCCGTAACCCTCCCGAACCACGACATGGCAGGTGGTGCAGGCGCAGGACTTCTCGCAGGCATGCTCGATCTCGATGTCGTTCTCGAGCAATCCGTCGCAGATGGAAGTCCCCGGCGCCACGTCGATCACGGCGCCCTCCGGGCAGAGTTCCCAATGGGGCAGAACGATGATCCGGGTCACGATTCGAGTTCCTCGATCTTCTTGCCCGACAGCGCGCGCTGCACGCTCTGGTTCATGCGCCGGGCGGCGAACTCGCCTGTGCCCTTGTTGAGGGCATCCATGGCGGCGTCGATGGCGCGGCGGTCGTCGCCCATCATCACCGCCTGCAGCTTGGCGATGCAGGCATCGACATGGGCGCGCTCCAGTATCGACAGCAGGTGCGCATCGTCCTTGAGCGCCGACTGCACGGCTTCGATGAGTCGCTGCGCCTCGACTTGCGCCTCGCGCAAGGCCCGCCGGAACGCATCGTCGGTGGCGTGCGAAAAACCGTCCTTGAGCATGGCGGCGACTTCATCGTCGGTCAGGCCGTACGAAGGCTTGACCTCGATGCGCGCCTCGTGGCCGGTGGTCTGCTCGCGCGCCGTCGCCGACAGCAGGCCGTCGGCATCGACCTGGAACGTCACCCGGATGCGCGCCGCGCCGGCCACCATGGGCGGAATGCCGCGCAGCTCGAAGCGCGCCAGGCTGCGGCAATCGGAGACCAGCTCGCGCTCGCCCTGCACCACGTGCAGGGCCATGGCGGTCTGGCCATCCTTGAAGGTCGTGAATTCCTGGGCGCGCGCCACCGGGATGGTCGAGTTGCGCGGGATGATCTTTTCCGTCAGGCCGCCCATCGTCTCGACGCCGAGCGAGAGCGGAATCACGTCGAGCAGCAGCCAGTCGTCGCCGGCCGCGCGGTTGCCGGCCAGCAGGTTCGCCTGGATGGCGGCGCCGAGCGCCACCACCTTGTCGGGATCGAGATTGTTGAGCGGCTCCCTGCCGAAGTACTCGCCGACCGCCTTCTGGATCTGCGGCATGCGCGTGGCGCCACCGACCATGACGACACCCTTGACTTCCGCCGGCGCGAGACCGGCGTCGCGCAGCGCCTTGCGCGTCGGTCCGAGCGTCTTCTGCACCAGCGTCCTGGTGATTTCGGTGAAGATCGCGCTGGTCAGCTTCACGTCGACGAACTCGCCGCTGGAAAGCCTGGCGCTGATCGGCGCTTCTCCATGCAGCGTCAGGTATTCCTTCGCTTCGCGCGCGCGTGTCTGCAACAGCCGCGCGTCCCCCGGCGAGACGGGAGAAAGCTTGGCCGCCTCGATGATCCAGCAGAACACGCGATGGTCGAAATCGTCGCCGCCCAGCGCCGAATCACCGCCGGTGGCAAGCACCTGGAATACGCCCTTGGCCAGCTTGAGGATGGAGATGTCGAAAGTGCCGCCGCCGAGGTCGTACACTGCGTAGATGCCCTCGGCGCCGTTGTCGAGACCGTAGGCGATGGCCGCCGCGGTCGGCTCGTTGAGCAGGCGCAGGACGTTGAGTCCGGCCAGCCGCGCCGCGTCCTTGGTCGCTTGCCGCTGGGCGTCGTCGAAGTAGGCCGGCACGGTGATGACGGCGCCGGTGAGTTGGCCGCCGAGGGAGGCCTCGGCGCGAATGCGCAGGTTCTTGAGGATTTCGGCCGACACTTCCACCGGCGACTTGATGCCCTGCACGGTGCGCAGCTTGACCATGCCTTCGGCATCGACAAAATCGTACGGCATCGACTCGACGTGGGCGATGTCGCGCCGCCCACGTCCCATGAAGCGCTTGACCGAGACCACGGCGTTGCGTGGATCGAGCGATTGCCGGGCCTGCGCCTCAAAGCCGACGTCGACATGGCCGTCGCCCCGGTAGTGCACCACCGAGGGCAGCAGCGGCCTTCCCATTTCGTCGTTGAGCACCGCCGCCTGGCCGCTGCGCACCGTAGCGACCAGCGAGTTGGTGGTGCCGAGGTCGATGCCGACGGCCAGCCGGTGCTCGTGGGGCGCGGTCGATTCGCCCGGTTCGGAAATCTGCAGCAATGCCATGATGCCGTCCCTATGCCTCGATGGTTTCGAGGGCGTTGTCTATTTCGTGAAGCAGCTTTTCCTGGAACATCAGCTGGCGCACCAGTTCGGCGCCGCGGGCATAGTCGTTCCGCTGGTCGAGCGCGTCGGCAAGGGCCTCGTGCTGGGCTTTCATTTCCTTCTTCATCTGCCGGTGCATATGATCCAGCGCGTCGGCGTCGCCGCCTTGCCGCGCTTCGGCCACCGCCTCGCGCAGTTCCATCTGGTGCATGAGGAAGTCCGCCGGCATGGCCGTGTTGTGCTCGATCTGCGGGTCATGGCCCAGCAGCCGCAACAGGTACTCGGCGCGTTTGAGCGGGCTCTTGAGCACCAGATAGCCCTCGTTCACTCGGGTTGCCCACTGCATGGCGAGCCGCTGGTCGACATCCGACAGGTGCGCATGCCTGTCGGGATGGACTTGCGTCTGGATGTCTCGGTAATGCCCCTCAAGCGCCAGTTCGTCGAGTGCCTGCCGACGCGGCAGGCCGAACAAGGCGAAGTGATCCTGATTGAAATCCATCAGACGTTGAACGACTCACCGCAACCGCACTGGTCCTTGACGTTCGGGTTGTTGAACTTGAAACCTTCGTTCAGCCCTTCCTTCGCGTAGTCGAGTTCGGTGCCGTCCAGATACGGCAGGCTGCGGGGATCGATCAGCACCTTGAGGCCATGGCTGTCGAAAACGACGTCTTCCGGTTCGGCGGCATCGGCGAACTCGAGCTTGTAGGCCATGCCCGAGCACCCCGAGGTCTTGACGCCCAGACGGATGCCGATGCCCTTGCCCCGCTTGGCCAGGAACCTGGAAACGTGCTCGGCGGCGCGTTCGGAAAGCGTGACGCTCATGGTCAGGCTCCCTGCTTCTTCTTGTAGTCGGCGACGGCGGCCTTGATGGCATCCTCGGCCAGGATCGAACAATGGATCTTGACCGGCGGCAGCGCCAGCTCCTCGGCGATCTGGGTGTTCTTGATCTCCAGCGCCTGGTCGACCGTCTTGCCCTTGACCCACTCGGTGACCAGTGACGAGGAGGCGATGGCCGAGCCGCAACCGTAGGTCTTGAACTTGGCATCCTCGATGACGCCGTCCTTGCCGACCTTGATCTGCAATTTCATGACGTCGCCGCAGGCCGGGGCGCCGACCATGCCGGTGCCGACCCCCGCCTCCTCCTTGGTGAAGGAACCGACGTTGCGTGGATTCTCGTAGTGGTCGATGACCTTGGTGCTGTATGACATGTTGTCCTCCTTGCTCCTTAATGCGCGGCCCACTGCACCGTATTGAGATCGATGCCGTCCTTGTACATTTCCCAGAGCGGCGACAGCTCGCGCAGCTTGGCGATCTTCTCGTGCAGGAGCCTGACGGTGTAGTCGACTTCCTCTTCGGTGGTAAAGCGGCCAAGGGTAAAGCGGATCGAGCTGTGCGCCAGTTCATCTGAGCGACCCAGCGCGCGCAACACGTAGGAAGGCTCCAGCGAGGCCGACGTGCAAGCGGAGCCCGACGACACGGCAATGTCCTTGATCGCCATCATCAGCGACTCGCCCTCGACGTACGCGAAGCTGACATTCAGATTGTGCGGCACGCGGCTTTCCATGTCGCCGTTGATGTAGACCGCCTCGATGTCGAGCAGTCCCTTCATGAGCCTGTCGCGCAGCATGCGGACGCGCTCGTTTTCGGTGGCCATTTCCTCGCGGGCGATGCGGAAGGCCTCGCCCATGCCGACGATCTGGTGCGTCGCCAGCGTGCCCGAACGCATGCCGCGCTCGTGGCCGCCCCCGTGCATCTGCGCTTCCAGGCGGATGCGCGGCTTGCGGCGGACATAAAGCGCGCCGATGCCTTTCGGCCCGTAGGTCTTGTGCGCCGAGAAGGACATCAGGTCGACCTTCAGCTTGACGAGGTCGATGGGCATCTTGCCGGTCGCCTGCGCCGCGTCGACGTGGAAGATGGTTCCGTTGGCTCGGCAGAGCTCACCCAGTTCGGCGATCGGCTGGATGACGCCGATTTCGTTGTTGACCGCCATCACCGTCGCTACAACCGTATCCTTGCGCAGCGCCGCCTTGAACTGGTCGAGGGTGATCAGGCCGTTCTCCTGCGGCTCAAGATAGGTAACCTCGTAGCCTTCGCGTTCGAGTTCCTTGCAGGTATCCAGCACCGCCTTGTGCTCGGTGGCGACGGTAATGATGTGCCTGCCCTTGGTGCTCGCGTAGAAGTGCGCCGCGCCCTTGATCGCCAGGTTGTTCGACTCGGTGGCGCCCGAGGTCCAGACGATCTCCTTCGGGTCGGCATTGACCAGCCGGGCGACCTGCTCGCGCGCCTCTTCGACCGCCGCTTCCGCCTCCCAGCCGAACGGATGCGAACGCGAGGCCGGATTGCCGAAATGCTCGGTCAGGTAGGGGATCATCTTCTGAGCCACGCGCGGATCCACCGGTGTGGTCGCCGAGTAGTCCAGGTAGATGGGCAATTTCAACATTACGTTTTCTCCTCAACTGGCCAAGGCAGCCAGCCTCTTCAATTGGAAAACCGTTTCGGCGAGGGTTTGCAGAAAATCCCTCACCTGCTGTTCCGTCGTCTCGCGCCCCAGGCTCACCCGCACCGCACCACGCGCCAGCACGAGCTCGACCCCCATTGCCATCAGCACGTGCGATGGCTCGGGCTTGGCGCTCGAGCAGGCGGCGCCGCTGGCGACCGCGAAGCCCGCACGGTCGAGCTTGCCGACCAGCGTTTCGCCGTCGATGCCGGGCAGCGAAAAATAGACCGTGTTGGGCAGGCGCTCGGCGCCGAGACTGAAAATCATCGCGCCCTGATCGGCCAGACCTCGCTCCAGTTCACCGCGCACTCCGGACAGGCGTGCCGCGACGGCTGACTTTTCCCCGGCGGCGAGCCGGCAGGCGACGCCGAAGCCGACGATGGCCGGCACGTTCTCCGTGCCCGAACGCAGGCCGCGCTCCTGGCCGCCACCGTGAACGAGCGGCGCCAGTTCGACCCGCTTGTCGACGATCAAGGCACCGGCGCCTTTCGGCCCACCGAGCTTGTGCGCGGAAATCGTCAAGGCATGAACGCCCCGGGCGTTGAGCGCGCGAAAATCCACGTCGATCTTGCCGACCGCCTGGACCGCATCGGTATGGAACCAGGCACGCGTCGGCCGGGCCAGGTCGGCAAGGCCGGCCACGTCCTGAATCACGCCGGTCTCGTTGTTGGCCAGCATCACTGAAACAACGGCCGGACGCGCGGCGAGCGTCTCGCGATAGGCCTCGGGATCAATGCTTCCCTGGCCGTCGACCGCGATCTCGGCGTATCGCCACGACTGACTTTGCAGCGACTTCGCCGTTTCGCGCACGCATGGGTGCTCGATGGCGGAAATCGCGATCAGCCCCGGCTTCATGGTCGCCGCAGCACCCTTGATGAACAGGTTGTTGGCCTCCGAGCCGCCGGCGGTGAATACCACTTCCGTCGGGTGCGCGCCGACGGCTGCCGCCACTTCCGCCCGCGCCTGGTCGACCGCCGCCCGTGCCGCCCGCCCATACTCGTGGCGACTGGACGGATTGCCGAACCGCTGCGAGAACCACGGCAGCATCGCTTCCATCACCCGGGGATCGACGGGCGTGGTGGCGTTGTGGTCGAGGTAGACGGGGGCGAACACCGGAGGATCCGTCAGGCTGAAACCGCCACCGGAATGCGCCGGATCGGCCGGCGCGCGGGCGACTCCTCGCTGATCGCGGCGATGCAGGCGGCGTTGTTCTTCTGCTGATCGACCAGATCCTGCAGGCTGACCGAGCGGAGGTAATCGAACATCCTGTGGTTCAAACTCGTCCACAGGTTGTGGGTCATGCAGGGGTGATCGTCATGACAATCGCCCTTGCCGCCGCATTGGGTGGCATCGAGGGTTTCGTCAACAGCCTGGATGATGTCCGCCACGGAAACCTGGGTCATGGGCTTGGCCAGACAGTAGCCGCCGCCCGGACCCCGCACGCTGGCAACCAGGTGGTTGCGGCGCAGTTTGCCGAACAGTTGCTCCAGGTAGGACAGGGAAATCCGTTGCCGGTCGGCGATGCCGGCGAGGGTCACGGGGCCGGTATGCTGGCGCAGCGCAAGATCGATCATCGCCGTCACCGCGAAACGTCCTTTTGTCGTCAGTCTCATGGGCTACCTCAGTCTCTCGTTGATGGAAACGGCGAAATACTTGACCGCCTTTATCAACTATATTGGGCAGCAACCCGATTAGTCAACTATTTTCGACAGGTATTTTGGATCGAACTTGTCGGCCGTGGCAACGTCGTCTTCCAGCGATACGCCGCAACGCTCGATGTAGTGCAGCAATACCTCGATGCGCCGGTCGGTCTCGACCGCGTGATCGAGCAGGCCGTGGATCGCCAGCGCCACGGGATCGTCGTCGCTGCGGGTGACGGCATAGGCGGAAAAGCCCATCTCGGCGGCCTTTTCGTGCCGCGCTTGGTCGCGGCCCGGTTCGACGATGCGCGCCGGGATGCCGACTGCCGTCGCCCCCGGTGGCACATCCCGAACCACGACGGCGTTGGAACCGACCTTGGCGCCCTCGCCCACCGTGATCGGGCCCAACACCTTGGCGCCGGCACCGATGACCACGCCCGGCTTGAGCGTCGGATGGCGCTTGCCCTTGTTCCAGGACGTGCCGCCCAGCGTCACACCATGATAGAGGGTGCACTCATCGGCAATCTCGGCGGTCTCGCCAATGACCACGCCCATGCCATGGTCGATGAAGACGCGCCGGCCGATGGTGGCGCCGGGATGGATCTCGATCCCGGTCAGCCAGCGCCCGAGGTGGGAGGAAAGACGGGCCAGCCAGCGCAGGCGATGTCCCCAAAGCCAGTGGGAGAATCGGTGCAGCGTCAGGGCATGGAAACCCGGATAGCAGGTGAGCACCTCCCACGTGGTGCGGGCGGCCGGGTCCCGCTCAAAGACGCAGGCGATGTCTTCACGAAAACGGGCGAACATGGGCCAATACCATTAGAACTTGGTCAAATATTAAAAAACCCGACCCAGGCGGTCAACTTATTTCTCGAATGACGACAACATGCCGCGCAGGATATTGATTTCTTCCTGTTCCAGCCCGGCCCGCGCGAACAATCGCCGCATGCGCGGCATCAGGCGCCTGGGCTGGGCCGGATCGAGGAAGCCGCTGCCGGTCGCCACCCGTTCGAGGTGCGCCAGCAAGGCCTCGACCTCCTCGTGGCTGGCCGGCGCGCCGCCATCGCTGACTTTCGGCGGCATGCCGATATCGACGGCGGCGAGACGGATTTCGTAACACAGTATCTGCACCGCCTGCGCCAGGTTGAGTGACTTGTATTCGGCACTGGTCGGAATCAGCGCCCAGCGCTGGCAAAGCGCCAGTTCCTCGTTCGACAGTCCGGCCGTTTCGTTGCCGAACACCAGCGCCACCTCGCCCATCGCAGAGGATGCCACCGCCAGCGCGGCGGCTTCGCGCGCCCAGTTCGGCTCCGTCGCCAGTTCGCGGCGGCGGCTGGTCAGCGCCGTGGCCGAAATGGTGCCCGCCAGCGCCTCGGCCAGCGTGGCGCAGACCACGGCATTGTCCAGCAGGTCGTCGGCGCCGGTGGCCATCGCGGTCGCCTGCGCGTCGGGAAAGAAGCGCGGATTGACCAGGTAGAGGCGATGAAGCCCCATGGTCTTCATCGCCCGCGCGGCGGCACCGATATTGCCGGGATGACTGGGATGCGACAGGACAACTCGGATGCGATCGAGCGTGGGCGTGGCGTTCATATTAGAATTCAATCATGCATCCCACACTCAATATCGCGGTCAAGGCCGCGCTGCGCGCCGGCAAGATCATCAACCGCGCCAGCCTCGATATCGGCCAACTCACGGTCGGCGTCAAGCAGCAAAGCGATTTCGTCACCGAGGTGGACAAGGCCGCCGAAGCCGCCATCATCGAAACCCTGCGCGAAACCTACCCGAAGCATTCGATCTTAGCAGAGGAAACCGGCCGCTCGGGTCAGGACGACAGCGAGTATCAGTGGATCATCGACCCGCTCGACGGCACCACCAACTTTATTCATGGCTTTCCGCAGTACGCGGTGTCGATCGCCATGGCGCACAAGGGCGTGCTGACCCATGCCGTGGTCTTCGACCCCGGCCGCAACGAGTTGTTTACCGCCAGCAAGGGTGCAGGCGCCTTCCTGAACGACAAGCGCATCCGCGTCTCGAAACGGACCAAGCTCGACGAATCCCTGATCGGCACCGGCTTTCCGTATCGGATATTCGACCACGTCGATGCCTATCTCGGCATTTTCAAGGACATGACGCGCCGCACGGCGGGCGTGCGACGGCCGGGCGCGGCGTCGCTCGACCTCGCCTATGTCGCTTGCGGGCGGCTCGACGGCTTCTGGGAATTCGGTCTGTCGCCCTGGGACATGGCGGCCGGCGCGTTACTGATATCCGAGGCCGGCGGCCTGGTTGGCGACCTCGCTGGCGAGTCAAGCTACCTTAGCACGGGCAACATCGTCTGCGGCACGCCGAAGATCTTCACGCAGATCCTGCAGGTCATCGCCCCCTACCGCAAGGGCGCGCTCGCCGCCTGATCAACGCAAGCAGAAAGGCGTGCAAAAAGGCACGCCTCTGATTCAGCGCTTACTTGGCCGTTCCTGCAAATGTGATGCTGGTATTGGCGGCGATATTGCTGACCGACAGCGACGTCGGCGTGAATGTCACCTTCCTGCCATTCCAGACCACATTGGTCGACGGCGCGACTTTCGCCGTATAGCCCTTTGGCATGCTGCACGCCACGGTCGCATTCGCGCCGGCCGTGCATGAAACCTGGCCGGCATCGCTGCCCGCCGCCAGTTGCAGCGTGAATGGAATCGCGATCGTGCGCTGGCCGTTCACCGTGAAGACGATGGAAAGCACATATTTCGCCGGCGCGATACTTGTCGACCTGCCGGTGAAATTGATCGTCTGGTTGGCCGAGATCGTCACGATCGAGGCAGAGGGTGGCGTCCAGGCGATGCTGGTATTCACTGCTACCAATGGATACGAGGGCGTCAACGTGAAACTGTATCCTGCGGGCGCCGAGCAGGCGTACACACCGGTACTTCCGGAGGTCTGGCAGCTCACCGCGGCAGGATTCGCCGTCCCGGACGATGCCGAGACCGCGCTGACGTTCATCGCCACCCCCGACACCGCCCTGCCGTCGAGCGTCGCCACGCCCGACACGCTGAACGTCTGCTGCGTACCGGCCGATGGCCGAAAAGCGGAGACTAGCGGCATCGATAGCGACAGTGCCTTGACATTGTTCGCGCTGGCGGGATCGGTTTCCGGCATGCCGCAACGCTCGTTGCGGCCGCACGTGTAATCGTTCGGATTCGAGAACTTGAGCTGGCGCGGGTACGCATAGCTCATGATGGTGCCCCAGCGGCCCGGCACCGCATAGCCGTAGGCGTAGGACGTGACCCCGAAACCGCCACCCTGGCTGGCGACGGTCGCACGGTCATGCATGAGGCCCATGTTGTGACCCAATTCGTGTGCCAGCACCAAGGTATCGCAATACACGTTCTGGCCGGCATGATCGTTGCCGTCGCTCACTACGGACAGTCCGTAGTTGGCATAGAGGCTGACGTTCGTGCCGCCATGGCCCGAAACATAGCCAACCCCGCAGCCGCCCTGAGCCTGCGCGTACAACGGCCGGATGACCGTCACCAGATCGGCGCCCAGCTGATCGCGCTTGGCGTTCATTCCGGCAAACGCGCCCGAGCGGGCGTTCATCTGGCTCAGGAGGCTGTCGTTGCTGGTCCTGTCGTCAATGGCGATCGCATCCAACCCGACGCGACGAATCTGGTAGCCGAGACCGCCGGCCAGATACGCCTGATTGGCGGCGGCGATCAGCGCATCGACGCGCGTCGCCACCGCATTCACGCTGCCGTACGCGGAAACCATGCCGGGCGTGTAATAGACCAGCACGTCGATGGTCCGTGCGGCAGCAACGGTGGCAGAACCTGAGGTGGGCGTAGGGGTCGTTCCGGTCACGGTGCCCGCATGTGCGCTTGCCGGTCCCGCCGATGGCATGAAGGCAACGGCTGCGCAGGACTCGCCGTCCGCTTGCGCGCTGCGGTAGCCGGCTTCGGTCGGATTGAATTGGTAGAGGTCACCACTCGCGCCGGTAAGAAGGTTGATCTCGCCCTTCGGCGTCAGGATGTAGCCTTCCGTGGCGTCGGGCGAATAGGTCAGCAGTACCTTGTAGTTCTCGCCGAAATCCTTGAGATGGCCCACCCAGGTCGACGAGCGGTCGCCGGCGCGCAGTTCCTCGAAGCGCACCCGCATCGCGCCCAAGCCTGTCAGTTGCATGACAACGTCGTCACCAGGATTCAGTGCCGCCAACGTCGCCAGATCGACCGTTACCGGCTCCGCTCCAGGGGCCGGCGGAACCTCGCCCTTTGCCTTCCCACGGAGCTTCATGCCGGCCATGGTGCCGCCCAGAGCATCCGTCATCCATTGGGAGTCGGCAACGCCCGCCATCTGTACACGGTTGGCATAGCCCAGCGCGTATGTCTGTCCTGGGGTCTCGATCAGGCCGGTAACACCGTCGTCACGCACGCCAAGTGTGATCTTGCGTGCCGCCGCGCCTTCGGCGTGGCCCCCGATTTCAAGGATTTCACGGTCCCGGTGCACATAATCGACAATGAACGCGAAGTTCCCCGCTCCGGCAATCGCGACGGAAACCGTCTGGCCCTGGGTCAATCGCCCGATCGCGTCCGCATCGATCGCGACTTCGAGCGACCGGGTATCGATGGCGATCTGCGTGCTTGGAACCTTCGCAGCCAGCGCACGGACATCAATCGACAACGAAGGCCCCCCCGCGCCGACACTGCCGGCGGCCAAGACAAGACTCGCGGGGAAGGCGGCCGAAAGCAGTACGGCCATGAATACGGCGACACGTTGCATGATCAATCCTTGCTGTTACGAAAAACCGAGCATTTGGCGGAATCCGCCACCCAGTTCATTCGCAAGAAACCTTGCCGGCATGCAACACATTCGGCAACCCTGCTGCCTTGGGCAATCCGCCATGCACCGTGCGACGGATACCTTTAGGCCAGAAGCTTTGCGACCCCGCCTTTCGGCGGGTTTGCCTTTTTCGAATGAACTCGGTTGGATGATACTGGAAAATCCCGTCTATTTTCAACGGGATATTTGTAACAGCGTTATGTCGGCCGGATGACGCCGACATGCGCAACGTACCAGTCCATTGCCTCGCGCAAACCCTCGCCGATCCGGTGGCTCGGTTCGTAGCCCAGCAGGGTGCGCGCCTTGGTCACGTCCGCCAAGGAGTGGCGAACATCGCCCGCGCGGAAATCGCGGTAACTGGGCTTGAAGCCCTGCAGGTGCGGGAAACGGGGCTCCAGCAAGCCGCGAATCGCCTCGAACAGATCGTTCAGCGTCGTCCGGTCGCCAACCGCGACGTTATAGACCTGGTTGGTCGCATCTTCGCCCGTCGCCGTCGCCGCCAGCAGATTGGCCTGCACGGCATTGGCGATATAGCAGAAATCGCGGCTGGTTTCGCCGTCGCCGTTGATCCAGACCGGGTCGCCGGCCATCATGGCCGCTGTCCATTTCGGCACCACGGCGGCGTAAGCGCCGTTCGGGTCCTGGCGTGGCCCGAAGATGTTGAAGTAACGCAGGCCGATGGTGCCGAAACCATAGGTGCGCGCAAAAACATCGGCATATTGCTCATTGACCAGCTTGGTCACCGCGTAGGGCGACAGCGGCTTGCCGATGCGGTCCTCCACCTTGGGCAGGCCCGGATGATCACCGTAGGTGGAACTCGATGCGGCGTAGACGAAGCGCTGGACCTTGGCATCTCGCGCTGCCACCAGCACGTTGAGGAAACCGTCGATGTTGGCGGCATTGGTGGTGATGGGATCCTCCAGCGAGCGCGGCACCGAACCGAGCGCCGCCTGATGCAGTACGTAATCGATGCCTTCGCAGGCAATGCGGCAATCCTCCAAACGGCGGATATCGCCTTCGATGAACCGGAAGCGCGCCCACTGCTCCGCGCTGACGAGTCCGCGCACTTGATCCAGGTTGTGCCTGTGGCCGGTGGCAAAGTTGTCCAGCCCCACCACCCGTTGGCCGAGCGCGAGCAAAGCTTCGAGCAGGTTGCTGCCGATGAAACCGGCGACTCCCGTCACCAGCCAGGCATGAGGCTCGCTGCGCAGGCGCGCGAGCAGCCCTTGGTAAGCCGTCATCAGGGGCGCCAGAGCACGTACCCGGCCTTGCGGATGGCGGCGGGATCGTAGGCGGACTTGACGTCGACGAACACCCCGCCGCCCTTGAGCCGGCCGAGGATGTCGCCCTGGGGCATCGCGAGGTATTCGCGATGCGAAACCGCCGCGACGATGGCATCGGCCTGCTTCGGCAGCTTGTCCCATGACGTCAGCGTGATGCCGTATTCGTGCTCCGCCTCCGGCGGCTCGGCAATGGGATCGTGCACCGACACATCGCAGCCAAAGTCGCTCAGCTCCCGCACCAGATCGGCAACCTTGGAATTGCGCAGGTCCGGGCAGTTTTCCTTGAACGTCAGGCCAAGGACGATCACCCTGGCGCCCTTGACCGCGCTGCCGCCGCGGATCAGTTCCTTGACGGTTTGCTGCGCCACGTAGGCCGCCATGCCGTCGTTGATGCGACGACCGGCCAGGATCACCTGCGGGTGGTAACCGAGCATCTCAGCCTTGTGCGTCAGATAGTAGGGGTCGACGCCGATACAATGGCCGCCGACCAGTCCGGGCCGGAAAGGCAGGAAATTCCATTTCGTGCCGGCGGCCTGCAGCACTTCCAGCGTGTCGATGCCGATACGCCCGAAGATGATCGACAGTTCGTTCATCAGCGCGATGTTGAGGTCGCGCTGGGTGTTTTCGATGACCTTCGCCGCCTCGGCGACCTTGATCGAACTGGCACGATGCACGCCGGCGGTGATGACCGAGCCATAGACCTCGGCCACCGTTTCCAGCGTCGCCGCGTCATCACCGGAGACCACCTTGACGATCCTGGTGATGGTGCGTTCCTTGTCGCCAGGATTGACCCGTTCTGGCGAGTAGCCGACATGAAAGTCTTTCATCCACTTCATGCCGGAGTGCTTTTCCAGGAGGGGAATACAGACCTCCTCGGTTGCGCCGGGGTAAACCGTGGACTCATAGACGACGATCGTGCCCTTCTTCATATGCTTGCCGACGGTCGTCGATGCGCCCACCAGCGGCGAGAAATCGGGAATATGCGCCTCGTCGACGGGCGTGGGCACCGCGATGACAATGAAATCCGCCTTGGCCAGCGTCGCCGGATCGCTCGACACCGACAGATGCCTGGCCGCCTTCAGGTCCTCGGTACTGACCTCCCCGGTCGGATCGATGAACTTCTTGTAGCTTGCGATCTTCGCTTCCGACAAATCGAAACCGATGGTTTCATGTTTCTTGCCGAACTCGACGGCAAGCGGCAGACCGACATAACCTAGACCGCAAACGGCAACGACTGGTTTCACGACGACTCCCTCGAACAGTACATGCGAATCATGTGATTGTAGCCGACCGGACCTTAGTCCTTGGCGGCGCGTCGTCCGGCCCGCCAGAGCTTGGCGACGCCGTGGCGCAACAGCAAGCCCGGCGGCATGCGCAGCCAGTGATAGCGGAGGGTGCCCAGACGCGAGGCCAGCCCCCGGGCGAAGCCGACACGAGCGTCGGGCAGCCCCGGCAGCGACGCGTGTTCGAAAATCCCGTCCAACAACTGCCGGCGCCAGGAAGGCGGCGGCACGAGCGGTAGGTCACCCGGTACCGGTGACCCGAGCCACGTCCGGCAATAATGCAGCGCGTACCACAGCGCGTCGCCCGCACCGTGGCATTGGCTCCGGCGCACCAGTTCCCGCCAGTCCGCCTCGCTGCGCATGGCCCATCCGATCAGGCCGTCGATATCCACCAGGTCGCGCAAGCGGTTCGACAATTCCGAGTCCTGGAACAGGTGGATGGCGGCGTGAACGATCTGGTCGCAGGGATGCAGGACGGCGTAGCGACCGGCCCCGGCGAGGTTGCATTTTCCCGCGAACAGCAGTTCGTCGTCCGCGCGAATGCGGCTGGTAACCGGCGAGATCGTGTGGTGCAGGTCGATTTCCAGCGCGTGGCCAGGAAAGCGCATGGGCGGCAACTCGTGGCTCCACTCCCGGTAGTAGCGCTGATCGTAGGCATCGTCCGTTTCCGATTCCCAGCCGGCGGCCTTGAGAGCCGATTCGGTTTTGTCGAGATCGCGCCGGGGCACCATGAGGTCGACGTCGTTGGGAATGCGGCCACGCGCGAACTCCAATCCCTGCATGAGGTAGGCGGCGCCCTTGAGCACGACGATCTGCTGGCCGGCAGGCAAGGCAGCGTCGATGGCATCGAGCTCCATTCTCACCATCTGCGCCCGGTGGCCGCTGTAATGGATCGCCGAGTGCATGTGCCCACGCACGGCGGGAAACAGCCCATGCCACAGGTCGTCGCGGTCCCGCAAGCGATGGGCGACGAGGCCGAGCAGGCGGGACTGCCGCGCCAGCCGTACCGTGTCGTCCCACTGCGCCAGCGTCAAGGTGGCGGCCTGTCCAATGTCGCGCAACAGCGGCAGCAGCCGGGAAGCCGTCACGACGCCGTCTCCCCGTCTTCGAGCAGCCGCCGAATCCGCGCCACCGCCTCGTCGAGCGAGCCGTAGCGCAACTCAAACGCCAGGCAGCGCTCGGCCAGATCGGCAACGGCATGAAACGCGACAGGGCCAAGCAGCGCATAGTTGAAGCTGTTGAATGCGAGGCGTGCGAACGCCTGCTCGCGCGGCTGCGGTACCAGCGCCAACTCCGCGCCGGCCTGGTAGCGCGGGAACAGTACGAGGCCCGGCCGCGCCGGTTGGGCGACCGCGTCCACGCTGGCCGTATTCGGGGCCAGGTGGGCAACGTCGCCCTTGCGGGTTTCCGGAAACACCGGGCCGAGCACGGCATCGGCCGAGAACTCGCGGATCACGTCGATGGAACGATTCTTCAGAGCCACGGGCTTCAGCATGGGCAGCAAGAGGCCGGACGCAGGATCGAGGACACCGAACTCGTCCGAGAGCAGCCGGAAGCCGCGCAGCATCAACGCGGCCGCCAGGGTGCTCTTGCCCGAACCGGGGGTCGCCGCCATGATCACCGCGCGGTCGCCCAGGGCAAGCGCACCGGCGTGGAGGAGCACGTACTGGTTGAAGCGCTGGGCGAAACACCAGTTCACGCCCCACTCGAACATCGGCAGCGCGCTGCCGCGCGGATAGGGTTCGAAGGGTTCGATGCCGTCGATGGTGAAGCGCACGGTCGGCCGCAACCACCGCCGCAGTCCGCGGCCCGGACGAATGCCGACGTGGAAGTCAGCGAAGTCGTTGCGCGGCAGGTAGGCGAAGGCACCGTAGACCCGGTGGAACGCTGCCTTCATCGCGACTGCCGGCATCGTGGCGGCGACGCGGCAGGCACCGTAGTCGAGGAAGATCCGGCCGCCGGGAAAGTAGTCGTCGAATCGGGAAAACGGAATGTCGCCGATGCGTTCCGGAAGTCGGGTCATGCCGGCAGGATGCCAATCTCGCGCAACATGCGCAAGAGATCGGCAATTGCCGGAGAATCCGGATCGAGTTCGAGGTCGTCGCGCAGCGCGGCGTCCAAGGTCTCTTGGCTCAGTTTGCCCTGCTCGCGGAGCTCCTCGATGACGTCGACAACCACGGTTGCGGCCGGAGGAAGCAGATGGGTTTGCCAGGTGCGCGGATCAAAAACGACTGAGGCGTCATCAAGACGCCTCAGGGTCGCTACTTCTTCATTGATCATTTGCGGATATGCAGATCCCGAACTTTTCAATTGACGAGATTTGGAGGATTGGTCGCGGAAGTACCTCCCGTCAGAGAATTCCAGCACGATGCACCGGCGATCGGATTTTGGATTGTTTGACCAACGTAGACGGCGTCGAATGACTGGCCGGAAGA
>CAYXZX010000036.1:0-18652 GCA_964469455.1 uncultured Rhodocyclaceae bacterium | reverse complement strand
GAATCCTTGCTCGACCAGCAGATGGGGCAGGTGCTGGCGCGGCGCGGCGGCGCCGATGGCAAGGGTGGCCTCGGTCTGGCGGCGTTGATCGAAAGTCAGCTGTCGCGGCACGCCGCCGATGCAGAGCCGGCGAGCTTTCCGGATGGCCTGCCACTGTCCGCGCCCGCCTCGCCACGCTCGCTCGATCCGGCACGGGCGCCTGTGCCGTTCCCTACGGTGACACCCGCGCCGCTGTCGGCATCGACCGTCCCGATGGCGCCATCGGCCACGGGTGTTGCGCCGGCGGCGACCAAAGCTGCCGCCACGTTGCCGACGGCAGCCGGTTTCGTCGACATGATCCGGGCTGATGCCGTGGAGGCATCGCGCACCACGGGCATTCCAGCGCAGTTCATTGTCGCCCAGGCGGCGCTTGAAACCGGGTGGGGCCGGTCGGAACCGCGTCGCGCCGATGGCGGGCCCAGCCATAACCTCTTCGGCATCAAGGCCGGGCGGAACTGGAGCGGCGACGTGGTCGAAGCCGTCTCCACGGAGTACGTCGACGGCGTCGCCCAGCAGAAGGTGGAGCGCTTCCGCGCCTATGGCTCCTACGCCGAGGCGATGCGCGACTACGCCAACCTGCTGACGTCCAGTCCGCGCTATGCCGGGGTGCTCGGCGTCACCGATGCCGCCGCATTCGCGCGCGGACTGCAACGCGCCGGCTATGCCACCGATCCGGCCTATGCCGACAAGCTGGCCCGGATCATCGGTGGCCAGACCCTCGCATCGGCGGCACTGGCCTGACCCGCCGTGTCATGGCACGGCTATTGCTGGAATAGCCGGTGACCCTCAATTAACGGCAAGCTTTGCCGTTAAACGAACATCGATCCGGAGCTTTCATGAGCACCCTTGCCATCGGCATTTCAGGTCTGACCGCCGCCAACATCGGCCTGGCCACGACCAGCCACAACATCGCCAATGCCTCGACGGCGGGTTACAACCGACAGGTGCTGGTGCAGGGAACCAATCTGCCGGTGCTTACCGGCGCCGGATTCATCGGCCAGGGCACGCATGTCGAAACCGTACGCCGCGTTTACGACCAGTTCCTGTCGCGCCAGGTGTTGTCCGCGCAGGCCGGTGCTTCGGAGATGGACCGATATCTCAGCCAGATCCGGCAGATCGACAATCTGCTGGCCGATGCCAGTTCGGGCGTCAGTCCGGCACTGTCGGCATTTTTCGCCGGCGTCCAGGATGTGGCGGCATACCCGACGTCGATCCCGGCGCGGCAGGCCATGCTTTCGGCTTCCGAGTCGCTGGTGGCGCGCTTCCAGGCCCTGGACCAGCGCCTCACCGAGATTCGCGACGGCGTCAATTCGCAGGTCATGAGCGAAGTGACGCTCATCAATTCCTATTCCGGGCAGATCGCTGAACTCAACCAGGCAATTCTGGTTTCGCGGGCCGGCGGGTTGGGCCAGGAACCGAACGATCTGCTCGATCAGCGCGACCAGTTGATCGCCGAACTCAACAAGTCGGTGCGTGTTTCGACGGTTGAGCAGAGCGATGGCTCAATCAACGTCTTCATCGGGAACGGCCAGCCGCTGGTGGTCGGCAATCAGCGCTACACGCTGAAGGCGGTCGCGGCGGCTGAAGATCCGCAACGGATTGTCGTTGGCATGGACACGGGCGGCGGCAACGTCAATGAACTGCCGGAATCGCAGATTGTCGGCGGCACGCTGGGGGGGCTGGTGGCATTCCGCAGGGATTCCCTGGACAACGCCCAGAACGCGCTCGGCCGGGTGGCCATCGCCCTGGCGCAAAATGTTAACGAACAGCACCGGCTTGGCATGGACCTGACCGGCGCCTTGGGTGGTGATTACTTCAGCGTGGCGGCGCCTGTTCCCGTGCCCAACGACGACAATGCCGGCAACGCGGTGATCGACGCCAGCTTTTCCGCGACTGCGTCGAGCGACTTGACGACTAGCGATTACCGCTTGTCCTACTCTGCGGGCGTCTATACCCTCACGCGCCTGTCCGACAACACGAGCTGGATCGGGGGCAGTGCGGCGGCGGTGGCGACCATTGCTGCCCAGGGATTCGATCTGACCCTGAACGCCGGAGCACCGGTCGATGGCGACAGTTTCCTGATCCAGCCCACCCGCACGGGCGCGCAGAGTATCGCCGTCGCGATTTCCGATCCACGCGCCATCGCCGCCGCCGCGCCCATCCGCACGTCCGCCGCACTGGCCAACACCGGCACCGGCTCGATCAGCGCGGGTGTCGTTATGGATGCGACCGATCCGGCGTTGCTGACGTCCACGACGATCAATTTCGTCGCTGGCGGCTACCAGATTAATGGCGCCGGTCCCGTGCTTCCCTATACCAGCGGCTCCAACATCGATCTGAATGGCTGGCGCGTTGTCGTGTCGGGCTCGCCGGCGGCGGGAGATGTGTTCACAATTCAACAGAATTCAGCCGGCGTGGCCGACAACCGGAATGCCATGCTGTTGGCGGCGCTGCAGACCGCAAGCACGATGGCCGGCGGCACGGCCGGCTATCAGTCGGCTTATTCGCAGATCGTCAGCGACGTGGGCAACAAGACGCGGCAGGTGGAAACCATTGGCCAGGCGGAAACGAACCTGGTGACGCAGGCCACAGCGGAGCGCGAGCAGCTGTCGGGAGTCAACCTCGACGAGGAGGCCGCGAATCTATTGCGCTACCAGCAGGCCTACCAGGCGTCGGCCAAGGTCATCCAGATCGCCGGCAAGGTCTTCGACGAATTGCTGTCCATGTTCGGCTAGAAACGGGAGTAGATCATGCGCATCAGCACCAACATGCTTTTCGACGCCGGCGTGGCGTCGATGAATCAGCAACTCTCCGACATGGTGCATCTACAGCAACAGGTTGCCAGCGGTCGGCGGATACTGACGCCGGCTGACGATCCCGTCGCTGCGGCGCGGGTGCTGGAGGTTCAGCAGGCGGCCGACGTGACGGCCCAGTTTCGCGTGAACCAGGACAATGCCCGTGCACCGCTTGAGCTGGAGGAAACGCAGCTGGATAGCGCCACCGAAGTGTTGCAACGCGCCAAGGAGCTTGCAATCGCTGCCGGCAACGGGACGCTGACATTTGCGCAGCGCCAAGGGGCGGCGACCGAGTTGCGCGCCCGATACGATCAACTGATGGGCATTGCCAATTCGACCGACGGCACCGGTCAGTTCATGTTCGCCGGCTACCAGAGCGCCACGCGGCCGTTTTCGGGCACCATCGACGCCCTGATTGCAGGCGGCGAAGCGAGCTATGCCGGCGACGATGGGCCGCGCCGCTTGCAAGTCTCGGCGACGCGCTTCATCGAGGTCGCCGACCCCGGCTCGGATGTATTCATGGGCATCGACAACGGCGCAGGTGGCAGCCAGAGCATCTTCAAGACCATCGCTGACCTGGTGGGGGCGATCGAGGATCCAAGCAATACCGGCGCTGCTTTCTCCGCCGATGTCACTGCCGCGCTGGGCAACATCGATCGCGGGCTTGACAATGTTCTGCGCGTGCGCGGCGCGATCGGTTCGCGCCTGAACGAGCTCGATAGCTTGGCGACGACCGCTGATGACATGGCGGTGCAATACGCGCAGGCTCTGTCCAACCTGCAGGATCTGGACTACGCGCAAGCGGTATCGGACTTGACCCGCAAACAGGCTGGCCTCCAGGCCGCGCAAAAGTCCTTCTCAACGACCTCGCAACTGAGCCTGTTCAATTATCTATGAGGCCGTGGCCGATCTTGACGCTCGCACTGGTGCTGGCTGCCTGCGGTTCGATCGCGGAATCGCCGACGGCGCGTAATCTTGCCTCGTGGTCGCTCAATCCCCTGTCGGCCAATTGGCAGGTCGAAGAGACGTCGATGGGCGACGACCGGATTCGCCTGACACTGCAGATGAAGCGTTTTTATGCCGGCGGCGCCGGCGAAGCGCGCATGGTATTCCATCAGCGCGCTCGTGAACTGGCCCGACTGAACGATTGTGACGACTACCGCGTCGTCGAGTACAACGAGAGCCTCAATTCGGCGATGTTTGCTTCACAGCGGACAGCAGAAGGGATCATCCTGCTCACGCGCAGGGGCGGCTGACCAGAGTCTTCAGGAAGGTGCTCCGGCCGCCTGCATGACCATCCGCAGCGCGGTGAATCCCTGGTCGAACAGGTTTTCCATCGCGGCGCCGAAATAGGGCAGCGAAATCATCAGCACGACGAATCCCGAGACCATGGTTACCGGAAAGCCGACGGCGAAAAGGTTCAACTGCGGCGCGACGCGCGACAGCACGCCCATGGCGATGTTGGCGATGAGAAGTGCGGCGACCAGGGGCAGGGAAAGCAATACGCCAGCCGAGAACATGGTGGTCATCCATGCCGCGAGGACACGAAAGCTGCCAGCAACAACCGTGGTGCCTCCCACCGGCAACAACTGGAAGCTCTCCATCAGCACCGCCAGGCACAGCAGGTGCCCGTTCATGGCCAGAAAGATCAAGGTTGCCAGCAGGCCGAGGTATTCGCTGATCACGGGTGTCTGGCCGGCATTCTGCGGATCGTAGAACACGGCGAAGGCCAGTCCCATCTGCAAGCCGATCAACTCGCCCGCGACGTCCACCGCGGCGAAGACGATGCGCAAAGTCAGGCCCATCAGCACGCCGATCGCGGCCTGTTCGGCCAGGATCAACAGACCCTGCCAGGAACCGGTGGCGACTGCCGGCATTGCGGGCAGGACCGGTGCCATGGCGATGGTTACCGCCAATCCCGCCACCAGACGGATGCGGCGGGGCAAACCGGCGTTGTTGAATACGGGCGCGCTGGCCATCAGGCCGAGAATCCTGGCCAGCGGAAACATGAAGGCTGCCAGCCAGGCGTCCAGCTGCGACGAGGAAAACGAGATCATCAGCCGATCATGGCGGGAATGGCATCGTAGAGCTGCTGGATGTAGCCGGTCAGCACGGAGAGCATCCAGGGGCCGGCGATGACCAGCGTCAGGAAGATCGCCACCAGCTTTGGCACAAAGGACAGCGTCGTTTCGTTGATCTGCGTCGCGGCCTGGAAGACGCTGACCACCAGGCCGGTGACGAGGGCTGCTATGAAGAGTGGCGCCGAGACCAGCAAGGTGACTTCCAGTGCCTGCCGGCCCAGTTCGACGACGGAAGTGGGTGTCATGATCGCTGACCTAGCCGAAGCTGTTCACCAGCGAGGCGATCAGAAGATTCCATCCATCCACCAGTACGAACAGCATGATCTTGAATGGCAGCGCCACCATGACGGGCGACATCATCATCATGCCCATCGACATGAGCACCGATGCCACCACCATGTCGATTACCAGGAACGGCAGATAGACGATGAAGCCGATCTGGAATGCTGTCTTGAGTTCCGAGGTGACAAAGGCCGGGATCAGCACGCGCATCGGAATCTCGTCGGTGTTCGCCGGCTTGGGCTGGTTGGCGATCTTGGTGAATAGCGCCAGGTCGCCTTCCCGGACCTGCTTGACCATGAAAGTGCGCAGCGGCGCGGCGCCTCGCTCGACAGCCTCCGTGAAACCGATACGGTTCTCCGAAAGCGGCAGGTAGGCCTGGGCATAGATGCGTTCGCCCACTGGCGCCATTATGAAAAACGTCAGGAACAGCGCCAGGCCGACAAGCACCTGGTTGGGCGGCGCGGTCTGGGTACCCAGCGCATGGCGTAGCAACGACAGGACGATGATGATGCGCGTGAAACTCGTCATCATCAATAGCAGCGCGGGCAGGAAGCTGAGGCTGGTCAGCAGCAGCAGCGTCTGGATGGACAATGACCACTGCGTGCCGCCGCCGGCGGCCGGCGTGCCGGTGACCGCCGGCATCGCCTGGCCGAAGGCCAGCGCAGGCAGCAACAGGAAGCATGCGGCGCCGATTGGCCTGCTAAGGCGCATTGCGGCGATCAAGCATCTTGCGCAGGCGACCGGCGAAATCCCGGTTTGCGGATTGCGTTTCCGCAGTGATGGCGGGCGCTGGGGGAACCTGGCCGCGCGGCATTTCGGCCAGTGCCGTCACCTGGCCTGGTGCCACACCCAGTACCAGCCAGTTGCCGCCGACTTCGACCACCACCACCCGCTCGCGTGCGCCTACCGCGATGCCGGAGATCACGCGCATCATTCCCGCGGCTTCGCCCCGGGGGGCGGACAGGCGTTTCATCAACCAGAGGGTGGCGACGAGCA
Organism: uncultured Rhodocyclaceae bacterium; assembly: GCA_964469455.1. GTDB lineage: Bacteria > Pseudomonadota > Gammaproteobacteria > Burkholderiales > Rhodocyclaceae > Fen-999. The sequence continues at coordinate 12,459 of CAYXZX010000036.1, read as the reverse complement.
GGGCGATCACCACGCCGAGGCCGAACACGAGCTGGAACAGGCTGCCGCCGATGTCCTGCGCCGGCGCCGCCTGGGCGTGCGCGAGCATCGGCAGGAGTGCCGCCGGCACGATGGCCGGACGCGACGGATGAGGAACGCGGTTGTTGCGAAGGGCGGGAACCATGGTTCCGCCAGCATAAGGATGCCGCCGGACGAGAATAGGCCCGAGCAGAAGGGGAAAGGACAGGCTTTCCGCCGTCTCAGCGATTCAGCTTGCGGATGCGTTCCTGAGGCGTGATGATATCGGTGAGGCGAATACCGAACCTGTCGTTGACGACTACAACTTCGCCTTGGGCGATCAGTGTGCCGTTGACCAGGACATCCATGGGTTCGCCGGCCAGTCCATCGAGCTCGACCACCGAGCCGTGGGCGAGTTGGAGAAGGTTGCGGATCGATATCTTCGTACGCCCGAGTTCCACGGTGATGCGCACGGGAATATCGAGAATCATGTCGAATCCCTGCGGCGTGCCCGATCGCTGCTCGCCGCCGCCGAACTGCTCGAAAACGGGCGCCGATGCGGCCGCCGGTTCGGCGGACGACTCTGAAACTGCCTGCTCGCTCATCGCGGCGGCCCAGTCGTCGTCCGTGACCTGATTCTCTTCAACCTGATCGTTCATGACCGCTCCTATGCCTGTTCGGCTTCCTCCTGCGCCAGGAAGTTCTCGACCCTGAGCGCGTATTGACCGTTGCGTACGCCGTAGCGGCAGTTCATCACGGGCACGCCATCGACCATGGCCTGGACCCGTTCGCCGACCTGGATCGGCAGGACGTCGCCGACTTTCATGTTGATGATGTCGCCCAACGTCACTTCGCTGGAGCCCAGCGGCACGACTACCTCGACCTCGGCGAGTTGCAGTTGCCGGGTCAAGGTCCCCGTCCAACGCTTGTCCGAGCCTGCCTGCTCGCTGTGCATGGTGCTGTAGAGCACGTCGCGGATCGGCTCGATCATCGCGTAGGGCAGGCACAGGTGCGTCTCGGCTGTGTTGCCGTTGAGTTCGATGGTGAAGGTTATCGCCACGACGATTTCCGAGGGCGTGGCGATATTGGCGAACTGGGTATTCATCTCCGAGCGAACATAGTCGAACTTGATCTCGAACACCGGTTTCCAGGCCCTTTCGTACTCGGCGAAAAAGACCGACAGCAAGCCCTGGATGATGCGCTGCTCGGTGGCGGTGAAGTCCCGGCCCTCGACGCGCGTGTGGAAGCGACCGTCGCCGCCGAACATGCTGTCGACCACCAGGAAGACCAGGTTGGGATCGAAGACGACCAGGGCCGTGCCACGCAGCGGCCGGACCGTCACCAGGTTGAGGTTGGTCGGCACCACCAGGTTGCGGATGAACTCGCTGTATTTCTGCACCTTGATCGGCCCGACGGAAACCTCGGTACCCTTGTGCATGTAGTTGAACAGGCCGATGCGCAACAGCCGGGCGAACCGCTCGTTGATGAGTTCGAGCGTCGGCATGCGGCCGCGCACGATCCTCTCCTGCCGCCCGAGGTCGTAGGACTTTATCCCGCCCGCTGCCTCCTCGGCCGGCGCTTCCTCGGTCTCGCCGGTGACGCCCTTCAGCAGGGCATCAACCTCTTCCTGGGAGAGAAAGTCCTGGCTCATGGGTGAGTCTGGTCGACGCTATTGGACGATGAAGGAGGTGAACAGGACCGCCTGCACCGGATCGTCGGGACCGGCCTGATCACCGGGCTCCTCGTGCGCCTTGTCCTTGCCCTTCTTGCGCACCGGCGGTGGTTCGATGATCGAATTGATGGTGACGCGCATTTCGTTCGACAGTTTCTGCACTCCCTGCGGCGTGCTCAATTCCGACGCGGTCTTGCCGGAAAGGATCAGTAGAACCTTGTGCCTGATTTCCGGTGTGTACTGTTTGATCTTGTCGCCGAGATGAGCGTCTTGCACCCGCAACTCGGGGACCGCCTGGAGATAGGCCTCCTGGCCTTCGGACTGCAGCTTGACGGTAAAGGCATCGAGCTTGACGAAAATCGGCGGCGCATCGTCGTGGCCCTTCTTCGCCTTCTTGGCCTTCTCGGTCTTTGCCGGCGCTTCGTCGCCTTCTTCGTCGACCGGTTCGGCGTTCTTCTTCATGAGGAAGAACGCCGCGCCAGCGCCGATCAGGGCGAGCACAACCACGCCGACGATGATCATGATCAGCTTCTTTTTCTTGTTGGGGGCTTGCTCTTCGGCTTCGCCGCCTTCAGCCTTCTTGGCTTCCGCCATGCTTCATCTCCCTGAAACGCCCTGACCGGATGTCAGGCGAACACATCGACCAATCCCCGTCCGTTTCCCATCGCGATCCTGGCACCGGCGGCACCGGTGGCAATGGCGAGGCTGAGTGCTCTGCCCGGCGCTTCATCGCCGTGCGCCGGGCGACCAGCAAGTTCGCCACGGGCATCGCTGTCTGCCGCATTGCGGGGCAATTCCGAGCCGACCTGCGAATTCAGCACGATGCCCGCATCCGCCAGCAATTCGCGCAGGCGCGGCAGCGCGCTCTCGAGCGCCTCGCGTACGGCCGGGTTGGCCGAGACGAACAGGGCGTTGGCCTGATCGCCCGTCATGGTGAGCGATACCTCGACGCGACCGAGTTGCGGCGGCGTCAGGACCAGTTCGGCCCGGTTCTGCTGCTGACCGGCCATGATCACCAGGCTATCGCCGATCGCATCCTGCCAGCGATCACCGCCCAACGGCGTGACGATGCGGAATTCAGCGGCGGCCCCGGTTTGGCCGATGGCCGCATGGGCTGGGGCAATGGCGGCAGCGGATGCCTGAAGCGCTGCTGTCGCGGCGCTGTTCGGATCGTGGGCCGCCGTCGCCAGGGACTCCAATGGGCGTGTCGCCACGGCTGACTTTGCCGCAACGACGGTCGAGGCGGTCTTTGCCGAATCGGCGCCGACATCGGCGGCAACTATTGCCGTCGGTATAGCCGTGCTTGCCGAGTCGCTGCCGGAACTATTGCCCGGCAAGACGGTTTCGCCCACTAGCTGCGCCGCGCCGCGTTCCTGGCGACCTTGGCCTTGCGCCAATGCCAGCGTCGCCTTGGCGAGACCATCGGTCGGCCCTTGGCCGGGAAGCAGATCGTCCCGCCGGATTGCCGACGGCTCTGCGGCATTGGTCAGTGCAGGAATGGATGCGGGAGGTAAGGCTGGCACCTCGACCAGTCCGAGCGATTCCAGAAGCGCGGAATCAAGGGACTCGGGAGCGGTGGATTCGGCTGCCTCGGCCTGTTTGGGGTCCAGAACCTTGCCGAGCAGGTCAGCAAGGTCCATCTGGCCGCTCAGGATGTCGACGAAGGACAAACTGCCCCTGCCATTCGCAACCGCGCCGCTATCGGCGGCAGGATCGGCGCTGATCGCCGGCGTGGCAGGAGCCGGGGCGGCGGGAAGATGGGCGGCACGTACTCCAGACATCGGGTGACCCTCGAAAGCAGTTCTGTCGCAATGAAATGCAAGGCGCGTGCCAGGATTCGGTTCGCGAACAGCGTAAGTCAGTCGTCTTCCTTGAACTTGGCGAGATGGACGCGGGTGCTATGTTCATCCAGGCTCTTCTGTTCCCGACGCAATTCGTCGTGATCCGTCCTTGCCTGGTGACGTTGCGCCAAGGTATCGAAGGCCTTGACCTTGCCGCGCTTGCTCAACCAGTCCTGCTGGCCGGCGGCGGTCATTTCCTTCGACTGGACGATCGTCTGTTCGGCCTGGCCAATGGCCTGGTCCAGGCGGTCGAGGAAATTCTGGTAGTTGCGCCATTGCTCGGGGCTCAGTCCCTCGCGCGCTGCCGCCATGAAGCGGCCGTAGTACTCCTCGCGGTACTGGACGAGCAATTCCATTCGTCCCGATGCTTTCTCCTGGTTGGCGATCAATTCGCCCAGCCGGCGCGTGGCTTCGTCCAGCCGCATCTGGGAGAGGTCGAGGATCGACTGCAGCGGGAAATTCTTGGTCACGGGATGGGTCCACGTCGTTATCACTATCGGGACTTTCTATTCTAGTTCACCCGAACAGCGCGGCCAGGGCGCGCAGGCTGTCCTCCGTGCTGGCACGCTCTTCGATGCCCTGCTGGAGGAAATGCTCCATGCTCGGGTACAGGGTGATGGCCTGGTCGAGCATCGGGTCGGAGCCGCGGGCATAAGCACCGACCGCGAGCAGGTCACGCGCCCGCTGGTAGCGTGAATAGAGTTGCTTGAAGCGCCGCACCAGGTCGAGGTGAGCAGGTTCGATCAGATTGGTCATCGCGCGTGAAATCGATTGTTCGATGTCGATGGCGGGATAGTGCCCGGCATCGGCCAGCGAGCGCGCCAGGACGATGTGGCCGTCGAGAATGGCGCGTGCCGAATCGGCGATCGGATCCTGCTGGTCATCGCCTTCGGCCAGCACCGTGTAGAAGGCCGTGATCGAGCCGCCGCCCTCGGGGCCATTGCCGGCGCGCTCCACCAGTTGCGGCAGCCGCGCGAACACCGACGGCGGATAGCCGCGCGTGACCGGCGGCTCGCCGACGGCGAGCGCCACTTCGCGCTGGGCCATGGCATAGCGGGTGAGTGAGTCCATGATCAGCAGCACGTGCCGCCCCTGGTCGCGGAAATGCTCGGCGATGGACGTCGCGTAAGAGGCTCCCTGCAGGCGCATCAGCGGGCTGACGTCGGCCGGGCAGGCGACGACCACGGAGCGCGCCAGACCTTCGTCGCCGAGGTTGTGCTCGATGAACTCCTTGACTTCGCGGCCCCGTTCGCCGATCAGTCCGACGACGATCAATTCCGCTGCCGTATAGCGCGCCATCATGCCCAGCAGCACGCTCTTGCCGACGCCGGAGCCGGCGAACAAACCCAGGCGCTGGCCGCGGCCGACGGTCAGCAGGCCGTTGAGCGCGCGGATGCCGACGTCCAGCGTCTGCGAAATCGGCGCGCGCTGCAGGGGATTGAACGGACGACTGTTGAGCGAGCGGACGTGCTTGGCGTCGAGCGGTCCGAGCTGGTCGAGCGGCCGGCCGTTGCCGTCGACGACGCGACCGAGCAGCTGGTTGCCGACCGGCAGGCGCTTCGATCGGTCGAAGGCGCGGCGGAACATCGGCGTGACGCGGCCGAGCCGCGGTGTGGCGGAAGGCGGCTCGATCGGAATCACGCTCGATCCCGGCGCCAGTCCGTAGACATCCTCGGTCGGCATCATGAACAGCCTTTCGCCGGCGAAGCCCACCACTTCGGCTTCCACCGTGCCGTCGCCCGGTATCTGCACTCGGCAAGAGGCACCCAGGGCCACTTTCAGGCCGGATGCTTCCATGACCAGTCCGTTGATGCGGGTCAGGCGTCCGCCGGCCTGGAACGCCATGACGTCGGCAAGCTGGTTCCGGCACTGGACCAGCAGGTTGCGCCAAGCCTGGCATTGCGGGGTCATGGTGTCCCGGGATCGTTCCAGGACGTCTGCAGGCCTATGCCTTCGAGGACGCGGCGCCAGCGCGTGGCGAGCGTGGCGTCGATCTGGCTGCTGCCCGATTCGACCAGGCAATCGCCCGGCTTCAGGTTGGGTTCCTCGAGTATGCGGTGGCCGGCATGCGCCAGGACATCACCCGCGTAGGAGCGCACCAGCGACGCATCCTGTGGATTGAGGTAAATGGTGGCGTGTTGATGAGGAAAGTGCGCGAGTGCTTCACTGACCACGGCCTGTATCGTTTCCGGCCGAATGGCGATGGTCTCGCGCACGACCTGGCGCGCGATCTCCGTCGCCAGCGCCAGCAGTTCATCGGCGACCGACTGGTTGAACTCGGCCAGGGCCTGCTCCAGTCCGGCGGCGGCGCGGCCGAGGCGCTCGGCCTCGGCACGGGCGGCGGCCTGTCCGGCGGCGTAGCCGGCCCGGCGACCTTCTTCTTCGGCCTGCCTGCGGATGCGCTCGATTTCGTTGGGGTCAAGCCGTTGGTCGGGCGCGGCGTCGGTGGCCAGCCCGTTGGCCGGCATCTCCTGCGTATCGAGGCTGGCCAGTTCCCAGCGTTCCCAGGCCGTGAGACTGCTCATACCATCTGGTCCTCGCCGCCCTTGCCGCCAAGGACGATCTGTCCTTCGTCAGCGAGACGCCGGGCGATCTTGAGGATCTCCTTCTGCTCCCCCTCGACCTCGGACAGGCGCACCGGCCCCTTGGCTTCCAGGTCTTCCTTGAGCATTTCGGCGGCGCGTTGCGACATGTTCTTGAAGATCTTGTCGCGCAATTCGGGCGAGGCGCCCTTCAGCGCCAGGATCAGCGAATCGGACTGGATCTCGCGCAGCAGCAACTGGATGCCGCGATCGTCGATGTCGAGCAGGTTCTCGAACACGAACATCTCGTCGAGAATCTTCTGCGCCAGGTCCGGGTCGTATTCACGGACGTTGTCAACGATGGCTGTTTCCGCGGCCTGGCCGACGAAGTTGAGAATCTCGGCGGCGTGGCGCACGCCGCCCATCGACGCTTTCTTGACATTGCCCGAGGCACCGGCCAGCAGCCGCTTCATGGCGTCGTTGAGTTCCTGCAAGGCCACCGGCTGCACGCCGTCGAGTGTGGCGATGCGCAGCAGAACGTCGTTGCGCAGACGCTCGGTGAAGTGCTTGAGGATTTCGCCGGCATGGTCGAATTCCAGATGGACCAGGATGGTGGCGATGATCTGTGGATGCTCGTTCTTGATCAGGTCCGCCACGGTCGGCGCGTCCATCCACTTCAGGCCTTCGATGCCGGCCGTGTCACCGCCCTGGAGGATGCGTGACAGCAGGTTGGCTGCCCGATCGTCGCCCAGCGCCTTGGTCAGCATGGCGCGAATCACGCCTTCATCCACCGGCACCGGCGAACCCTTGGCCGTATGGTCTTCCAGTTCGTCGAGCACGCCCTCGATGCGGTCGCGTGGCACGGCCTTCAGTTGCGCCATCGCGTGGCCGAGCTTCTGGACTTCCTTCGGGCCCAGATGCTTCAGGATCTCGGCGGCTTCGTCCTCGCCGAGCGAGAGCAGCAGCATGGCGCCCTTTTCCAGCCCCTCATCGGGATTCGCCACCGACCCACTCCTTGATTACGCCGGCCACCAGCTTGGGATCCTGCTTGGCGAGGTCGCGGGCCTGCTGCAACTTCGATTCATAGCTGCGACCGTGGCCCGCGGCGCCATGGCTTTCGGAAGCCGCCGCCGTGCCCGCTGCCGCTTCCTGCTCGGCTTCGACACGATGGGCGGTGGCCGCCAGCATTTCGAACAGCGGCTTGAATGCCCGGGTCCAGAGCAGCCAGGCCAGGAAAACGAACAGCAGCCACTTGCCGATGTCCTTGACCGTGGCGATGAGCCAGGGATCCTTCCATAGCGGCGTGTCGGGCACCATTTCCTGCTCCCTGGGCGCGAAGGCGACATTGGCGACATTGACGGTGTCGCCGCGATCCTTGTTGAAGCCGACGGCTTCCTTGGCCAGCGCCGTCGCCTGTTTCAGTTCGGTGTCGCTCAGCGGCGCGGCCTTGCCCTTGGCGGGGTCGAGCTTGTTGTTCAGGATGACCGCCACCGCCAGCCGCCTGACCACGCCGGAAGAGCCCTTGGTGTGCTTGACGGTCTTGTCGAGTTCGTAGTTCACCGTCGCATTCTTGCTGAAAGTCAGTGGTGACGACGCGCCGCCACCGGCGTTGGCGGCGCCCGCGACGGGTGGGCTCGTGATTGGCGCCGTGGCCGGCACCGGCGGCTGGTTGGTGAGCGCACCGGGTACGCCAATGGCCGCACCGCCACCGGGGCTGCCTTGCTCGGCGCTCTGCTGGCTGCGAATTGCCGTGTCAGGATTGGGGTTGGGCCGATAGGTTTCGGCCACCTGCTCGGTTTCGGAGAAGTCAACTTCGGCCGTGACCTGGGCGCGCACGTTGCTGGTGCCAACCAGCGGCCCCAGGATCGCCTCGATGCGATGGCGATAGGCTTCTTCGATATCACGCACGTACTTGATCTGGCTCGGGTCCAGTCCGGCGGTCTTGCCGTTGTTGCTGGGTGTGGACACCAGATTGCCGTCCTGGTCGATGACGCTGACCTGAACCGGGCTCAGTTGCGGAACGCTCGCCGAAACCAGATGCACGATGCCGGATACCTGGGCCGGTTCGAGCGTCCGCCCGGGGTGCAAGGCGACCAGCACCGAGGCCGTCGGCTTCTGGTCGTCGCGCAGGAAAGCGGTCTGCTTGGGAATGGCCAGATGGACACGGGCACCCTTGACGGCCGCGAGCGACTGGATCGAGCGCGCCAGTTCGCCTTCGAGGGCACGCTGATAGTTGATCTGCTCCGCGAACTGGCTGATGCCGAGTTTCTGCGTTTCCATGACCTCGAAGCCGACCAGCCCTCCTTTCGGCAGGCCCTGCGAGGCCAGCCGCAGCCGGACGTCGTGGACTTGGTGCGAGGGCACCAGGATCGCGCTGCCGCCTTCCGAGATCCGATACGGGATGTTCTGCTGCTCGAGCGCGGCGACGATCTGGCCGCCATCCTTTTCCGCGAGGTTGGCGAACACCACGCCATAGGTCGGCTCCTTCGCCCAGAGCAGGCCTCCCACCAGCAATGCGATCGCCAGCGCGATGGCCGCCAGGACAGCCAGCTTCTGCGTCGCGTTCATCCGATTGAAGGCGGCGAGGTTCAACGGAAGGGCTTGCTGTGCGGTGGCCATCGCTGGTGGGCGCTAGAGGGTCCGGTTGGTGGCGGAATTGCCGGCTCCACGAGCCGCTGCCGGATTGTGGGCTGCACAAGCAAGCCGGGTTCCAGCAAGAAACGGCAATTTTTGCCGGCATTTCGGAAGTTGTTGCGACACCAGGATTCTGCCATGATGACCCAATGATGGACACCGTGCTGGCGGCCGACGCCGAACTCGATCCCAAGCGCCTGGCCGAGGCCTTCCAGGCTTTCAGCCAGGCGTCGGACGAACTGGCCGCCGCCTATGGCGCGCTCGAGCGGCAGGTCGAGTCCCTGACCGCCGAACTCGCCGCCGCCAACGCCGAAGCGAACCGCCTGCGGGAAGAGGCCGAACGCAACAAGCGCCTCGCCGCAATGGGCGAGATGGCGGCCCAGCTCGCCCATCAGTTGCGCACGCCGCTGGCGGCCGCATTGCTCTACGCCGGCAACCTCGAGAATCCCGACCTGCCGGCCGACAGCCGCGTGTCGATCGCGCGCAAGACCGTCGACCGCCTCAAGCATCTCGAACGCCTGATCCAGGACACGCTGTTGTTCGCGCGCGGCGAGGTACTGGGCCGCGAAACCTTTCCGGTAGCCGATCTGCTCACCGATCTCGGCCACACCTGCGAGCCGCTGGCCGCGCGCCGCCAGGTGGATTTCCGCATTGCCGGACAATCGCCCGGTACCCTGATTACCGGTAACCGCAAGGCGCTGGCCGGTGCCCTGACCAACCTGGTCGAGAACGCCATCCAGGCGGTCGCCGCCGGCGGCGTGGTGACCTTGTCTGCCGCTTGTCACGACGACCGGGCGGTCCTCTCCGTGAGCGACAACGGTCGCGGCATGACCCCCGACGTCGTGGCCCGGCTGTTCGAACCCTTCTTTACCACCCGCAGCGACGGCACCGGTCTCGGCCTCGCGATCGCCCGGGGCGTGGCGCGCGCCCACGGCGGCGGCATCGACGTCCGCTCGGAGCCGGGTGTCGGTACCGAGTTCATCATCACGCTGCCCCTGACCCAGTCATCATGTCCGAAGGCCTGAACCTGCTGGTCGTCGAGGATGACGAGTCGCTGCGCGACGCGCTGCTGATCACCCTTGAAACGGCCGGGCACCGGCCCACGGGGGCGCCCGGCGGCCGCGAGGCGCTCGCCTTGCTGGAGGAACGCTCTTTCAACATGGTGGTATCGGACTTGCGCATGACGCCCATGGATGGCCTGCAACTGCTGGCCGAGATCCGTGGCCGCCATCCGGGCCTGCCGGTGTTGTTGATGACGGCCTTCGGCGATGTCGACAAGGCGGTGGCAGCGATGCGCGGCGGCGCCTGCGACTTCATGCTCAAGCCTTTCGAGCCGAAGGCGCTGCTCGACCAGATCGCCCGTTACGCCACGCCGCCGCAGGCCGAGGGCGTCATCGTCGGCGACCCACGCACCCGCGAGGTGCTGCTGCTGGCGTCGCGCGTGGCGCGCACCGATGCCACCGTGCTGCTGACCGGCGAATCCGGCACCGGCAAGGAGGTTTTCGCGCGCTACATCCACGATCAATCGACCCGCGCCAGGGGGCCGTTCGTCGCCATCAACTGCGCGGCGATTCCCGACAACCTGCTCGAGGCGACCCTGTTCGGCCACGAGAAAGGCGCGTTCACCGGCGCTCAGGCCGCGCAGGCCGGCAAGTTCGAACAGGCCAACGGCGGCACGCTGCTGCTCGACGAGATTTCCGAGATGCCGCTGGCCCTCCAAGCGAAGCTGCTGCGCGTCCTGCAGGAACGCGAGGTCGAGCGCGTCGGCGGCAAGAAGCCGGTGGCGCTCGATATCCGCGTGCTGGCGACATCGAACCGCGACATGGCGTCGGAAGTACAGTCCGGCCGCTTCCGCGAGGATCTCTACTATCGGTTGAACGTGTTTCCGCTGGCGATTCCGCCGCTGCGCGAGCGTCGGGGCGACATCCTGCCGCTGGCCCGACATTTCCTGGCATTGCACGCGGGCCGTCTCGGCCGGCCCGCCCGGTTGTCGGATGGCGCGGCGGCAAAACTTGCCGCCCATGCGTGGCCGGGCAATGTCCGGGAACTCGAAAACGTCATCCAGCGGGCGCTGATCATGGCCGCGGGCGAGACCATCGATGCCGCCACGCTGCCCATCGTTGGCGCGGCAGCGTCGGTCGCTCCTCCGTTGGCCGCGCCACCGCCCGTCCCGGTAGTGGCAGCCGAGGTCGGCACCTCATCGGCGCCCGCGATCCCCGCCAACATGAAGGATCTCGAGCGTCAGCACATCCTTGAAACCCTCGCCAAGGTGGGCGGCTCGCGCAAGAAGGCGGTCGAACTGCTCGGCATTTCCGAGCGCACCTTGCGCTACAAGCTGGCCCAGTATCGGCGGGAGGGTGACTTCGCCGACGACTGAAGGGCAACGGTCGGTTGAACAGGCATGGGGTTTGCTACTAGAATCGGCACGAATCCTTGGGTGTTCCGAACATGGCTATCGAATCCGGCAAGATCGACCAGATGCTCCTGGAACTGCGCTCGGCGGCGGCGGTTGCGCGCGGCAAAGTCGAAAGTCAGCCATCGCCGGGCGCCAATGTCGATTTCGCCAAGGCCCTTACCGCCGCCATCGACCAGGTCAACCAGGTTCAGCAACAGGCGCACCAGATGGCGGAGAATTTCGCCGCCGGCCAGAATGACGTCAATCTTCAGGATGTCATGGTCAATCTGCAGAAGGCGAGTCTGTCCTTCCAGCAGATGGTGCAGGTGCGCAACAAGCTGGTGACGGCCTACAACGACATCATGAACATGCAGATCTGACGCCCGTATCAATTGGCGTTGTCGTTGATTAACCGATCCCCGAGTCGCGCGCCTGCCGTTCCCGTTCGACCTTGATGATGTAACGCTGCACCAGCGTCACCATCGGCCCGGGTAGCCGGATGAACTGGCAGCCGACGCGGGTTGCCCTGCCGCCCGACCGCAGCGTCACATTGAAGACTCCCCGGACCTGCAGCGTCGCCACCAGGGTGCCGACTTCCGGCAATTCGATGCGGCATTGCGGGAAGCGCATGTCCTTCGCGAACGTCATGCCATCCGGAGGCTGCGTGAAGGCCAGGCCGCCGCCGCTGATGTCGGCCACATGAACCTCCAGGTCCGACGTCGTGCCGTCGTCGGCCACGATCGGAATCAGGCAATTGAGTGGCCTGGCGATGGGCGCAGCCAGCCGGTAATACTCGCGCCGCTGCAGCCGCAGAAGATCCTCCGGCAGCGGTGCGCGGAAGGCGGGACGCCCCTCGTGATCGACTTGCCGCAGTCCGCGCAACACGAACTGGACGCGCACCTTGTCATGACGGGTGACGCAGAAGACCTTGTCCGCGCTCAACGCGCGCTGGTTCATTGCCTCGTTGGCGCCAAGGTCGAGCGTGACCGAGTCTTCATCGGCGGCAATGACGGCGGTCAGCAGGAAATCACGGCCTTCATTGAAATGGACCGTGATCCGGTCGACCGCCGATTGCAGGCTGCGCAGGATGGGCAGGATCTCGCTCTTGCCGCGCACGAGGAACTCGGAGTAGTCGCCCGGCTCCAGCAGGGGCTCGGGCGCATGGACGGCGCTGCTGGCGCCTTGGCCTGGGGTAGGGGTGGACATGGCCGGCGGATTCTAGCGGGAACCCCCGGAACGGGCCACGGACGGACGAGGTGAAATTGTCAAGGAACGTTAAGTCCTTGACGCTGCTCGACGCGATACAGCCAAGCCAGCAGTTCCGCCACCGCGACATAGAGCTGCGGCGGAATGCGGTCGTCGAGATCGACCTGCATCAGCAGCGAAACCATCTCCGCC
>CAYXZX010000035.1:0-19290 GCA_964469455.1 uncultured Rhodocyclaceae bacterium | reverse complement strand
CCAGGCGGGTGATCGAGTCGAGCAGGATCACCACGTCCTTCTTGTGCTCGACCAGCCGCTTGGCCTTCTCGATCACCATCTCCGCAACCTGCACGTGGCGCGTGGCCGGTTCGTCGAAGGTGGAGGCAACCACCTCACCCTTCACCGAACGAGTCATTTCCGTGACTTCCTCCGGGCGCTCGTCGATCAACAACACGATCAACACGACGTCCGGATGATTGGCCGTGATGGCGTGGGCGATATGCTGCATCATCACCGTTTTGCCGCTCTTCGGTGCCGCCACCAGCAGGCCGCGTTGCCCCTTGCCGATGGGGGCAATGATGTCAATGATGCGGCTGGTGAAATTCTCCTCCCCCCGCATGTCGCGTTCGAGTTTCATGTGCTCGGTGGGATGCAGCGGCGTGAGGTTCTCGAACAGGATCTTGTGCTTGCTGGCTTCGGGGCTCTCGCCATTGACCTTGTCCAGTTTTACCAAGGCAAAATAGCGTTCGCCCTCCTTGGGGGTGCGGATCTCGCCCTCGATGGTGTCGCCAGTGTGCAGGTTGAATCGCCGGATCTGCGACGGGGACACATAGATATCGTCGGTGCCAGCCAGATATGATGTATCCGGGGAGCGCAGGAAACCGAAGCCGTCGGGCAGTACTTCGAGAGCACCATCACCGTAGATCGATTCGCCCTTGCGGGCCTGGTTCTTGAGCAGGGCGAAGATCAGTTCCTGCTTACGCAGGCGGTTGGCGCCCTCGATTCCGGCGGCGGTGGCCATGTCGAGCAGGGTGCTGACGTGATGGGCTTTGAGCTCCGAGAGATGCATGGGAATACCTGTGCGATGACGCGGACGAGGATGTCCGGAAGGAGGTCCGAAGGACCGCTACTCAGGGAAATTCAGAATGGAGCCGGAAGGCTCCGGCGCTGACCTGAATCCGGTTGCTTTTGATTGATGGAACGGATTCAGGCGCGGACTCTAGCGAGTTCAGAGATTGCTGTCAATGAATGCGGTGAGCTGTGATTTCGAAAGGGCGCCGATCTTGGTGGCCTCGACGTTGCCGCCCTTGAAGAGGATCAGGGTAGGAATCCCGCGAATACCGTATTCACCCGGGGTCTTGGGATTCTCGTCAATATTGAGTTTCGCCACTTTCAATTTTCCGCCATATTCCTTGGCGACCTCATCAAGGATGGGCGCAATCATCTTGCAGGGACCGCACCATTCCGCCCAATAATCGACCAGCACCGGCGTGCCGGATTCCAGCACCTCGGCCTTGAAGTTTGCGTCCGTGACATGAAGGATATGTTCGCTCATGAAATTCCTCTGGATGACTATTTCCCGTCGAGGCACTACCGTCGCGCCGACCACAGCGAAGTTCCGACTCGCGGCGAGACCCGTTGCTTCTGACGGAATCCTAACAAAAAAATGGGTCGTTCAGAAAAGTTGAGTACTATATTGCAACCGGGTCTGGAGGCAGGCTAGATGGCGTACGTGGTGACCGAGGCATGCATCAGGTGCAAATACACTGATTGTGTGGATGTATGTCCGGTTGATTGTTTTCGCGAAGGAGAGAACTTTCTGGTCATCGACCCGGACGAGTGTATCGACTGTACCTTGTGCGTGCCGGAATGCCCGACCGAAGCGATCTTCGCCGAGGACGATGTGCCGGAAGGCCAACGGGCATTCATTGCCCTCAACGCCGAGTTGGCCAAGCAATGGCCAGCGATCATCGAGCGCAAGGAACCGCCGGCAGACGCCGACGGCTGGAAGGGGATCGGAGACAAGTTGCGCTATCTGCAACGCTAACGGAGGGCTAGGTCATGCGGGTGAAAGAGATTCTCGCGGTCAAGGGCAAGGTGCTTTACACGATAGGCGCGGACAAGAAACTCGCAGCCGCGGTGGCAACGATGGAGGAGCAGGATATTGGTTCGCTGGCCTGCTTCGACCAGGGCAGGATGGTCGGGATGCTGACCTTCCGGGAGATCGTGAGGGTTCTGCATTCCCAAGGGGCGACTTGGGGTTCCGCAACCGTGGCCGAGGTCATGGTGCGCGATCCAGTCGCAGGCGCGCCCGACATGGAGGTCGACGAGCTAAGGCGCCTCATGATCGAAAAGCACATGCGCTATCTGCCGATCATGGATGGAGGCACCTTGCTGGGCGTCATCTCGTTCCACGACGTCGCGCGCGCGATTCTCGAGGAGCAGGATTTCGAGAATCGCATGCTCAAGGCCTACATACACGATCAGCCTCAAGGGCAGATGACATCTTGAGCGGGGCCCTTTGGGTGCCGGCAAGCATGGCCGGACGATGCGCTGATACAATGCGGCGGCAACACCTCAAGGGAGAGTTAATCCATGCATGTCGATCATCACGACCTTTATTCCGACTTCCCGGAAATGAAGGACGTCATTGATGTCCTGAAGAAGTCCAATCCTTACTTTGCGCGCTCGATGGGGGCGTACAGTCGGCTGACTGGCAGGGTCGAGGATCTTGAGGAGCATGACATGCCGGTTGCCGACTTCACTCTGGAAGACATGAAGAAGCAGCGGGTCAAGTTGAAAGACGAGCTTTACCACTTCATGCTTGCGTTTCGCTCGGGACAGCAGCACCGGTAGCGATGGTCTTGGCGAATTTCCAGGGATGACGACCCGGCATGCGCCGGCAACCGGCGCGTGCCATTCTCATCCGAGCCCTTGCCAACTCCGGGTTCATCGCGCCGCTGGCGATTGTCGGGCTGGTACTTTTTCTACTTTGCCCTGATTGGCGCGTTTTCGCCCTACTTTACCCTGTATCTCCAGTCGCTCGGCTTCGCGGCGGCATCAATAGCCACCCTGATGTCGCTGATGTCGGCGACGCGCCTGCTGGCACCGAATCTCTGGGGATGGCTTGCTGATCGGTCTGGCCGGACGATTCTGGTGTTGCGCGTGTCCGCCCTGCTTTCGATGGCGGGTTTCGCCGGATTCTTTTTCACCGACGCGTTCTGGCCGGCGTTCGTCGCAATGGCAGTCACGTCCTTCTTCTGGAGTGCCGCCCTGCCGTTGGTCGAGGCACTGACGCTGCGGCATCTTGCCGGCCGGGTCGAGTTGTATGGCCTTATTCGCATGTGGGGATCCATAGGCTTCATCGCGGCAGTGCTCGGTACGGGGGCATGGCTGGATCGTGCCCCGGTCGCCACTCTCCTGTGGATCGTCCTGGCGCTGCTTGCGGGCATTGCATTGTGTTCGTGGGTGATTGCGGATTCGTCTCCGGCGGCGGTAGCGGGACCGCGATTGCCGCTGCGCGGCGGCATGCGTCGCCCCGAGGCTCTGGCGCTGCTTGCGGCCGGCTTCTTCATGTCGGCCGCACATGGTCCTTTCTACGTGTTCTACTCAATCCATCTGATCGAGCATGGCTATGGCAAGGCGACCATCGGTGTCCTATGGTCGCTGGGTGTCGTCGCGGAAATCGTGGTGTTTGTTGCCATGCCACGCCTGTTGAGGTCATGGTCCATTCGCGCGATCCTGATGGGCGCCTTCCTGGCGGCAATGGTGCGTTTCCTTCTGATCGGATGGTTTGCCGATACTTTCGTGATCCTGCTGCTTGCGCAACTGATGCATGGTGCCACCTTTGGTGCGCACCACGCGGCATCGGTGGCGGCGCTCAACCATTGGTTCCCGGCCCGACAACAAGCCCGGGTTCAAGCGATGTACGGAAGTATTTCGTTTGGTGCCGGCGGGATGCTCGGCAATCTGCTGAGCGGCGCATTCTGGGAAACGATGGGCTCGGGGCTGACGTTTTCCGGAGCGGCCGTCTTGGCCGCAGTCGGGCTGCTGCTGGTCTGGCGCGGCATCGGGAGCGGGTCCCCTGTGCGATAATCAACGTCCGTCCTCGTCGGGCGGACCATGGGTTTCGTTCAATTGAATTGGGTTGAAGTCGCTTGCGGTGTCGGATGGCGACGCGGCAGCAGAACTTCCTCACGCATGTGGGAATCGACATGAAGATTTGTGTGTTGCCGGGTGACGGCATTGGTCCGGAAATTACTGTTGAAGCCGTGAGGGTCCTCAAGGCTCTGGGTCTGAAGTTCGAGATGGAAGAGGCATTGCTGGGCGGATGCGCGGTCGATGCCACCGGCGATCCGTATCCGGAGGCGACACAGAAGCTCGCCCAGGCTGCTGATGCGGTTCTGCTGGGAGCGGTCGGTGGCCCGAAATGGGATGTCTATCCGCGCGAGCAGCGCCCCGAGCGAGGCCTGCTTGGCATCCGCAAACAGCTTGGTCTCTTCGCGAATCTTCGCCCGGCGGTTCTTTATGCCGAACTGGCCAATGCTTCGACCCTCAAGCCGGAGGTGGTGTCGGGTCTGGATATCCTGATCATCCGCGAACTCACAGGCGACATCTACTTCGGTCAGCCACGCGGTATAGAAGTCCGAAACGGCGAGAAGGTCGGTGTCAACACGATGATCTACAGCGAGTCGGAAATTCGTCGCATCGCCAAGGTCGCCTTCGAATCGGCGCGCAAGAGAAGCAAGAAGCTCTGCTCGGTGGACAAGATCAATGTCCTCGAGTGCACCCAACTCTGGCGGGACACCGTCAGCAGCATGGCCGCTGACTATCCCGATGTCGAGCTGACTCACATGCTGGTGGACAATGCCGCCATGCAGTTGGTGAGGAACCCCAAGCAGTTCGACGTCATGGTGACCGGCAACATGTTTGGCGACATCCTGTCCGACGAGGCTTCCATGCTGACCGGTTCGATCGGCATGCTGCCATCGGCCTCCCTGGATGCCAACAACAAGGGCATGTTCGAGCCTTGCCATGGGTCGGCGCCGGACATCGCCGGCAAGGGAATCGCCAACCCGCTGGCGACGATCCTTTCCGCCGCGATGATGCTTCGCTACACGTTCGCCATGGAAGAGGCCGCGCAGCGCATCGAGTCGGCGGTCAAGAAAGTACTGGCGCAAGGATACCGCACGGGTGATATTTTCGAGCCCGGAGCCAAGCGTGTCGGTACCAGGGAGATGGGAGACGCCGTGCTGTCGGCGCTCTAGGAAACGCGCAATTCCGAGGAACATGAGAATGAGGCGAGTAGGTTTGGTGGGCTGGCGCGGCATGGTCGGTTCCGTGCTGATGCAACGGATGCGTGAAGAGCAAGACTTCGCATTGGTCGAACCGTGTTTTTTCACGACTTCCAGCATAGGCGGCAAGGGTCCCGTCGAGAGCGCAGACACGCCTTTGCATGATGCGCGGAAAGTCGACGAACTCCGGCGGATGGACATCATCATTACCTGTCAGGGTGGTGACTACACCTCCGAGGTCTTCCCCAAGCTGCGCTCGGCGGGATGGACAGGTCACTGGATCGATGCGGCGTCGAGCCTGCGCATGAAGGACGATGCCGTGATCATCCTCGATCCGGTGAATCAGCACGTCATCAAGGATGCTCTTGCGCGGGGAGGCCGCAACTGGATCGGCGGCAACTGTACCGTCTCGCTGATGCTGATGGCACTGGGTGGGCTCTTCAAGGCGGATCTGGTGGAATGGATGACGTCGATGACCTACCAGGCGGCCTCGGGCGCCGGCGCACAGAACATGCGCGAACTCCTTCAGCAGATGGGCGAGGCGCATCGTGTCGCCCAGGGTCTGTTGAATGATCCTGCCTCGGCCATCCTTGACATCGATCGCGAAGTGGCAGGCATCCTGCGCGACGACGCATTCCCCACCGCGAATTTCGGCGTGCCGCTCGCTGGTTCGCTGATCCCGTGGATCGACAAGGATCTCGGCAATGGTCAGAGCCGGGAGGAGTGGAAAGGCGGCGCCGAGACCAACAAGATTCTCGGTCTGGGCGCGCGGCCAATTCCCGTCGATGGCTTGTGCGTACGAATCGGCGCCATGCGCTGCCACTCCCAGGCCTTGACCATCAAACTCAAGAAGGATGTGCCGTTGGCCGATATCGAGTCGATGCTGGCAGCACATAACGAATGGGTGAAGGTCGTGCCCAACGAGCGCGAGGTGACGATCAGGGAACTGACGCCGGCGGCAGTGACTGGCACCCTGGCAACGCCCGTGGGACGGTTGCGCAAGATGAGCATGGGGCCGGATTACATCTCGGCATTCACGGTCGGCGATCAGCTGCTCTGGGGTGCGGCAGAACCTTTGAGGCGAATGCTTAGGATCCTGCTTGATTAGGCTGGCTACAACAGTCTCTCATATTGAAGCTAAGGTTGAGCTTGCATCGCTAACCTCATGATGTTATTTTGAATGCTGGTGTGATATCCCTGCGGGGAGGCGTCGCGATGAAATCAGTGAAACGAAACGGTTTCCGAGTTCCCCTGCTGGTGGCCTTGAGCTTGTCTGCGGCAGGTGTCCAGGCGGCCGGACTGGGCAAGATCACGGTATTGACTCCGCTGGGACAGCCTTTGCGGGCAGAGGTCGATATCACTGCGTCGCGCGAGGAACTCGCTTCAATGTCGGCACGCCTGGCGCCAAGCGAAGCATTCAAGCAGATCGGAATCGAATATGCGCCGGGCTTGGCGGCGATCCGCTTCGCTGTCGACAAGCGGCCGGACGGGCAGCCTTATTTGCGCCTGACTACCGACCGGCCGGTCAACGAACCGTTCCTCGACATTCTGGTCGAGTTGACCTGGTCCTCGGGGCGGATGGTGCGCGAGTACACCATGCTGCTCGATCCTCCCGATGTGTTTTCGAAGCCTGTGACAGCACCGCCGACCGTCGCGCAGGAGGCGCCCCCGGCCGAGAAGCCGGCGGCCGCCAAGACGTCGACGACCGCCGCCGCTGCCCCCGTGGCTGCCCCCGAAAAAAAAATCGATGGCGACGGCAACACGAGGAAAGTCAGGCCTGGTGATACGCTGGCCAAGATCGCTGCAGACGTAGCGCCCAATGGCGTTGCACTGGATCAGATGCTGGTTGCCCTGTTTCGCCGCAACGAGGAGGCGTTTGCCGGCGGCAACATGAACCGGCTGCGCGTTGGCAAGATCCTGACGATCCCGGATGCCGCGACTGCGAGCGGGATTCCAGCCGATGAGGCTCATGCGGCGGTGACGGCCCAGGCACGCGACTTCAATGCTTATCGGCAGAAGCTGGCTGGCGCCGTGGCTGCCTCCGAGGCGCGTGAGGAGGAGCCGGCCAATCAGCGGTCGGCGGGCAAGATTGCCGCCAAGGTGGAAGACAAGGCAGCTCCACCCGAGCCTGGGAAGGACAAGCTCGAAGTTTCCCGGACGGAGTCGGGCAAGGATGTGAAGGCGTTTCAACAACGCATCACGGCCCTTGAGGAAGATCTCATTTCACGGGACCGCTCTCTCAAGGAAGCCAACAGTCGAATCGCGGATCTTGAGAAGAATCTCGCCGACCTGAAGAAGCTGGCCGAATTGAAGAGTCAGGTCGGGACTCAAATCCAACAGCAGGCTACGGCCGCGAAGCCAGAAAAAGCCAAGTCGGAAGCGCCGCCCGCAGCGACGGTAGCGCCAGCTCCGGAGAAAAAGCCGGAGGCGACTGCCGAAAAGGCGCCCGAGGAAGCCAAGGCGCCGACACCGGCTCCAGCCGCAGCGCCAGCGCCCGAGCCCGCCCCGGTAAAGCCTGCGGCCAAGCCGCCTGTACAGAAGCCGAAACCGGCGGTCGTGACGAAGCCGGTGGCGGAGCCCAGTTTCATCGACGAGAACTCGTCGCTGGTCTATGGTGGTGGCGGGGTGCTTGCCCTGTTGCTTGGCTGGCTCGGCTATTCGTCCTGGCGCCGCAAGCGCGAACAGGAAGCAACGCCGCCTACTACCAGCCGCCTCAGCCCCAGCAACTTGGGCGCCAATTCCGTGTTCGGCTCGACCGGTGGTCAAGCGGTTGACACGGGTGCCTCCATTCAGACCGATTTCAGCCAGGCAAGCATCGGAGCGATCGACAGCGACGAGGGGGTGGATCCTGTCGCCGAGGCCGATGTCTACATGGCTTACGGCCGCGATGCGCAAGCCGAGGAGATACTTGTTGATGCGCTGAAGAGCGACCCAACTCGGCATGCCATCTACCTGAAACTCCTTGAGATCTACTCAGGGCGCAAGAATGTCAAGCAGTTCGAGTCACTGGCGACCGATTTCTATGCGCAAACAGGCGGTACGGGAGCCGATTGGGAAACCGCGGCGGCCATGGGCCGCGCGCTCGATCCGGACAACAAGCTCTACGGCGGCGCCGGCGGCACCACGGACCGGCAAGCGCCTGCCGCTGCTGCCGCGGCCATAGCCGCATCCGACATTGTCTTGCCGGCGACGGAAGCGGAAAAGCTGCGCGCGACGGTGACCCTCCCCGGCCAGCTCGCGCAGATTGCGGCGTCGACGCAAGAAGTCGCTGCACCACAACCGGCGACGCTGGATTTTGATCTCGATGTCGCCGCCGGCGCCGTCCACGACAAGGACACCCATGCGGTTCGTGCGCCCGAGCCGATGCCGGCTTCGCTCGACTTCGACCTGGATATCGGCGCGGCTGGCCAGAAGCCGGCGCCTGCGGTCGAGGCCAGCCATCTGGATTTCGATCTGGCATTGCCGGAAATTGAAACCGCGCAACCAGGGCGGGCGCCTGAGGTTGCGCCTGTCGGCGAAGGCGGACACGACATCGATTTCGAATTCGACATTGATACTCCATCGACAACGACTGCGGCTGCACCGCCGAAGGCACCGGCTTTCGACTTGTCGTCAATCGATCTGGAACTTGACGGCAATCGTGCAGAGACGCATACGTCGCTGCCGGGGCAAGCGGACGAAGAGAATCCCGACGTGGCCACGAAACTGGAACTTGCCCAGGCATATGAAGAAATGGGCGACAAGGAAGGCGCTCGCGAGTTGCTGCAGGAAGTGCTGCACGAAGGGGGAAGCCGGCAGCAGCAGACGGCGCGCGACAGGCTGGCCGCCCTCGACGCCTGAGTCCATTGGGCTGGCGATCGACGCGATCGCCAAGGGGAGTTGTGTTTCCGCACCGGTGGGGTAAAGAGTGAGCGCGTCCTGGCATCCCGCGGCCCTTCTTGCCCTCTGGGCGGGATTCGCCATCCTGCTTCAACCGCTAGCGGTAATTGGGCTCGCCATCGCGACATTGGTGATGCTGCCCTTGGCCCTGTATCAGGCGGGCGCAGCGACCCGCAAGCTGTTGTCCAGGACGCGCTGGCTATTGCTCACCATCGTGATCCTCTTCGCGTTCGCCACCCCGGGCGAGAAGCTGCCGGGATCCTGGGGCGACACGGGCATCGCGTGGGAAGGCATCCGACAGGGCGTCGAGCATGTCCTGCGGCTTGTGCTCTTGCTCGCAGCCCTGGCATTACTGCACAAGAGGCTGGGCAACGAAGGCATCGTCACAGGACTGCACTGGCTGCTGGCACCTCTCGCCCATTGGCGCGACCTGAGGCAGCGTATCGTTGTCCGGCTGATGCTGGTTCTCGATCATCTCGAAGGCCCGGCGCCGGGATCCTGGCGCGGCTGGCTGATGGAGGGTGACGAGACGGGTGTCGAGCGGCTCACGCTCACGGTGAGGCCCGCCGAACTCCGTGACTGGATTGCCTTCGTGGTGGTGGCTGTCATGTCGCTGGCGATCATCTTTGCCCAATGAGAATCGCCATCGGCGTCGAATACGACGGATCGTCATTCGCCGGCTGGCAGTCCCAGACCCATGGCAACACGGTGCAGGACGTTCTGGAGCGCGCTTTGAGCCATGTGGCGGACAATCGGATCAGAACCGCATGCGCGGGCCGGACCGACGCCGGTGTTCACGCGCTGGCGCAGGTCGTTCACTTCGATGCGCCGACCAGGCGGCCGCTGTCGGCCTGGGTGCGTGGTACCAATGCCCATTTGCCGCCGACCGTGGCCGTGCGTTGGGCGGTGCCCGTGCCCGACGGGTTTCACGCCAGATTTTCGGCAATCGCCCGCCGCTATCGCTATGTGCTCCTCAACCGCCCGGTACGACCCGCACTGCTGAATGGCAAGGTTGGATGGTTTCATCAGCCGCTTGACGTGCGGGCCATGGCTGCCGGCGCGACGCATCTGCTCGGCGAGCATGATTTCACGGCTTTCCGTGCCGCCGAATGTCAGGCAAAGTCTCCGATCAAGCACCTGCATCAGGCAACCGTAACGCGACATAATGATCTCATCGTGTTCGAACTCCAGGCGAGTGCATTTCTCCATCACATGGTTCGCAATGTCGTCGGTGCGCTGGTGTACGTGGGCAAGGGCAGCCACCCACCGGCATGGATCGCTGAATTGCTCTCTGGCCGCGACCGCTCGCGCGCGGCGCCGACTTTTTCCGCCGCCGGCCTGTACTTTGCCGGTGCCGACTATGATGCCCGTTGGGGATTGCCGGTGGACGACTCAGCGACGCCCGGGATGGAAATGATGGACGACTGAACATGGCCCGGACTCGCGTCAAGATCTGCGGTATTACCCGCCCGGACGATCTGGATGCCGCGTTGGCAGCCGGTGCCGACGCCATTGGTTTCGTTTTTTTTCCTCCCAGCCCTCGCTTCGTGGACATTCAACGCGCTGCCGCCTTGATCAAGCGTGTTCCTCCGTTTGTCGCGTGCGTCGGATTGTTCGTCAATGCCGAGCCGCACGCAGTGGCTGACGTTCTGGCGGCCATGCCGCTGGATCTGCTGCAGTTTCATGGCGATGAAGACGTCCGCTATTGCGAACGCTTCTCGAAACCCTACGTCAAGGCAGCCCGCATGGCGCCGGGGCTGGATTTGGTAGAATTCACGCGCACTTTCGCGTCGGCTCAGGGAATCCTGCTGGATGCCTATGTCGAAAGTTATGGAGGCGCCGGCGAGACGTTCGACTGGTCCCGGGTTCCTGAATCGCTGCCTTTGCCGATCATTCTTTCCGGCGGCCTGACCGCCGACAACGTCGGCGAGGCGATTCGTGTGGTGCACCCATGGGCTGTCGATGTCAGCAGTGGCGTCGAATCAGCAAAGGGCATCAAGGATGCCAGCAAGATCACCGCGTTCGTCGCGGCTGTAAGAAGCGCAGATGCCCGATAGCAGCTACACATTGCCGGACGCCAAGGGACATTTTGGCAAGTACGGCGGAGTCTTCGTCGCCGAGACGCTGATTCCGGCCCTCGAAGAGTTGCGCCTGGCCTACGAGGCTGCCAGGAATGATCCTGCCTTTCGGACCGAATACGAATACGAACTCAGGCACTACGTCGGCCGGCCGAGCCCGATCTACCACGCCAGGCGCTGGTCGGATGTCCTGGGCGGCGCGCAGATCTATCTGAAGCGCGAAGACCTCAACCATACGGGTGCACACAAGGTCAATAACTGCATCGGCCAGGCCCTGCTGGCGCGCCGGATGGGCAAGCCGCGCGTGATTGCCGAGACGGGCGCCGGCCAGCACGGCGTTGCCACGGCGACGGTGGCCGCCCGCTATGGCATGGAATGTGTGGTCTACATGGGCAGCGAGGACGTCAGGCGCCAGGCCGCCAACGTCTATCGAATGAAGCTCCTCGGCGCCAGAGTCGTGCCGGTCGAGTCGGGTTCGAAGACGCTCAAGGATGCGCTCAACGAGGCCATGCGCGACTGGGTGACCAACATTGCCGATACCTTCTACATCATCGGCACGGTGGCCGGTCCGCACCCGTATCCGATGATGGTGCGCGATTTTCAGAAGGTCATCGGTGAAGAGTGCCTGACCCAGATGCCGGAACTGGCGGGTCGCCAGCCGGATGCCCTCATCGCCTGCGTCGGCGGCGGCTCCAACGCCATGGGCATCTTCTATTCGTACATCCGGCACGGCGGCGTCAGGCTGATCGGCGTCGAAGCTGCCGGCCACGGCATGCATACCGGCAAGCACGCGGCATCGCTGACCGCCGGGCGGCCGGGCGTGCTGCACGGCAATCGCACCTACCTGCTGCAGGACGAGAACGGCCAGATCATTGAGACGCACTCGGTATCGGCAGGGCTGGACTATCCGGGCGTCGGCCCGGAGCATGCCTGGCTCAAGGACTCCGGCCGCGCCGAGTACGTGACAGTCACCGACGACGAGGCGCTGCAGGCTTTTCACGATCTCTGCAAGTACGAGGGCATCATCCCCGCGCTCGAATCGAGCCACGCGCTGGCCTACGCCGCCAAGCTGGCGCCGACGCTGGCGAAGGACAGGGTTCTGCTGGTGAATCTTTCCGGTCGTGGTGACAAGGACATGCACACCGTGGCGGACAAGTCGGGGATTCAGTTCTGATGTCGCGCATTGCCGAAACGTTCGAGCGGCTCAAGGCACGAGGGCGCAAGGCGCTGATTCCCTTCATTACGGCAGGCGATCCCGAGCCGGGCCTGACCCTGCCGCTCATGCGAGCGCTGGTCAAGGGCGGTGCCGACATCATCGAGCTCGGCGTTCCCTTTTCAGATCCCATGGCCGATGGTCCAACCATCCAGCGTGCTTCCGAGCGTGCCCTGGCTTATGGCATGAGTCTGCGCACGGTGCTGGCCATGGTCCGGGAATTCCGCAAGCAGGACGGCGCGACGCCCGTGGTGCTGATGGGCTACGCCAATCCCATCGAGGCCTACGGCCAGTCCGGGTTCGCGGCCGAGGCGGCGTCGGCGGGCGTCGATGGTGTCCTGGTGGTCGATTATCCGCCCGAGGAATGTGCGGACTTCGCGGCGATGCTGAAACAGCATGGCCTTGATCCCATTTTCCTGCTGGCGCCGACATCGACCGACCAGCGTGTCAGCGAAGTCGGGGCTGCCGGCAGCGGCTACATCTACTACGTCTCGCTCAAGGGCGTGACCGGCTCCGCGAAACTCGACCTCGACGAGGTGGCGCGGCGCATTCCGGCCATTCGGCAGAATGTCGGGATGCCCGTTGGCGCCGGCTTCGGCATCCGCGACGGCCAGGCTGCGGCGCGCATTGCCTCGGTGGCCGATGGCGTGGTCATCGGCAGCCGCATCATCGAGGAAATCGAACAGTCCCTGCCCGAAGAAGCACCACAGCGCGTTGCGACGCTGCTGGCGGGTATTCGCAAGGCCATGGATGAGGGAGTAAGTTGATGGCCCCGACGCCTATTTCATTCGCTGCCCCCAAAGGGGCCACTGCCTCCTTCGGGACGGCCCATCAGGAGGCCAAGCCATGAGTTGGTTGCAGAAGCTGTTGCCGCCCAAGATCAAGCGCAGCGAGGGCACGCGCAAGTCGGTGCCCGAGGGCCTGTGGACCAAGTGCCCCGCCTGCGAGGCCGTGCTGTATGCCACGGATCTCGAGAACAACCAGAACGTCTGCCCCAAGTGCAGCCATCACCATCGCCTGCGCGCCCGCGCCCGGCTCGACCTCCTGCTCGACCCTGAAGGGCGCTTCGAGATCGGCGCCGAAGTGGTGCCGATGGATCCGCTCAAGTTCAAGGACGGTCGCCGCTACCCGGAACGCCTGGCCGCGGCCAACGAGGATACCGGCGAGGCCGACGCACTGGTGGTCATGCAGGGCGCGATCAAGACGGTGCCGGCGGTCGTGGCCTGCTTCGAATTCGACTTCATGGGCGGCTCGATGGGTTCGGTGGTCGGCGAGAAGTTCGTCCGCGGCGTGCGGGCGGCCATCGAGCAGCAGGCACCTTTCGTATGCTTCACCGCCAGCGGTGGCGCACGCATGCAGGAAGGCCTGTTCTCGCTGATGCAGATGGCCAAGACCACGGCCGCAGTCACCCAACTGGCGGAACACAGGCTGCCGTTCATCACGGTGCTGACCGACCCGACCATGGGTGGCGTTTCGGCCAGCTTCGCGTTCGTCGGCGATGTCGTGATCGCCGAGCCGGGCGCATTGATCGGCTTTGCCGGACCGCGCGTCATCGAGCAGACCGTGCGCGAGAAATTGCCCGAAGGCTTCCAGCGGGCCGAGTTCCTGCTCGACAAGGGCGCCATCGACATGATCGTCGACCGGCGTCAGATTCGGGACAAGCTGGTGTCGCTGCTGACCCTGCTGCAGCGCATTCCCGCCGTGCAATGAACCTGCCGGAGTGGCTGGCGTACATCGAACGCCAGCACGCACGGCCGATCGAGCTCGGTCTCGATCGCGTTCGCCTGGTCCGTTCGACGCTGGGCCAGCGCAAGACCTGTCCCGTCATTCTCGTCGGCGGCACCAACGGCAAGGGATCCACCTGCGCCATGCTGGAGCGCATCCTGCTGTGCGCCGGGTATCGCGTCGCTCTCTATACGTCCCCCCACCTGCTTCGCTACAACGAGCGCGTCCGCATCGGCGGCTACGCGGTGGCTGACGATGCACTCTGCCATGGGTTCGAACGGGTCGAGGCGGCCAGAGTCAGCGCTGGCGGCACGCCGCTGACCTACTTCGAGTACGGAACCCTGTGCGCCTGGGAAGTGTTCGCCGCCCAGCCGCTCGATGCCATCGTCCTGGAAGTCGGCCTTGGCGGCCGGCTCGATGCCACCAACATCTATGATCCCGATGTCGCGATGGTCACGACGGTCGATCTCGATCACATGGATTACCTCGGCCCGACCCGCGACGCCATCGGCTTTGAAAAAGCCGGAATTTTCCGGTCCGGCCGGCCGGCCATCTGCGGTGACGTCGATCCACCGGCGGGCCTGTTCGATCATGCGCGTGCGATCGGCGCCGATCTACAGGTGCTCGGTCGCGACTTCGGCCACGCGCGCCAGGAGCAGCAGTGGCAGTACTGGGGGAGGGGCGGCAAGCGCAGTGGCCTTGCCTTTCCGGCGTTGCGGGGACCGAGGCAGCTCGACAACGCCGCCTGCGTGCTGACGGCGCTCGATGCCCTGCGCGGCAGCCTGCCGGTGGCCATGCAGGATATCCGTCGCGGCTTGCTTGAAGTCGAACTGGCCGGAAGATTCCAGGTACTGCCAGGCCGGCCGACGGTGGTGCTTGATGTTGCCCATAATCCACAGGCGGCGCACGTGCTGGCAGCCAGTCTGGGCGACATGGCATTTCATCCGGCCACCTGGGTGGTTTTCGGCATGATGCGGGACAAGGACATCGCCGGCGTCATCGACGCGATGCGCCATCGTGTCGATCACTGGTTGCCGGCAAGCTTGCCCGCGCCGCGCGGCGCGACGGCCTCGGAACTGGCGGAAGCGCTGTCATCGACGGGGGTTGCGAACATCGCGTGCACCTTCGCGTCGGCGGCCGATGCCTTCGCCCATGCTCGGAGCCAGGCAGGTGAAAATGATAGAATCGTCGCGTTCGGATCGTTTATCACAGTGGCCGACGTGCTGCGCGCCCTGGGGCGCGGGGCGAGCTGAAGGATCATGCCGCAAGACGACACCCTAGTATCCCTCGACGGCCAGTTGGAACTGAAGAAGCGGGCGCGCCGGCGCCTGGTCGGCGCGGCGGCCCTGGCCCTGCTGGCGGCCGTGGTTCTGCCCATGGTGATGGATCACGAGCCGCGCCAGCCGGCGCAGGATGTGCAGATCACCATTCCCGGCCGCGACGGCCAGGGGCTCGCCGCGCGGGTGCTGACCGGCAAGCCGGCCGCGACACCCTTGCCTCCGGCAACCGCCACCAGGCCGGCGGTCAAGTCCGACGACGCCAAGCCGGCCGAAGCCGGTACTGCCGAGGCGAAGAGCGCGGCCAGGCCGGAGCCGGTGTCGGAGCCGAAGGCGGAACCGAAAGCCGAGGAAAGAACTTCCGCGAAGCCGGCGGACAAACCACCAGGCAAGCCCGCCGACAAGCCGGCCCCGGACAAGGCCGAGGAAGCCCGTGCGTTGGCGGCACTGGCGGGGGCGGGCGCGCCCGGGGAGTCGTGGGGGGGGGGGTTGGGCGCCGACAAGGAAGGAGGGCGGATAAAACTGCTTCTGTCCAAGATCAAGCAACTGGGGCTGCCCGTCTTCACCGAGAACGTCGATACGCCGCAGGGCGCGCGCACGCGGGTGCGCGCCGGACCGTTCAAGACCCGGGAAGCCGCCGACAAGGCCAGGGAGCGTATCGGCAGGATCGGCGTCGACGGGCCGGTGGCCAGGAAGTAAGTGACGGCATTCGATTACGCCGTGCTGGGCGTGGTGGCAACATCGGCCATGTTGGGCTTCTGGCGGGGCGTGGTGAGCGAGGTGCTGGCACTGGTCGCCTGGATCGCGGCCTTCGTGGCGGCGCGGACCTGGGCAGGAACCGTCGGCGCAAGCCTCGGCGGGATGGTGACGGAGCCCGTGTTGCGTTACGCTGCCGGCTTCGTGGTGGCTCTGGTCGGCGTGCTGGTGTTGTTTGCCGTTGGGCGCCTGCTGCTATCCGCCGTGCTGCGCGCCGCCGGCCTCGGCATGGCCGATCGGGTGCTTGGCGCCGGTTTCGGCGTGGCGCGGGGACTGTTGATCGTGCTGGTGGCGGTGCTGGTGGCTGGCATGACGGCCCTGCCGGGAAGTCAGTGGTGGCGGAACGCCAGGCTGGCGCCGCCGCTGGAAACGGCGGTGATTGCGGCCAAGCCCTGGCTGCCGGAGCAGGTGGGCAAGAGAATTCGTTATCGTTAGCTGTCGATTCAGGCAGAGGGTGGTTCCAACATGTGCGGCATCTTGGGCGTCGTCGCGACGACACCGGTAAGTCAGATCCTCTACGACGGGCTTCAGGTGCTCCAGCACCGCGGCCAGGATGCGGCCGGCATCACCACCGAGGACGAAGGGCGCTTCCACATGCACAAGGGACCGGGCATGGTGCGCGACGTATTCCGCACGCGCAACATGCGCAACCTGTTCGGCAACTGGGGCATCGGCCATTGCCGCTATCCGACCGCCGGTTCGGCCCACAGCGCCGCCGAAGCGCAACCCTTCTATGTCAATTCGCCGTTCGGCCTGATGCTGGCGCACAACGGCAATCTCACCAACGCCGACCAGCTGAAGCGCGACATGTTCCTGCAGGACCTGCGGCACATGAACACCAACTCCGATTCGGAGGTGCTGCTCAATGTGCTCGCCCACGAACTGCAGGCGGCCTCGACCAAGTACCAAGTCGACGCCGAGACCATCTTCAAGGCGGTGGCCGGCGTGCATCGGCGCATCAAGGGCGCCTATGCGGTGGTGGCGATGATCGCCGGCTATGGCCTGCTGGCCTTCCGCGACCCCTTCGGCATCCGCCCGCTGGTGATCGGCAAGAACGAAACGCCGGAAGGCCCCGAGTACCTGGTCGCCTCCGAGAGCGTCGCCGTCGATACCCTGGGCTTCAAGTTCCTGCGCGACGTCGAGCCCGGCGAAGCCGTGCTGATCGACCGCCGCGGCAGTTTCATCAGCCGGCAGTGCGCCGAGCGCACGCTGCATGCGCCCTGCATGTTCGAGTATGTCTATCTGGCGCGCCCCGATTCGCTGATGGATGGCATCTCCGTCTACGAAACGCGGGTCAAGATGGGCGAGTTCCTCGCCGACAAGATCCAGCACACCCTGCCGCACCTGGCCATCGACTCGGTGATCCCGATTCCCGATTCCAGCCGCCATGCGGCCATGCAACTGGCCGCCAAGCTCGATCTGCCGTACCGCGAGGGCTTCGTCAAGAACCGCTACATCGGCCGCACCTTCATCATGCCGGGGCAGGCGACGCGCCGGAAATCGGTGCGCCAGAAGCTCAATGCCATCGCCCAGGAGTTCCGCGGCAAGAACGTGCTGCTGGTCGACGACTCGATCGTTCGCGGCACGACGAGCAAGGAAATCATCCAGATGGCGCGGGAAGCCGGTGCCAGGAAGGTCTATTTCGCTTCCGCCAGTCCGCCGGTGCGCTTCCCCAACGTCTATGGCATCGACATGCCAACGCGCGCCGAACTGATCGCCGCCTTCCGCAGCGACGAGGAAATCTGCCGCGAAATCGGTGCCGACGCGCTGATCTACCAGGATCTGGAAGCGCTCAAGGCGGCGGTGCGATCGGTCAATCCGGCGATCACGCAGTTCGACACCTCGTGCTTCGACGGCAAGTACATCACCGGCGACGTGTCGGCCGACTACCTCGAGAGCGTCGAGCAGGCGCGCGGCCGGCCGGTAAAGGGTGGCCACGACGACGGCGACGGCGGCCAGCTCGACCTCAACCTGGTGCCGGCCAATGACTGACAAGTACCAGCCCGACACCCTGGCGGTGCGCGCCGGCCAGCAACGCAGCCAGTTCGGCGAGCACGCCGAGGCGCTGTATCTCACGTCCAGCTTCGTCTTCGAAAACGCGGCGCAGGCCGCGGCCCGCTTCTCCGGCAGCGAAGCCGGCATGGTGTATGCGCGCTTCTCCAATCCCACCGTTGCCGTCATGCAGGAACGACTGGCGGCGCTGGAGGGCGCCGAGTCCTGCATCGCGACGTCGAGCGGCATGTCGGCCATCCTCGCCACCGTGATGGCACTGCTCAAGGCGGGCGACCACGTGGTGGCATCGCGCGCCATCTTCGGCGCCACCCAGCAGCTGTTCGGCAACGTGTTCACGCGCTTCGGCGTCGACACCACCTTCGTCGCGGGCAACCGGCCGGAAAGCTTCCGTGCCGCCATGCGCCCGAACACGCGCCTGGTGTTCATCGAAACGCCATCCAATCCGCTCACCGAGGTGTACGACATCGCCGCGCTGGCGGAGATCGCGCATGCCGGTGGCGCGCTGCTGGCGGTGGACAACTGCTTCTGCACGCCGATTCTGCAGCTGCCGCTGGCGCTGGGCGCCGACCTGGTGATTCATTCTGCCACCAAGTATCTCGACGGCCAGGGGCGCGTGCTCGGCGGTGCCGTATGCGGGCCGAAGGCGCCCATGGACGAAGTGTTCAAGTTCCTGCGCACCGGCGGGCCCTCGATCTCGCCTTTCAATGCCTGGGTGATCCTCAAGGGGCTGGAAACCCTGAAGATCCGCATGCTGGCGCAGTCGGCGAGCGCCCTGGCGTTGGCGCGGCGCCTGGAAGCGCACCCGAAGATCGCGCGCGTCTACTATCCGGGCCTGCCGTCGCATCCGCAGCACGAACTGGCCATGCGGCAACAGGCCGGTGGCGGCGCCATCGTTGCCTTCGAGGTCAAGGGTGGTCGGGCGGAAGCGTGGCGCGTGGTGGACAACTGCAAGCTGCTCTCCATCACCGCCAACCTCGGCGATACCAAGACGACGATCACCCATCCGGCCTCGACCACCCATGGCCGCATCACGCCCGAGGCGCGCGCCGAGGCGGGCATCGGCGAGAGCCTGTTGCGCATCGCCGTCGGCCTCGAGGCGATCGACGACATCGAAGCCGACCTGCAACGCGGCCTCGCCACGATCTGAGAAAAGTCAGTCGTGGCGGCCCGCCGGTGTTACACTGCGCGCCGCGCTGGCCCTTATCAGTCATTGCCGCGCGTCGCGATAAGACTTTCCTTTCCCGCGTTTCATCCCGTTAGCGTTTCCGCCTCGACTGGTTCGTGCCAAGTTGCACGCAGGGCCGATTCCAGGA
>CAYXZX010000034.1:0-19348 GCA_964469455.1 uncultured Rhodocyclaceae bacterium | reverse complement strand
TCGACTTCGCCGAACTGCTGCTGCGCTGTTACGAACTGCTGGCTCGTCACGAGGCGCTGCGCCGCCACTATCAGGAGCGCTTCCGCCACGTCCTGGTCGATGAATTCCAGGATACGAACGCACTGCAGTACAAGTGGCTGAAGCTGCTCGCGGGCGAAGGCGGCTGCCTGTTCTGCGTGGGCGACGACGACCAGTCGATCTATGCCTTTCGTGGCGCCCAGGTCGGCAACATGCGCGATTTCGAGCGCGAGTTCAAGGTGGCCCACGTGATCCGTCTCGAGCAGAACTACCGCTCGCACGGCAACATCCTCGACGCCGCCAACGCCATCATCAAGCACAACGACAACCGCCTCGGCAAGAATCTCTGGACCGATGCCGGCGCCGGCGAGCCGATCCGCGTTTTCGAGGCCTATTCTGACCTCGACGAGGCGCGCTGGATCGTCGAGGAGATCAAGGCCCTCGCCCGCGACGGCCACGCCCGCAGCGAGATCGCCTTGCTCTACCGTTCCAATGCCCAGTCGCGTGTTCTCGAGCACGCGCTGTTCTCCGCCGGGCTGCCTTATCGTGTTTATGGCGGGCTGCGTTTCTTCGAGCGGCAGGAGATCAAGCACGCGCTCGCCTACCTGCGTCTGATCGCCAATCCGGACGACGACACTTCGTTCGTGCGCGTCGTCAATTTTCCGGCGCGCGGCATCGGCGCTCGCACGGTTGAGACCCTGCAGGATGCAGCGAAGGCGGCGGGCAGCAGCCTGTTCGCCGCCGCTGCGCAGTCCGGCGGCAAGGCAGCCGGCTTTGTGGCGCTGATCGGCCGCATGACGGAAGTCGCGCATCTGCCGCTCCCGGAACTGGTCGATCACGTGGTCGAACTCTCGGGCCTGCGCGCGCATTACAAGGCCGAGAAGGAAGGTCAGGACCGGCTGGCCAACCTCGACGAACTGGTCAATGCGGCGGCCAGCTTCGTCGCCGAGGAGGGCGTGGTCGGGGCCGAAGGCGAACTGTCCGCCGACCTGATCGCCTTTCTCGCGCATGCCGCGCTCGAAGCCGGCGAGCACCAGGCCGGCGAAGGCGACGATGCCCTGCAACTGATGACGGTCCACTCCGCCAAGGGCCTGGAATTCAACGTCGTTTTCCTCTCCGGCCTCGAGGAGGGCTTGTTCCCCCACGAGAATTCGGCCGCGGAGCCGAAGGGCCTGGAAGAGGAGCGCCGGCTGATGTACGTCGCCGTGACGCGAGCACGGCAGCGGCTCTACCTCTCGCACGCGCAGACCCGCATGCTGCACGGCCAGACGCGCTACAACCTGCCCTCGCGCTTCATCGAGGAAGTGCCGGCCGGCCTGATCAAGTGGCTGACGCCGAAGGCGCCAAAATCATTCGGCGCCTCGCCACGGCTGACTTCCGTACAGGAACCGCGCGCGAGCTACTCGGCGCGGCCGGGCAGCGACGGCGGCGGCTGGCGCATCGGGCAGGGCGTGCGCCACGCCAAATTCGGCGAAGGGGTCATCGTCAATCTCGAGGGCGGGGGCGCGGATGCCCGCGCGCAGATCAACTTCGGCGGCGCCGGCATGAAGTGGCTGGCACTCGCCGTGGCCAAACTGGAGGCCGCATGAAGATCCACGCCAACGGTATCGACATTCGCTACGACATACAGGGCGACGGCCCGTGGCTGATCCTTTCGCATTCGCTGGCCACCGACCTGTCGATGTGGGATGACCAGATGGCGGCGCTGACACCGCATTTCCGCGTGCTGCGCTACGACACGCGCGGCCATGGAGGTACTTCCGCGCCCGACGGCGCCTATGACTTCGCCTGGCTGACCGCCGACGTGCTCTGGCTGATGGAACGCCTGGGCATCGGGCGTGTGCACTTTTGCGGCATTTCGCTCGGCGGCATGATTGCCCAGCACGTCGCGCTGGCGGCGCCCGAAAAAATCGACAGGCTGGTGCTGGTCAGCACCACGAGCGGCTATGGCCCCGAGGCGCGCGCACTGTGGGCCGAGCGCATCGCCGCGGTGCGGGCCGGCGGCATGGCGCCGCTGGTGGCGCCGACGCTCGAGCGGTGGTTTACCGCGCCTTACCGGGAGGCGCATCCGGAGGTGATGGCGCGTGTCGGCGCGATGATTGCGGCGACGCCGACCGCCGGTTACATCGGCTGCGGCCAGGCCATTCCGCTCATGGACGCGACGGCCAGGCTCGTGCAGCTGTGCTGTCCGGCCCTGATCGTCGCAGGCGCCGAAGACGCGGGCATGCCGCCAGCGATGGGCCGGCGCATCGCCGATCACTTGCACGGTTCGCGCTTCGAGGTGATCGAGTCTGCCTCGCATTTGTGCAATATTGAGCAAAATAATAGCTTCAACAGCTTGCTGCTAGATTTTCTCCTTGCTTGAACCGTTGGCAAGGCAGAATCGCGCCTCAGGTTGATCGAGTCCCGGGGGGGGAGGGCATGACGCAACTCGGAAAACTGCACGTTCTGATGGCGGAGGATGCCCGGGCGATCGCGCTGCCCGTACAGGCGGCGCTCGAGCAGGCCGGCCATCGCGTTACTCACGTCACGTCCGGCGAGGAAGCGGTCGCGGCGTTCGAGCGGGAAACGCCCGACATGGTGCTCATGGACGTCGTCATGCCTGGCATGGGCGGCATCGAGGCGACGCGCAGGATCAAGTCCATCCGCGTGGATCACTGGGTCCCGGTGATCATGACCACCAGCCTGGGTGCCGACGAGGATCTCGTCGCCGGGATCGAGGCGGGCGCCGACGATTATCTGACCAAGCCGGTTTCGCCAAATGTGCTCGAGGCGCGCATGCGCTCGATGCAACGCATTGCCGCGATCCAGCGGTCGCTGGGCAGCATCATCGACAACATCATCGAAGGCATTATCCTCATCGACCGCGACGGGAAGATCATCAAGTTCAATCATGCCGCCGAAACCATGTTCGGCTATCCGGCGCGCGAAGTGGTCGGCCGCAACGTCAGCATGCTCATGCCGCCTCCGTATTGCGACGAGCATGACCGCTACCTGCAAAGGTATCTGCAGACGCGCGAACCGCACATCGTCGGCAAGGCGAGGCGCGTGATTGGCCGGCGCAAGAGCGGCGACATCTTCCCGATGTATCTGGGTGTCACCGAGGTCATGACGCCGGAGGGCGAGAATTTCATCGGCCTCGTGCGCGATCTCACCCGGGAGGAGGCCATGCAGGCGCGCATCGAGCACCTGGCCTGGCACGACGCGCTGACCGGCCTGGCCAATCGCGGCAGCCTCTGGCAGACCATGGAGACCTGGCTGGCCGCACCGGAACCGTTCGCCCTGCTGTTCCTAGACCTCGATGGCTTCAAGAAAGTCAATGACAGCCATGGCCATGGCACCGGCGACGAGGTGCTGCGGGCCGCGGCCGAACGGCTGCGGCGCGCAGTGGCCGGCACCGACGTGGTCGGCCGGTTCGGCGGCGACGAGTTCGTGGTCCTGCTCGCCGGCGTCGACGACGATGCGCGCGCGTTCGCCATCGCCAACCGCCTGGTCGCCGAACTGTCCGATCCGATCATCGTCGACAACCATCAGCACAGCATTGGCGTCAGCATCGGCATCGTCCTGCGCCGACGGTCGGATGCGTCGGCGCAGGAACTGGTGCGCGCGGCCGACGCCGCCATGTATCGCGCCAAGGAAACCGGCCGCAACCGCGCCATCCTGGCCCGCCCGAAGGGCTGAGGGCGAGGCGCGCCGGGGCCTGAACTCAGGCGCGGCGGCGCGCGGCGGTTCGGTTGCGCGCGCGGGCGAACTTCTCCAGTTCGTCGTACAGGTCCGTGAATTCGCGTGCCAGCTTGTGGCCGCGATCGAGGTGGATCATCGGCCGGGCCAGCCGGTGCGATTCCCTGATCTTCACCGACGAGGACAAGTGGCTGGCGAGCACCGGCAGTTTTTCCGCCCGCAGTTCCTCGACGATCGCCTGCGGCAAGGTGGCGCGTGGCTGGAACTGGTTGACGACGATGCCTTCCACCACCAGGTCGGCATTGTGGTCGGCGCGGATCTCGGCCACGTTCTCCATCAGCGTGTAAAGCGCCTGGCGGGCAAA
This sequence comes from uncultured Rhodocyclaceae bacterium, assembly GCA_964469455.1. Taxonomy (GTDB): domain Bacteria; phylum Pseudomonadota; class Gammaproteobacteria; order Burkholderiales; family Rhodocyclaceae; genus Fen-999. The sequence continues at coordinate 15,285 of CAYXZX010000034.1, read as the reverse complement.
CTCGTCGCAATCGAAGGGAATCAGGCAGGCGTCGGCGGCGATCAGCGCCGAGCGCGTGAAGAAATGCAGCGCCGGCGGTGTGTCGATCCAGATCTGGTCGAAGCCTTCCAGGGAGTCGAGCGCCTCGCGCAGCTTGTAGATCTTGTAGCGCGATTCGAGCTTGGCCTGGAGCTCCTCGAGGGCGGCATCGGCAGGCAGCAGAAAGAGATTCTCGAACGGCGTGGCGTGGAGGAATTCCTCCGTTGCCTTCGGCCGCAACTTAAAATTCAGCATCTGGTCGAAGAATTCGGTGGCGGTGTTTTCGGCTGGCTGTGTCCCGAGCAGGTAGCGGGTGGAGTTCGCCTGTGGATCGAGGTCCACCACCAGGGTGCGGAGTCCCCGGCTGGCGGCGATGGCGGCAAGGTTGCAGGTGATGGTGCTCTTGCCGACACCGCCCTTCTGGTTGAACACGACGCGTTTCATGGCTTGGATCTCGCGGAGGGTGATGCGGGATTTTCGCATAGACACGGCACCGGATGATGCAACGCGGCAACCGTACTTCCCGCATGTGTAAGCGCCTCTTCAGGAACCGCGAGTAAACTTGATGCTCGCCCGACTCCGCCAGCCATCATGACCAAAGACCAGAACGCCGATCTGTCGAACGCCGCCATTGAGTATCACCAGTTTCCGACGCCGGGAAAGATCGCCGTCGTTCCGACCAAGAGCCTGACCAACCAGCGCGACCTGGCGCTGGCCTACTCGCCGGGCGTGGCGGCCGCCTGCGACGCCATCGTCGCCGATGCCGGCGCGGCGTCACGACTGACTTCCCGGGCCAACCTGGTGGCCGTGGTGACCAACGGCACCGCCGTGCTCGGCCTCGGCAACATCGGCCCGCTGGCCGCCAAGCCGGTGATGGAAGGCAAGGGCGTGCTGTTCAAGAAGTTTTCCGGCATCGACGTCTTCGACATCGAATTCGACGAATCTGATCCCGACAAGCTGATCGACCACATCGCCGCCATGGAACCCACTTTTGGTGGCATCAACCTCGAGGACATCAAGGCGCCCGAGTGCTTCTACATCGAGCAGAAGCTGCGCGAGCGCATGAAGATCCCGGTCTTCCACGATGACCAGCACGGCACCGCCATCGTCGTCGGCGCGGCGGTCCTCAACGGCCTGCAGCTGGTCGGCAAGCACATCGAGAACGTCAAGCTGGTCACCTCGGGCGCCGGTGCCGCCGCGCTGGCCTGTCTGGACCTGCTGGTCAGCCTCGGCGTGAAAGTCGAGAACATCTGGGTCACCGACATAGAGGGCTTGGTGTACGAGGGACGGACCAAGCTGATGGACCCGATCAAGGCGCGCTACGCCAAGAAGACCGACCAGCGCACACTGGCCGAAGCCATCGAAGGCGCCGACATCTTCCTCGGCCTCTCCGCCGGCGGTGTGCTCAAGCCGGAGATGGTCGCGAAAATGGCGGCCGAGCCGCTGATCCTCGCCCTGGCCAACCCGACGCCCGAGATCCTGCCCGAAGCGGTGCGCACGGTGCGCACGGACGCCATCATGGCCACCGGCCGTTCGGACTACCCGAACCAGGTGAACAACGTCCTCTGCTTCCCGTTCATCTTCCGCGGCGCGCTCGACGCCGGGGCGACGACCATCACGGAGCACATGAAGCTCGCTGCCGTGCGGGCGCTGGCCGAACTGGCCCAGGCGGAAAGTTCCGACGTGGTGGCGCGCGCCTACGGCGGCGAATCGCACCGCTTCGGCCCCGAATACCTGATTCCGCGGCCATTCGATCCGCGCCTGATCGTCAAGGTGGCGCCGGCGGTGGCGCGGGCGGCGCAAGAGTCAGGCGTGGCGACACGCCCCATCGCCGACTTCGCCGCCTATCACGAACGGCTCAACAGCTTCGTCTATCACTCCGGTTTCGTCATGAAGCCGGTGTTTACGGCGGCGAAGCAGTCGCCCCGCCGCGTGATGTATTGCGAGGGCGAGGACGAACGGACGCTGCGTGCCGTGCAGGCGGTGCTCGACGAAGGCCTGGCCCAGCCGCTGGTGATCGGCCGGCCCGACGTCATCCAGAATCGCATCGAGCGCGCCGGCCTGCGCATCATCGCCGGGCGCGACTTCGAGGTGGTCAATCCCGATGCCGACACTCGCTACAAGGAGCTTTGGCAGGAGTATCACCATCTGCGCGGCCGGCAGGGCATCACGCCCGAACTCGCCAAGCAGCGCCTGCGCTCGGACAACACGCTGATCGGCTGCATGCTGCTGCGGCGTGGCGACGTCGACGCCGTGCTCTGCGGCATCGTCGGCAAGCACGCCAAGCATCTCAACCAGGTGCGCGACGTCATCGGCCTCGATCCGAGCGCGCACTGTTTCGCGGCCATGAACTTGCTGTTGCTGCCCCAACATACGCTGTTCATCTGCGACACCTACGTCAATGAGGAGCCGAGCGCCGAACTGCTGGCCGAGATCACGCTGATGGCGGCGGAGGAAGTGCGCCGCTTCGGCCTGACACCGCGGGTGGCCTTGTTGTCGCATTCGAACTTCGGCAGCCTGCGCTCGCAGTCGGCACTGAAGATGAGCCGCACGCGCGAACTGATCGCCGCGCGCGCGCCGGATCTCGAGGTTGACGGTGAAATGCACGGCGATGCCGCGTTGTCGGAGGAAATCCGCCAGCGGCTCTATCCCGACTGCAAGCTCAAGGGCGAGGCCAACCTGCTGGTGATGCCGAACCTCGATGCCGCCAACATCGCCTTCAACCTGATCAAGGCGGTGAATGGCGACGGCGTGACGGTCGGGCCGATCCTGCTCGGGGCCGCCAAGCCGGTGCACATCCTGACGCCGACCGCGACAGTGCGCCGGCTGGTGAACATGACGGCGCTATCCGTGGTGGATGCCAATCACCTGCGGATGTAGGCCGGGCCGGTCTCTGTGGCCGGATGCGGAATGCCGTGGCGATCGATGCGCGCCACGGTGACCTGCCAGTTCCTCACGCCTCGCCGATCGAGTTCCATGCGCAGCAGCCAGCCGGTGTTGTTGTCGGGCTCGGCGAAGCCGTCGAAGACGAAATTGCCCAGGCTGTAGATGATCGGCTTGCCGCGGTATTCCTCGTAGTCCTGTACGACGTGCGGATGGCCGCCGATCACGGCATCGGCGCCGGCATCGATCATCAGGCGCGCCAGCTGCCGCTGCCGCGTACCGGCCAGCGGCTCATGCTCCCAGCCCCAGTGCATGAAGGGAATGACGAGATCGGCGCGGTGGCGGCTGCGCGCGTTGGCGATGTCGAACCGAACCTGCTCGTCCTCGCTCCAGGCAATACCCGCTTTGTCGACATCGGCCTCGAAGCTGCGCGGGAAGAACTCGTTGTAGCCGAGCAGGGCGATGCGCAGGCCCTTGCGTTCGACGATCAGTGGCGCGTGGGCACGCGCCAGGTCGCTGCCGCCGCCGAAATAGGCGATGCCGGCGTGATCGAGCCGGCCGAGCATCTCGCCGAAGGCGACCGGCCCGTAATCGCCGGAATGGTTGTTGGCGAGGCCAAGCGCGTCGAAATGGCGCTTGAGCAGCTTCAGCACGCGCGGATGGGCGCGGAAGGTGTAGGGCTTGTCCGGCTCTGCTTCGCCGCGCGTGGCGACGACGCATTCGAGATTGCCGACGCGGATGTCGGCACTGTCGAGCAGCGCCGCAAAGGGTGCGAAGGGATCGCGGCCGCGCCGGATCTGCGGGCCGATCGATTCGGCGAGCATGACATCGCCGACGAAGGCGATCGACACCACGGGTTCGGGCGCTTCCGCCCGTGCCAGGCCGGCCGACACGCCAAGTGCGATACCTAGCAGTGCGCGCGGGAGCCTCATCGTGCCACCTCGTGCAGCGTGCAGCGGTAGTGCATCTCGCGTTCCAGCCGCGGACTGAAGACCGTGTGTTCGCCCAGCGGCGTGCCGGCCGGATCATTGCCGGCCCCGGGCGCCAGGTACTTCACTTCATGAAGCAGCACCGGCTTGCGCCGCGTCTGATAGTAGGCGTAGAGCTTGACGTACTCCACCTGCCGTTGATCGCCGACCATGACGGCCTTGAAGCGGAACTTGCCGTCGATGTCGAGCGGCCGGACGTCGTAGGGATCGGCCGCCGGCGCGGTTTCCACTTGCCAAGTCCGTCCGCCCTGATCCACCAGGCAGCGCAGCAGTGGCGCGGCCTCGGCGGCTGTGGCCCCGGTCAGGAGGCAAGACAGCACGATTGCGCGCTTCACGCGCCGCAAAGCTGCCTTGTTCACGAGAATCGCCGCCGCCATGGTTCGTTCTTATAACCGACTTCACTGGCGGCCTCAAGCTCGCCTCGGCGGTGTCCGCGGTTAAAATCGGTTTCCGCGAAAAAAGACAATAGTCCTGGAGGAGCGACATGACCCATGCCATAAGGATTCATCAAACAGGCGGCCCCGAAGTGATGCGCTGGGAGGAGGTTGACCTGCCGGCACCGGCGGCGGGCGAAGCCACGGTGCGACACGAGGCGGTCGGCCTCAACTTCATCGACATCTACCATCGCGCCGGCATCTATCCCGTGCCGCTGCCCTCGGGCATCGGCATGGAGGGTGCCGGCGTGGTCACGGCGGTGGGCAGCGGCGTGACCGACCTCGCCGTCGGCGATCGCGTCGCCTACGCCAGCGGCCCCCTCGAGCCCTACGGCGCCTATGCCGAGGCGCGCAACACGCCGGCCGACCGGCTGGTGAAGCTGCCGGACGGCATCGACTTCAAGACGGCGGCGGCGATGATGTTGCAGGGCATGACGGCGCAATACCTGCTGCGCCGGACCTACCGCGTGCAAGCCGGCGATACCGTCCTGATCCACGCCGCCGCCGGCGGTGTCGGCCTGATCGTCTGCCAATGGGCCAAGGCGCTGGGCGCGACCGTCATCGGTACGGTCGGGTCGGACGACAAGGCCGCGCTGGCCCGGGCGCACGGCTGCGATCATCCGATCGTCTATACCCGCGAAAACTTCGCCGAGCGCGTGCGGCAGATCACCGGCGGCGCCGGCGTGCCGGTGGTCTACGACTCCATCGGCAAGGACACGTTCTTTGCCTCGCTCGACTGCCTGCGGCCCTTGGGCCTGATGGTTTCGTTCGGCAATGCTTCCGGTACCGTGCCGCCATTCGATCTCGGGGAACTGACCCGGCGCGGCTCACTGTTCCTTACCCGGCCGTCATTGTTCGGCTACACTGCGCAGCGCGCCGACCTGCTCGCCACGGCCGCTGACCTGTTCGATGTGGTGACGTCGGGCAAGGTGAGAGTCGAGGTGAACCAGACCTATGCGCTCAAGGATGCGGCCCGGGCCCAGACGGACCTGGCCGCCCGCAGGACCACCGGATCGACGGTAATGCTGCCATGAAATCGTTTCTGATCGCCAATCCCAAAGGGGGCAGCGGCAAGAGCATGCTGGCCACCAACCTCGCCGGCCTGCTGGCCCGTCAGGGCCATCGGGTCATGCTGGGCGACATTGATCGCCAGCAGTCTTCGCGCCAATGGCTCGACCTGCGGCCGTCCATCCTGCCCCGCATCGAGTCGTGGCGGATCGAGGCCGACAAACCGGCCCGCCCGCCCGCCGGCACCACGCATGCGGTCCTCGACAGTCCGGCCGGTCTGCACGGCGCGAAGCTGAGCCAGGCCCTGGACGCGGTGGATCGGGTCATCGTGCCCCTGCAGCCTTCGTTGTTCGACATCCTGGCGACCGGGCAATTCCTCGAGACGCTGGCCACCGAGAAGAAGATGCGCGGACAGCGCAACCGCCTGGCGGTGGTCGGCATGCGCGTCGATGCCCGCACGCGGGCCGCGGCGGAACTGGAGCGTTTTCTCGCCGACCTTGGGCTGCCGGTACTCGCTTTCCTGCGCGACACGCAGAACTACGTGCAGGCCGCCGCCCACGGCATGACGATTTTCGATCTCTCGTTGTCGCGCTCGGCGCAGGACCGGGCACAGTGGCAGCCGATCATCGAGTGGATCGGCGGCAATTAGCGTTTCCGGATCGTCAGAACAGGTCGACTTCGGTGTTGACCGTCTTCGGCGTCAGGTGGCCTTCCGCGCACAGCTTCGGATAGGAGCAGGTGCGGTTGCGACCGTTGCCTTTCGCCCAGTAAAGCGCTTCATCCGCCTGGCCCAGTATGTGGGCCGGGTTGTCGTTGGGGCCGATGCTGGTGAAGCCGATGCTGACCGTGGCTCGCCCCACCTGCGGAAACTCGTGTTTTTCCATGCGGTGACGAAAGCGCTCGAACGCCCGCTCGGCGTTTGCGAGCTCAGTCGGCTTGAGCAGCACGACGAACTCCTCGCCGCCGAAGCGAAACAGCTTGTCCTGGGCGCGGAACGATGACTTCATCAGGGTGGCGATCAGGATCAGCACTTCGTCGCCGATCAGATGGCCGTAGCGGTCGTTGATCTGCTTGAAGTGGTCGACATCGACCACGCCGAGCCAGTGTTGCGATGCGCCGGAATGCGCCTGCCGGCGCGCCGGGTATGACGTGCCGGCGGTTGCGGCGCGGTCGTCGCCGGCGCTGTTGATGCTCGACAGGATGTCGATCAGGAACTGGTCGAACGTCTTGCGGTTGAGCAGGCCCGTCAGCGTGTCGGTCTCGCTGTAGTCGAGCATGTCAAGGCAGTTGAGCATTAGCGCCAGCAAGCCGTCGACGAGGGATTGCCTGTCGTCCTCGACGGGCGCGGCGCTCTCGATGTCGACCATGCCGAGCAGTGGCCCCTGCGCGCGCTTGAGGGCGAATACTTGATGGGTTGCTGCGCGGATCAACTTGCCACAACCGGCATCGCCGGCGCTCTTGGCGGATTGATTCAGATGGTCGCGCAGGTGAGGAAAACTCTCGATCGATGCCGCGCCTGCCGGCAGGCCGAGTCCGTCGTCGAAGCTCTGCACACCACCGGCATCGGCTACCGCAACCAGTCCGGCCAGGGTGTCATGCTGGTGCGAATACACCTTGTACAGACCGACTCGCCGCGCTCCCACCATTTCCTGCAAGGCCGCCACGACGCGCACCGCCAGTTCGCCACGATGGCGCTGGCGGGTAATGAGGTCGACGTGACGCAGGAGATGATTCATGGACGATGAGCGGGCACGAATCGAGCGAATTATATCTGCGACCATTTTAGGGGAGGGGATACTGCGGTGACGGAGGGGGAAGGTAAAATTTCGTCATGCCTCCCCCCGTCCATTCATCGCCCGGTATCCGGTTCGTCCACCTCCGGCTGCACAGCGAATACTCGATCACCGACGGCCTGACCCGTCTCGATGACGTGATCGCGCGGGCCCGGGCCGATGGCATGCCGGCGCTGGCGCTCACCGACCTGGCCAACCTGTTCGGCATGGTCAAGTTCTACAAGGATGCGCGCGGCGCCGGCGTCAAGCCGATCGTCGGCGCAGATGTCTGGGTCGCCGACGATGCCGATGGCGCGGACCCGGGCCGGGACAATGGCTGCCGGTTGCTGTTGCTGGCCAGGAATCGGGCCGGTTACCTGAGGTTGTGCGAACTGCTGACCTCGGCCTACCTTACGCCACGCCGGCACGGGCGTGCCGAGATCCGGCGTGCCGCCATTGCTGACTTTGCCGATGGCGATAACCAGGGACTCATCGCGCTCTCCGGCGCTCAGCTCGGCGACGTCGGACAGTGGCTGGCTGCGGGCAAGCCGGAAAAGGCCATGCAGGCGGCCCGGCGCTGGGCCGAGCTTTTCCCCGGCGGTTATTACCTGGAGGTGCAGCGCCATGGGCAGGCCCATCAGGAGACGCTGATCGCGCAGACATTGGCGCTGGCCGGCGAACTCGACCTGCCGGTGGTGGCAACGCATCCCGTGCAGTTCCTCGACCGCGATGATTACGAGGCGCACGAGGCGCGTGTCTGCATCGCCGAGGGTTATGTGCTGGCCGATCCGCGCCGGCCGCGCCACTTCACGGAGGAACAGTATTTCAAGAGCCAGGCGGAGATGGCCGAGTTGTTCGCCGACTTGCCCGAGGCGCTGGAAAACGCCGTCGAAATCGCGCGGCGCTGCAATGTGTCGATCGAACTCGGCAAGAGCAGGCTGCCCATTTTCCCGACGCCCGATGGCGTTTCACTGGACGATCATCTCGCCGAGCTGTCACGTGCCGGGCTGGAAGATCGACTGCGGCGGATCTTCCCCGATCCGGCCGATCGCGAAAGTCAGCGGTCGCGCTACGCCGAGCGGCTGGAATTCGAGATCAAGACCATCCAGCAGATGGGCTTCCCGGGCTACTTCCTGATCGTCGCCGACTTCATCCAGTGGGCGAAAAAGAACGGCGTGCCGGTCGGCCCGGGACGCGGTTCCGGCGCCGGTTCACTGGTTGCCTATTCGCTGTCGATCACCGACCTCGACCCGATCCGCTACGAACTGCTCTTCGAGCGCTTCCTCAATCCCGAGCGCGTCTCGATGCCCGACTTCGACATCGACTTCTGCCAGGAAGGCCGCGACCGGGTCATCGACTACGTGAAGAAGAAGTATGGCCCGCACGCGGTATCGCAAATTGCCACGTTCGGCACCATGGCCGCCAAGGCGGTCATCCGCGACGTCGGCCGCGTGCTCGACCTCGGCTTCAACTTTGTCGACCAGTTCGCCAAGCTGATTCCCAACGAGATCGGCATCACCCTTAACGAGGCGCGCGAGGCCGAGCCGGCCATCACGCAACGGCTCGACGAGGAAGAAGGTCTGCGCACGCTCTGGGAACTGGCGCTGAAGCTCGAGGGCCTGACGCGCAACGTCGGCATGCATGCCGGCGGCGTTCTGATCGCGCCAGGCAAGCTCACCGATTTCTGCCCGCTCTACTCGGCCGATGGCGGCCTCGCCATGGTCAGCCAGTTCGACAAGGACGACGTCGAAAGCGCCGGCCTCGTCAAGTTCGACTTTCTCGGACTGCGCACCCTGACGATTCTCGCCGAGGCAGTGAGGTTCGCGCGCGAAGTGGACGGCACCGATGTCGATCTCGAGACCCTCGGCCTCGACGATCGGGAAACCTACGAGCACGTCTTCAAGAACGCCAACACCACGGCGGTGTTCCAGTTCGAATCGGGTGGCATGAAGGACACACTCGTCCAGGCGCGACCGGACTGCATCGAGGACCTGATTGCGCTGAACGCGCTTTATCGGCCAGGGCCGATGGAGAACATCCCGAGCTTCGTCGCGCGCAAGCATGGCCGCGAACGCGTGATGTACGCGCACCCGAGCCTGGAGCGGATCATGGCCAATACCTACGGCATCATGATCTACCAGGAACAGGTGATGCAGACGGCGCAGGTGATCGCCGGCTACAGCCTCGGCGGCGCCGATCTGCTCCGCCGCGCCATGGGCAAGAAGAAGCCCGAGGAGATGGCCAAGCAGCGCGAAATCTTCGTCGAGGGCGCGGCGAAGAACGGCATCGGCGCCGACCGGGCGAACGAAATCTTCGACACCATGGAGAAGTTCGCCGGCTACGGCTTCAACAAGTCCCACGCCGCCGCCTACTCGCTGGTCGCCTATCACACCGCCTGGCTGAAGCGTCACCACCCAGCCGCCTTCATGGCGGCGACCTTGTCCTCGGAAATGGCCAATACCGACAAGGTGCAGTTCTTCTTCCAGAACGGGCTCGACAACGGCCTGACTTTCCTGCCGCCGGACATCAATCGAAGCGGCATCCGCTTCCAGCCGGTGGATGCCAGGACCGTGCGCTATGGTCTCGGCGCCATCAAGGGGACCGGCGAGTCGGCGCTCGGCGTGATTCTCAAGGCGCGCGAAGCCGGGCCCTTCACCGACCTGTTCGACTTCTGCAAGCGCGTGGACAAGCGCGTGGTCAATCGCCGCGTCGTCGAGGCGCTGGTGCGCGCCGGTGCCTTCGACGCCATCGACGATCATCGCCACAAGCTGCTGTCGTCGGTCGGCGTGGCGCTGGAAGCCGCCGAGCAGGCCGAGCGCAACGCCATGCAGGGTGGCTTGTTCGATCTGGGCGGACCGGACCAGGCACTGCCGACGCCCTACGTCGACGTTCCGCGCTGGAGTGAGCGCGACCGCTTGCTGCAGGAGAAACAGGCGCTCGGCTTCTTCCTTTCCGGCCATCCGTTCAACGAATACGCGCGGGAAGTATCGAGCTTCGTCAGGCGCCGCCTGGCGCAACTCGAGCCGCAGCGCGACAGCATGCTCATGGCCGGCGTGGTTACCGGCCTGCGCACGCAGATGTCCCGGCGCGGCAAGATGGCGATCGTGACCCTCGATGATGCCAGTGCCCAGGTCGATGTCACGGTGTACAACGAGCTATGGGAGTCCGAGCGGGCCAGGATCCGCGAAGACGAACTGCTGCTGGTCGAGGGCAAGGTCAGTCGCGACGACTACACCGGCGGCTTGCGTGTCAATGCCGATCGTTTCCTGACGCTCGGCGAGGCGCGCAGCCGCTACGCCAAGATGCTGCACCTGTCGATGAATGGCGGTACCCGGGCCGGTGATGCGCAGCGCCTGCAAACGCTGCTGGCGCCCCATCGTGGCACGGGCAACGGTGGCTGCCCGGTCCGCCTGCGCTACCGGAATGGCGAGGCCGAGGCGGAGATTCCCCTGCCCGAGAGCTGGCGCGTCAGCCTCGACGACAAGCTGCTCGACGCCCTTGCGGACTGGCTGTCCGCCGATAACGTCAAGGTGGTGTACCATTGATCCAGCATATTGACTCGGCGCTGCTCGATGCCGTTACTGCCGAGGCGCGGCAAAGTCCGCGCGGCCGCAAGAACCGCAATTTCCACGGCGATGACCGCCAGCCGGCGCACCGGCTGCTCAACGCCATCGAGCCTGGCTCCTATATCATGCCGCACCGGCATCTCGATCCCAACAAGGACGAGACCATGCTCGTGCTGCGCGGCACGCTCGGCCTGTTGACGTTCGACGAGACCGGCACCATCGTCGACGCCGTGAAAGTCAGCCACGGCGGTACGCCGATGGGCGTCGATATTCCGCACGGAACGTGGCACACGGTGTTCGCACTGGAGCCTGGCACCGTATTCTTCGAGGCCAAGGCCGGCCCTTATCTGCCGCTGACGGACGACGAAAAAGCGCTGTGGGCGCCCGCGGAGAACGCCCCGAACGCTGCCGCCGTGCTGGCGGGGTGGGTTGCGCTGCTGGCCGGCCGGTAAGCTCAGAAGCTCAGCGTTACCGGCGCACGGCCCGTTCGATCAGGCAGTAGCAGGCACCGAGGCTAATACCTGGCGATCTCGCCGCCGACTATGCCTCCCAACACGGCGCCAAGCACGGTGGGGCCCAGATGACCTTGGCCGACCTGGTTGCCGATCACGCCGCCCGCGACAGCGCCGACAGCGCGTCCAAGGTCGCGGTCGCCGTGGTGGCGATGATCCCCATGCCTCGGGGGAGGTCCGTAGTAGGCGGGTGCCGGCGCGTAGTAGGCCGGCGGCGCCGGATAGACAACCGGTTGCTGGTAGATGACCGGTTCACGATAGATCACTGGAGGCGCCGGCGGAAAGGCATGACGCGGCATGAAGACCGGTGGAGGTGACATCTGCGGGTGGTGGTGACGATACGGATGCCAGCCCCGGTCGATATCGTGGGCAAGCGCACCGGTGCTGAACGCGGCGGCGACAAGCAGGGCAGGGATCAGCAGATTGTGTTTCATCATTGCGCTCCGGGTGTGGGCAGAACGTCGTTGTTCTGGAGCGAATAACGCTGGAGATCATTCACTTGCCGACCTGCGGCCGGGGTGGAAGTGTTTCCCTTTGTTACCGGCGTGGCGTGAAAAAGCCGCCCTCGTGGGGCGGCTTCCGTTGGGGTCGGGGGATTTCCTTTTTTGTACTTAGAGTTCCTGCGCGTGCTCGGCGAGGTACTTGGCCACGCCTTCCGGAGAGGCGCCCATGCCGGCCTTGCCCTTCTGCCAGCCGGCGGGGCAGACCTCGCCGTGCTCCTCGGTGAATTGCAGCGCGTCGATCATGCGCAGCATCTCGTCGATGTTGCGGCCCAGCGGCAGGTCATTGACGACCTGGTGGCGTACCACGCCGGCCTTGTCGATCAGGAAGGAGCCACGGAAGGCGACGCCGGCGGGGGCGAATTCCACGTCGTAGGCCTGGCAGATGGCGTGCTTGACGTCGGCGACCAGCGGATACTGCACCTGGCCGATGCCGCCCTTGTTGACAGGGGTGTTCTTCCACGCCAAGTGCGTGAATTGCGAGTCGATCGAGCAGCCGATGACTTCGACGTTGCGCTTCTTGAATTCCGCGAGACGGTGATCGAAGGCGATCAGTTCGGACGGGCAGACGAAGGTGAAGTCGAGCGGATAGAAGAACAGCACGACGTACTTGCCCTTGTAGTCCGACATCTTGAGATCCTTGATCTCGTTGTTGCCGAAGACGGCGGTGGCGGTGAAATCCGGGGCTTGCTTGCCGACGAGAACGGCCATGGTGACTCCTTGTTGAACGGGTTGAAATGCTGGCGCGCCGAAAGACAGTAGCGACGACATGGGAAAAATTCTACTTCAGCGCAGAGCTATCCGTTGGGCCGTGGCAATTGCATTTTCCAATGAGGCTGATTGTCGGAAGCTATCGAAGCTTGCCGAGTGCGCCGAAGCGCGCCAGCGTCCGTTGCCGCGCCACGGCGTGATCGACCACCGGCGCTGGGTAGTCGATGCCGATACGCATGCCGGCGGAGACCTGTTCCACCTCGCTCATCACCCAAGGCGCATGGATGAACCTGTCCGGTACGCGCGCCAGTTCCGGCAGATAGCGGCGAATGAACCGCCCACCCGGATCGAACTTCTCCGACTGGGTGACCGGATTGAAGATGCGGAACCAGGGCTGAGCGTCGCAGCCGGTCGACGCCGCCCACTGCCAGCCGCCGTTGTTGGCGGCGAGGTCGTAGTCGTTGAGATGCTCGGCGAAGTGGCGCTCGCCGCGCCGCCAGTCGATGCCCATATCCTTGGTCAGGAAGGAGGCGACGACCATGCGCAGGCGGTTGTGCATGTAGCCGGTCTGGTGCAGCTGGCGCATCGCCGCGTCGACCAGCGGATACCCGGTGCGCGCCTCGCGCCAGGCGTCGAAGAGTTCCGGGGCATCGTCCCAGGCAATGCCGTCGCATTCCGGCCGGAAGGCGTGATCAACGACATCCGGCCGGTGCCAGAGGATCATCTGGTAGAAGTCGCGCCAGGCCAGTTCCGACAGCCAGGTGTTGGCGCCCTCGCCGCCGCGGCGCGCCGCGAAGGCGGCCAACTGCCTGATCGACACCGTGCCGAAGCGCAGATGGGTCGAGAGATAAGACACGCCCTTGACGGCGGGAAAGTCGCGCGTGCGCCGATAGTCGTCGATGCGCTCCTGGAAGTCCTCGAACAGCCTGCGCCCGGCGCGCATGCCGGTCGGCAGCCGCAGTTCGCGCAGGCTGGTCGGCTCGAAGCCGATCTCCGCCAGGCCGGGAATCGTCTCGCCGGCGGGCTTGGGCGCCAGCCGCGCGGCGTATTTGTCGATCGGATAGGCGCTGAGCTGGAAGTCGCCGAGTTGCTTCAGCCAGACGTTGCGGTAAGCCGTGAAGATGCTGAAGGGCCTGCCGGCCTGCGTCAGCACCTCGTTGCGATCGAAGATCACCTGATCCTTGAAATCCGAGAATCCGATGCCGAACTGTTGCAGTCGCTGCGCAACCTCCTGGTCGCGGGCGATCGCGGCCGGCTCGTAGTCGCGGTTGGCGAACACCGTGTCGACGCCAAACTCCTGCGCGAGGCGCGGAATGCACTCGAGCGGCGAGCCGTGGCGTACCACCACGCCTGACTTTGCGATACCGGTATATTCGGCCATGGCGGCAAGTTCGGCGTCGAGTTCCTGCAGGCTGGCGTGGATGAATTCGACGCGGCGATCACGGCGGGTCGGCAGGGCGTCGAGGATGTCGGTGTCGAAGACGAAGGCGCAATGCACCCGTTCGGCGTCACGCAGTGCGTGATGCAGCGCGGCGTGGTCGAAGCTGCGCAGGTCACGGCGGAACCAGACCAGGGCCGCCTTCATGCGATGCCAGCCGTCAGCCTGTCGGCAACTGCTCGAAGCTGTCGTAGTCGCCGCTGCCCAGCTCGACCGCGACATGCGCGACCTCGGCACCCGCCGGTCCGCGTCGAGCCCAGTCGATCATCACGGCCACGGATTCGGCACTGCCGACGATTTCCGCCTCGACGCTGCCATCGCGCCGATTGCGTACCCAGCCGGTCAAAGTCAGCCGTCGCGCCACGCCGACCATGGCGTAGCGGTAGCCGACGCCCTGCACGAGGCCGGTGATGACCAGCCGGCGCTTTTCCAGGGTCACTTCACCTTCATTCCGGGAGTGGCGCCGGCGTCGGGCGAGAGCAGGAACAGTCCGGGCGTTTTGCCATCGGCGTCGGAAGCTGCGAGCACCATGCCCTCGCTCATGCCGAACTTCATCTTGCGCGGTGCGAGATTGGCGACCATGACGGTGAATCGCCCGACCAGAGTCGCCGGATCGTAGGCCGACTTGATGCCGGCGAACACCTGGCGCGTGCCGAGCGGCCCCAGGTCGAGGCTGAGCTTCAGCAACTTGTCGGCGCCTTCGACGTGCTCGGCATTGGCGATGCGGGCGATGCGCAGGTCAACCTTGCCGAAGTCGTCGATGGAAATGTGCGGCACGGCCTCCTGCACCTTGTCCTCGTTCTGCTGCTGGTGCTGGGCGTGACGCTGTTGCGACTGTTGCTCGTGCGTCGGAGTGAGGCTCTCGCGGTTGGCCGCGATCAGCGCGTCGACCTGCTTGGGATCGATGCGCGTCATCAGGTGCTCGTAGGCGTTGATGGGGTGCGCGGGCGGCAGCAGGTGGCCGGCGTCGCTCCACTTGAGCGGCGCGACGTTGAGGAACTCCTCGGCGCGCTTGGCCAGGTGCGGCAGGATCGGCCGGAGATAGAGCGTCAGCAGGCGGAAGGCGTTGATCAGCATGGAGCAGACGTGGTGCAGCCGTGAATCGTTCACGTCGGACTTGGCCAGAACCCAGGGCTGGTGCTTGTCCACGTACTGGTTCACCTGGTCGGCGAGCGCCATGATGCGGCGCACGGCCCGGCCGTAGTCGCGCTCCTCGTAATGGCCGGCGATTTCATCGGCGGCTTCCATCAGGCCTTCGAGTTCGACGCGGAAACGCTCGGTGATGTGGTCATGAACCAGCTTGCCGCCGAATTTCCGCGCGATGAAACCCGCGGCGCGGCTGGCGATGTTGATGTACTTGCCGACGAGGTCGGCATTGACGCGCTGGACGAAGTCGCCAAGGTTGAGGTCGATGTCCTCCATCGTGCCGTTGAGCTTGGCGGCGAAGTAGTAGC
>CAYXZX010000033.1:0-19434 GCA_964469455.1 uncultured Rhodocyclaceae bacterium | reverse complement strand
CCTCGGCCACCAGTGCGCGATTGGCAGCGATCGCCGCAGCGATGCGCTCGGCCATTTCGACCTGCTGCGGCCGCAGCCGATAGCCGGGAATAGTCTTGGCGAGCGGGCCGTCGGCGGCAAAAAGGCGCTGGAGTTCTGGCATGGAGGCGGCGGATGTTAACACGCAACAAATTCGCCCGACCGTGCCAGAATAACACCCACTTAACCGCCCATAAGGAAAACACATGAAACTCGAAACGCTCGCAGTGCATGGCGGCTACTCGCCCGATCCGACCACCAAGGCCGTGGCGGTACCAATCTACCAGACCACCTCCTACGCTTTCGACGACACCCAGCACGGCGCCGACCTGTTCGACCTCAAGGTCGTGGGCAACATCTATACGCGCATCATGAATCCAACCACGGCCGTGCTCGAACAGCGGCTGGCGGCGCTGGAAGGCGGCATCGGTGCGCTCGGCCTCGCCTCGGGCATGGCGGCGATCACCTACGCGATCCAGACCATCGCCGAGGCCGGCGACAACATCGTCTCGGTCGGCACGCTCTACGGCGGCACCTACAACCTCTTTGCCCACACGCTGCCGCAGATCGGCATCCAGGTGCGCTTCGCCGACTACCGCGATCCCGATTCGTTCAAGCCGCTGATCGACGCGCGCACCAAGGCGATCTACTGCGAATCGATCGGCAATCCGCTCGGCAACGTCGTCGACATCGGCGCACTGGCCGAGATCGCCCATGCCGCCGGCGTGCCGCTGATCGTCGACAACACCGTGCCGACACCCTACCTCTGCCGGCCGTTCGAGCACGGCGCCGACATCGTCGTGCATGCCCTGACCAAGTACCTCGGCGGCCACGGCAACAGCATCGGCGGCGCCATCGTCGATTCCGGCAAGTTCCCCTGGGCGGACCACAAGGAGCGCTTCAAGCGCCTCAATACGCCGGATGTTTCCTACCATGGTGTCGTGTATACGGAAGCCCTCGGCCCCGCTGCCTACATCGGCCGCGCGCGCGTCGTGCCCCTGCGCAACATGGGCGCGGCGATCTCGCCGTTCAACAGCTTCCTGATCCTGCAGGGCATCGAGACGCTGCCCGTGCGCATGGACCGCATCTGCGAGAACACGCTCGCCGTCGCCGAATACCTGAAGACGCACTCGAAGGTCAAATGGGTCAAGTACGCCGGGCTGGTCGACCATCCGGAAAACGGCCTGACGCGGAAGTACATGGGTGGCCGCGCCTCGGGCATCCTGTCTTTTGGCGTACAGGGCGGGCTGGAAGGTGGCGCCAAGTTCCAGGATGCGTTGAAGCTCATTACGCGACTCGTGAACATCGGCGACGCCAAGTCGCTGGCCTGCCATCCGGCCAGCACCACGCACCGTCAGCTCGGGCCGGACGAATTGGCCAAGGCCGGCGTCAGCGTGGACATGGTGCGGCTGTCGATCGGCCTCGAACATATCGACGACATCAAGGCCGACCTCGACCAGGCGCTGGCCGCGGTCTGACGCCGTATCGCCGACCTCGGCCCACTTAGGGCCGGTGAAACGCCGAGAGTGTCGTTCGGCACTTACGGCGTTTCACGCAAGGTGCCCTTCATCCGCCGGTAGGCTTCCCGCACGGCGCCGCGCAGCTTGGCGACTTCCGCCTTCGGCCGGCCGGCTTTCTCCGCCTCGTCGAGTTGACGCATCAGCGTGGTCAGTTCGGCGAGGCGGGATTCCTCGTAATTCCAGTCCATGCGTGCCGGGGTGGTCGTCACCACTTCGGCGCGCTCACCACCCCCCGAGCGGCTGGCGGTGATCACCAGCGCCTTGCCACGGCTGACTTTGGGAGCGGTAGTGGACGCCTTGTCCAGCGGCCTGGCTTCCTTGCGAAACTTTTCGATGGCATCCATCAGCGCCTGGCGCACAGCCTCGGTCGGTTGCCCGGCGGCTTCCGCCTCGCGCAGCTGCTTGAGCAGGCGCGAAATCTCGGAGGGTGCCGGGGCCGATTTTCTGGGCCGAACATATCGTTCCGGCGGTGCCTTCACCGCCTCGGCAAATTCCTCGGGCGGCGACACCAGGCTGGCGATGCGCAGGTTGCCATTGCGCATGGCCCAGGAAAACGCGGTGTCGCCGCGATCGTTCTTCAGGCGCGTGTCGGCGCCTGCCTCGACCAGCGCCCGCGCCAGTCCCTCACGCCCCTCCCGCGCCGCCATCATCAGGACGGTCGCGTCGTTCGGCGCGCGCGCATTGATGTCGGCACCGCGCTCGATCAGGAGCCGGGCGACGGCATCATGGCCCGCGAACACGGCGTAATGCAGGGCGCTCCAGGCCCGGTCGGCGCGGCTGGCACTGGCACCGTGGTCGAGCAGCCAGCGCACCGCCTCGATCTGGCCGCGCCAGGCGGCCAGTTGCAGCGCCTGCTCGCCATGCCGATTGACGCGGTGGATGTCGGCGCCGCGCGCGAGGAAAAGCTCCATCATGGCGATGTTGCCTTCCCACGCGCCGATCATCAGCCCCGTGCCGATTCGATCGGCCTCGGTGTCGGGAGGCAGCCCCTCGTCCAGCCAGCCGCGCGCGGCCGCGACCTTGCCCAGTTCGATCGCAACCCCGAAGGCCACCGGATCCGGGAGTCCCGCCTGTGCCAACGACGAAACCCAAACGAACAGCGCGGTCGACAAGATTCGGATGTTCAACACCTTCATCAAATCACGGGTCCCTGTTGCAAAATGGCTGCCTATTATGCCGTCCCGTCGCCTGCTGCTCGCTTATGTCGCTTCATTGTCCCTGCACGCGCTGCTGCTGGGCGGCGGCACGATGCTCGACCCACGCAGGACTAAACCGGAAGCGCCACCGGCAACGCCGGCGATGCTCGCGGCTCGACTGTCGAGGACGCCCGATTCCGTCCTCAAGGACACCTTGGCCGAGGCTGACGCACCGACGGCTCCAGCATCCGACGCTTCATCCGCGGGAGCACCCGGCCGGAAGTCAGTGGCGGCGGCGCGCCGCCAGCTTGCCGAGCATCTTTACTATCCACCGGAAGCAATCGCGGAAGGATTGGAAGGCGAAGTGAGGCTGTTGCTGACCCTGGCTACGGACGGCACGATCCTCGATGCCACGATCGCCGCCAGCAGCGGCCACGCGCTTCTCGACCAGGCGGCGGTACGCGCGGCGCGCGCGATGGGACGCATGGTCGGTGCCGACCGGCGCGAGATGATCCTGCCCGTGACATTCCGCCTGCGTCCCTGAATGGCGACGCTGGACGCCGTCATTATGGTCAGAGCATAATCGGAGCCCGTGCAACCCTCGACGCATCCTTGTCAGCCAATCGATGAGCCGGATTCACCCGAAAGACGACGCACCCGCGGTTCCCCTGGGTGACATCGCCCCGCGCGACCAGGCGGCGTTGCTGCGCCGGGTGTTCCAGCAAACGAGCGAAGCGGTGCTGATCACCGATCGCGACAATCGCATCGTCGCCACCAACGCCGCCTTCGCGAAAATGACCGGGCGCGCCGAGGAAGAAGTCCTTGGCATGAACCCGCGCCTGCTGGCTTCGGGGCAGACCCCGATCGACCAGTACGCCTTGATGTGGCGCGGGCTGATCGAGCATGGCGTCTGGCGCGGCGAGTTCTGGAATGCCCGCCCCGACGGCACCATCTACCCGACACAGGTGACCATCACCACCGTCCGCAATGACCAGGGCGACATCACGCACCACGTCGCCACCTACATGGATCCGGCCTCGGAGCGAGCCACGGCGGAGCGGCTGACCTACATGGCCCATCACGATTCGCTGACCGGCCTGCTCAACCGCTACGCCCTGCAGGTCCAGCTCGAACGGCTGCTGGCAGGCGCCCGGCGCGACAACGAAATGGTGGCCATCCTGCTGATCGATCTCGACCGTTTCAAGGACATCAACGACACCCTCGGCCATCACGTCGGTGACCGGCTGCTGGTGGAAATGGCCAAGCGGCTGACCGGCGGCATCCGGGCCAGCGATGTGGCCGCCCGTCTCGGCGGCGACGAGTTTCTCATCGTGCTGCCCGACGTCGGTGACGCCATGGCGGTCACCGGCATCGCCAGCAAGCTGCGGCGCAGCCTGGCCGAGCTTTACCGGATCGGCGAGCATTCACTCTATTCCACGCCCAGCATCGGCATCAGCCTGTTTCCGTCCGACGGCGACACGGTGGATGTCCTGATCCGCAACGCCGACGCGGCCATGTACCACGCCAAATCGGCCGGGCGCGACAACTTCCGCTTCTTCGCGCCGAGCATGAACGCGGCGGCCATGGAACGTCTCAAGCTTGAAACGGCCATGCGCCAGGCGCTTGAGAGCATGAGCCTGACCGCCGCGCAATTTCGTCTCGAGTTCCAGCCGCAGTTCAACCTGCGCGACGATCGTGTAATCGGCCTCGAAGCGCTGGTGCGCTGGACGCATCCGAAGTGGGGCCCCGTGACACCCGGCCGCTTCATTCCCGTGGCCGAGGAAACCGGCCTCATCCAGCCGCTGGGCGACTGGGTATTCTGGGAAGCCTGCCGGCATTTGCGCGCTTTCAAGGACCACGGCATCCGCAACATCCGCGTGGCCGTCAACCTGTCCGCGCAACAGTTGCGCGAGGAGGCGCTGCCCTCCATCGTCCGCGGCGCGCTGGCCTGCTACGAGCTCGCCCCCGAGGAGCTCGAACTGGAGATCACGGAAAGCACGGCCATGCTGAATCCGGAAGGCACCATCGGCATCCTGCGCCGGCTCAGCGAAATCGGCATCGTGCTCGCCATCGACGACTTCGGCACCGGCTACTCGTCGCTCGCCTACCTGAAGCAGTTGCCGATAAACCGGCTGAAGCTCGACCGCTGCTTCATCCGCGACGTCATCAGCGATGAAAAAGGTTCGGCCATCTGTTCGGCCACCATCGTGCTCGGCCACAAACTCGGCCTGGACCTGGTCGCCGAGGGCATAGAAACACGCGAGCAGTTCGAGCACATGAAGGCGCTCGGCTGCGACACCATCCAGGGCTACCACTACTGCCGGCCACTGCCGCCCGACAAGCTGATCCCCTTCCTGCTAGAGCGTCAGGCCGGCCGGTCGAACTGACCGACGACCGCGCACCGGCTGGTACACTCGGACCCCATGTCGACGATCGCCACGATCCCCCTGCAAGGCCCGCTGCTGCGCGGATCGCGACGTCCACGGGTCGCCCTGGTCGGCCGCCGCCGGACCGGCAAGAGCAGTATTTTCCAGGCCGCGTCGAGTCCCGCCGTCCATCATGAGCGCCTCGCCGGCGTCGGCGGCGCCTACCAGGAGTGCCTGGTCGACGTCGGCCTCGACCAGATTTCGCTGGTCGACCTGCCCGACATCGAAACCCTCCACCACTTGCGCGAGCACGACCGGGTCGTGCTCATGTACCTGCTCTGGGGTGACCGCTGGCCGACGATCGCCCGCCACGAATCCGCCCAGCCCTCCGCCGTCTTCCCCGCGCCCGACGTGTTGATCCAGGTGGCCGACGCCACCATGCTCGAGCGCGACCTGGAACTCGCCATGGAGCTTTCGCTGCTGGGCCGGCCCATGGTGATCGCCCTCAACCGCGTGGACGAGGCGCGCGAGAAGGGCATATTCATCAACATCCGCGCCCTGTCGGAAAAGCTTGGCGTGCCAGTGTTGCCGACCGTCGCCCACATGGGCAAGGGCATACGGCCGCTGTTCGATGCCGCCGTCCAGGCCGCCCGCCTGCGCACCTGCCCGCTCCCGCAGCCGCCGAGCCCGCATCTGGTCGACAGCCTCCGGCATTTGAACGAACTCGTTGTCCGCCCCGAGATCGCCGAAGCGTTCCGGGTACCTCATCCGCTGCTGCTGTGCCAACTGGCGGAAAACGATGACTACTTCCTGCACGAACTGGGCAGTCATTTCCCCGATCTGCTGCCGGCCGTGACCGCCGCGCGGACGGTTGCGGAAGGACGGTTGCCGCGCCCGCTGTCGGACGAATTGCACGCCGACCGCCACCATCGCGCCGCCATCCTGCTCGAAAGCGTCAGCAGCCCGACCGGGCCGGCCGAAGCCGGCTGGAAGCGCTGGCTCGATGACCTGTTCCTGCATCCGCGCTGGGGCCTGCTCGGCAGCCTGGCGGTGTTCGCCCTGGTGCTGTTCGTCACTTTCGAGGTGAGCGCCTTCCTCGACGCGCTCACCTCGGCGCGCCTGGTCGAATGGAGTCAGTCGTGGCAGCCCGCCTCGACCGCCGGCATCGTCGCCCACGCCGTAGTCGACGGCCTGATCGGCCTGATCGGCATCGTCGTGCCCTACATGATCCCGCTGGTCATCCTGCTGGTCGCGCTCGAACAGGCCGGCATCATGCACCGGGTCGCCTTCGTGGTCGACCGGGGTTTTCACCACATCGGCCTGCACGGCGGCATCGCCGTGCCCTTCCTAATCGGCCTCGGCTGCAACGTCCCCGCCATATCCGCCGCCGCGGCCACGGCCAGCGGCCGCGACCGCGTGATCGCGGCGCTGTTGATCACTTTCGTGCCATGCTCCGCCCGGTCCGCCATCATCCTCGCGCTGGGTGGCAAGTACCTTGGCGGCTTCGGTGTCTTCGCCATCTTCATGCTGACACTGGCAGTCATTGCCGTCATCGGCAAAGTTCTGGCCAGCCGCTATTCGGAAGCGGCTCCCGGAATGATCCAGGAAATCCCCGCCTACGCCGTCCCAGGGTGGAGAGCGATCTGGCGCGATACCTGGGCGCGCACCAGCGATATCGTCACCATCGTCACGCCGCTACTGGTCGTCGGGAGCGTCGTGCTCGCCTTGCTGCAGCACTGGGGTGCCGACGCCCTGATCAATACCATCCTGGCACCCATCACTCACTGGTGGCTCGGCCTGCCCGTCGCGCTCGGCGTACCCATCCTGTTCGGCGTGCTGCGCAAGGAACTTTCGCTGCTGATGATCTACCAGGCGTTGGGCAGCCAGGAGATCGGATTCCTGCTCGACTGGGTGCAGATCGTCACCTTCCTCATCTTCCTCACCTTCTACGTTCCCTGCGTCTCGACCTTCGCCGTCATGCTGCGGGCCCTCGGCCGCCGCGAAGCCTTATTCTCGGTCGCCCTCTCCGTGGGCGTGGCACTGGCCATGGCCGGCGCAACAAGGCTGTTGCTCTCGATAGCCGACCTGCTCGGCTGAATCGTCGCCGGCGGAGTCGGCGTCCGGTCACGACTAATCTTGCTTTCCCAGATAGCGCAAATGGCTGCCGCAACCCGCGCGGCAGTCCGAAGCGCCGAAGCCAGCGACCAGCACCTGCCCGCCGGCACGCCGGTTCAGCGTGCATTCGCCCAGCGTGGAGCGTCGCACCGCGACGACCTCGACGCCGGGTGCCGACAGCAGCCAGTCGATGTGCCAGCGCATTTTCTTTTCCGAGCGCAGATGCCGGGCGATGCGAGCCTCGAGGTTGCGCCGCGCGCTGCCGGTGTAGACGTAACGTCCGGCAGGAAAACTGAATTCGCCCAGACACCCGATCCGGATACGCGCCGCACGAGCGACCCGAATGCTCAGTTGATAGGCAGTCGGCGCGGCTGGCTTACCTTCGCGACGACTTTCACTTATATTGGCAACCGGCTTCATGAATTAACCCCTTCTCCCGATGAGCAAGAAGAAATTCTCAGAGCAGTTGCCACTCGAAACCGGCTTGTTTTCCATTCCGGATTCCACCGACCCACACAAACTCACTGGACGGGCGAAGCGTCCGCAGACGAAGAAGGCTGCCAAGGCCATTCCCGAATCGCAGCAGCCTTTCCTGCCCGGCCTTTCCCGGCGCGGACGACCCCGGTCAGCGAACCCGGTACCACCCACCATCCGGGCGAGCCAAAGCCGGCGTCGACGAGCCGAAGCGGGTGCCAAGCGCATCGAACTGGTGCTGGACCGGGCCATTGCCGACCAGCTCGAAGCCTTGGTCGAGCACTTCAAGGTATCGCGTCTGGAAGTCATCAGCCGCCTGATCACGCAATCGGCGAAACGAATCACGCCCCGAAAATGAAAAAACGCCGCCAGAATTCTGGCGGCGCTTCCTCGTGACTGGCGGAGCGGACGCCCCCCTCCCCTCCGTAGAACTTTTCGACGATTCTCACACCGTTTCCAGTCGTGTCACGCCGTATCGCAATCTGGGATAAATCCACGTTCCCATCTGCCTCTACGCGATTAACTACGAATCCTGCCTGCGTCTGATCCGTGCGCTGTGCATCGAAACGCACGAAACCTGGCTGGAGGACAACCGTTACCTGAACATGATGCTCCTCGCGGAACCAATGATGATTCTGGGACGAAACCGCTTGATCGTTCAGTCATGCTACAGGTCCGCCGTGTCGAAATTGTCTAACCCGGCTGGCGGGGAGCCTGCGCGACAGATCCGCCCCGGCGCCTTATTCGAGGGTCTCCAGGGGTGGCAGCATGTAGCGGCCGTCCAGCACTTCGGGTTTTGGCTGGTAGATGCGCACCACGAGCAGGAAGGCACCGGCCGGTGTCGGTAGCCAGTTGCTGCCCCCAGCAGCGGGCACCTCGTGCTGTAGGTCGATATCCAGACTGCCATCGCCACTGGTATGCAGCCCGGGCGTTCGATCGCCGATGCTGTAGCGCCCCAATTCGTTATCGACGAACTGCATTGTCACCAGATCGTAAACGGTAAGGGACCAGAAGGCGTCGTTAGGTGGCAGTTGGCTCGGATCGAAATGCAGGCGATAGCGCTTGCTGCCCATCAATGTGTCACCTTTGCTATCGACGAAGGTGGCGGGGTAAACGGATTCCTCGGGCAAATTGGCATAGCCGCCTTTTGCGGCCCCCGCGCGGGTGATGTAGTCGTTGCCATAATTGCCCTGGTTCGGAAGACTCATCCAGCCGTTGCGGGCGGGCATGCGCCGTTTCGTGGCGGCCTCGACCAACTTGGCGCCATCCTTTAGAGCTCGCTCCAGACCTTTTTTCACGGCGCCCGACAGTTCGTCGGCATCGAACTTAACATGGGGGCCGAAGCCCGCCTGGTCGAACTGTTCCATCAGGGCGGCCTCGCCGTCCGGTTGGGGATTTTCGCGCAGGGCGCGATTCAGCATGGCGAAGAATTCGAGTGTGTCCAAAGGAGCCGAAGGTAGCGCTTTTTCCACGGGGTCGGTGGCGGGCTCCAGCCCGGGCCGCCACCGGGACAAGGGTACGGCCCAGAACTGCTCTCCCAGCCGTTTCGCTTCCGTCAGATCGTTGGCGCCGAACACCGCTATGCGGCCGAGTACCCAGACCGTTTGGGTGGCCATGCGAACTGGAGTGACTTCCTTGGGTAGGGTTCCGTTCCAGTTCGGGCCGACGATGGCGTAATAGCGTTCACCGGTTCCATTCACGCGCCGCCCCACGTGTGTCACGTCGCTATACAGATTGGTCAGCGATAGGGTGAAATAGCGATCTTGGGTGTCCGGCGTGTGGATGACCACAGGCTCCTGCGCCAGTTCCAGCCAGGCGTTGAGATAAAGGGTGTCGTTGTTGGGTGCTCGCAATCCGCTGTCATTGTCGGGCCTGAGATCGGGGAAAACATAAAAGGCATTCACCGGCGCGATCACCTTTTGATCATCCCGGATGCGATGGGTCTGATTGTGTTTCTGCTTGAGTAGATCCACGATCGGATAACCGTAGACGTAGCCCAGCGTGCCCACGTGGTAGGCGCTCAATTCAAGGCGCAGTGCCTCGTTTTTGTCTAGGATGGAACCCTGATAGCGCATGATCAGGGGCCAGCGGTAAACCCAAAGCACACCGCCAGCCATGACCAGCACGAGCAAGCCGGTGAGCAGCCAGCGGATACGTCGAGTCGCAATCATCGCCCAGTCCTCACCTCGCCCTGCAAACTCACGCGCAGCTTGGCCACCTTGCCTTGGAAGGGGAACCGCGACCCGTAGGCCTGACCGACCGACGAACCCAAGTCACGACCAACATCGAAGGTCTCGTTGGCGGCGGCGTGTCCGAATCCGCCGAAACGGGCCAAACAGCACACCAAGCGTTCGTGCATGCCGTCCACGGCGGCCGCGACCACCGCCACCCAGGCGGCATAGGTGTAACCACTCCGCGTCAAGGTCATGCCCTTGCCTCCGGTATTGGGGTCTTGTTCCAAGAGCGAGCCACGCCTTTCTGCCTAGGCCAGCAAGGCCGCGCAGGAAGCCCCGCCAAGGCCGGTACGGACCACGATGACATCGAATTCAACCACATCTTTCTCCTTCACAGTTCATCGACAAAGCATCGAACCAGCATCGCCATGGCGGGCCGATCCGCCAGGGCCGGCAAAGCGGTCTCTGCCCAGGGCTTTAGATAACGCTCCCGCAGGCCCTCGATCAGCACCGGCTCCTCCCGCGCGATGGCGAGGCCGTAAAGCTCGCAAACGGGCCCCAAATGGTCGGGAGGCAGTCGACGCTCACCGCACTCCACCTCCAGATAGTCGGCCACCCGCATAAGGTCTTCGCGCACGCCGGCTCCCTCCTGCCGCAACAGGCCATGAATCAGGAGCGGCACCGGGGGCTGCGGCATCCCGGCATGGAAGCAGTTCCAGTAGTCGATCCGCACATCCTCGAAGCAGCCGGGCAGGCCCAGCACCTCCCAGGTCTCGCGATGCTCGTCGTCGTCCGCCAACGGACTCCATAGGCAGCCCCAAGCCAGCATGCGCAGGGCGGACGGTCTTGGGGATTCTTCGGCCATGGTGATCAGTCCAGTGCCAGCCAACCAGCGCTGATGGACTTCAATCCGGCCCGTTCCTGCTCCTGGCCCTGCCAGACGGCCAAGGCGATCTGCCGCTGTTTCTCCAGGGCCGGCCATTCGGGCAGTTCGAACACCACCTGCCAGCGACCGTTCCGCCAGGCACCGCTGACCTTGGCCGACGCCGGCGCCGGCGTACGCTTGACCGAGCCCAGTCCTTCGGCATGGATCAGGAAAGGCGCGCTCTTGTCTGGACGCCACAGCAGCCCCTGCAGCGCCTTGCCCGGCTCGCCCATGGACATCCAGGGCGCGTCCGCCACCTGCGGCACCAGCACAGCGCATGCATCGACGAACTTGTCGGTCTCGTTGGCCATGTCCTGCACCGGTTTCCCGCAGGCCCAGGCCAGGGTGATCTTCCACCCCTTGCCCACGGCCGCGACAGCGATCTCGGCTTGCGTCGTGCGCGGCGTGCCCCGATCGGCATAGGCCACCGGTACATAGCCCCCCGGTTGGGTCACGGTGGGGGCGGGAATCAGGCTGACACTCTGTTTCATGAGGGGTTTCTCCGTCTCTCGGGCAGCTTCAGGAAATCACTTCCCGATGGTGGGGCGCCAGCTTGAAGTTCTTGCTCCAGTCATAGGCGATCAGGAGATCCATCAGTTCGCTGGGCTCGCCCCGCTTTTTCTTCTCCCGCTCGGCCAGCAGGACATCCAGGGCCGGTTTCACCGCCTCTCCAAAGAGGGACTCCAGATAGGCCTGGGGGATCCGCGGCTGGTCCGTGGGACGACCCTGCTCGTCCAGCCGGGGCGGGCTCATGGGCGGCACGTAGAAGACGTTGGGGCCTAGGCCGTACTCGGGGTGCAGGGGTATGGCGACCTTCCATTTCTCCACCAGTTTCCAGATGGGGCCATCCTTGTCATCCCGGTAACCGACGAAACGCAGCCGGCCGGGGCACTGGCGGGCACAGGCCGGGGCGACGCCTTCCTCCACCCGGGGCAGGCAGAAGATGCACTTGGCCGAGACCTGGCGCACATGGTCGAAATAGACCTTCTTGTAGGGACAGGCTTCGACGCAGAAGCGATAGCCGTGGCATTTGTCCTGGTTCACCAGGACGATGCCGTCTTCCTTGCGCTTGTGGATCGCGGCCCGGGGGCAGGCATCCAGGCAGGCCGGATGGGTGCAGTGGTTGCACAGCCGGGGCAGGTAGAAGTAATGGTTGTCCTTGGGGTAGTTGCCCTTGCCCTCATCCTCGTCGAAGTTGGGGCCCCATTTCACTTCTTCCTTGGGCTTGATCCACACCTTCACCGGCTGGGCGGTGGAGGCCAGCGCTTCCTTGTGGTTGAACTTCCAGGCCCTGCCGTAGCCAGTGTCGATGTTGGGCAGCCTGCCACGCTTGGTTTCTCCCGCCAAATTGCGGCCGGCGGTATCGGGGTCGTGGATGTGGGCCGGGAAGCCCTTGCCGGGCAGGGTTTCGACGTTGTTCCAGTAGGCATAGTCGGTCCCGGCATCGGTGTTCCACAGCTTCTTGCAGGCCACGGAACAGGTATGGCAGCCCAGGCACTTGTTCAGGTCCAGGACCATGGAGACCTGGCGATCGGATCCGGGAATGTCGTATTTCATCTCGGGTCTCCGTCAAGCGTTGGCCACGGGCTTGGCGCCGGTGGGCTGGCCGGTCCAGGGGCGAATGCCCAGGCGGGTGTCCTGAACGGCGCTACCGGGTTGATAGCGGTTCATGGCATGGTTGATGTGGCCATAGCCGCCGGCCATGTGCAGAGGATTGACCAGCCCCGGGATCAGCCACTTGTAGGACTGGTGGTTGGGGAACTGATGGGGTTCCCATGCATGGTAGTAATAGGCCACACCCGGGCGGACCATGGTGGAAAGCTTGATGCGCATCCGTACCGAGCCATAGTCGTTGAACAACTCGGCATATTCGTAGTCTTTCACCCCGACCCGTTTCGCGTCGGCCGGGTTGAGCCAGACCTGGGGTTCGCCCCGCTGCAGGCGCAGCATCATCGGCGTGTCACGCCAGGTGGAATGGATGGACCAGCGGGCATGGCAGCTGACGAACTGGAAGGGATAGTCGCCCCCAGCCTTCGGGCTTTCCTTGTGGGTGGTGAACTGCTCCCGCATCTCGACGAACCACGGATGGTCGATGAAGGTGGTGATCCGGCCGCTATAGGTGGGCCAGGGCTCCTTGTGCTCGGTGAAGCGTGTCATGGTGTTCAACACCCCCTTGCCCTTCCAGTCCGGGTTGTTGAGCGCACCGGCCTGCACATTGCCGCCGGTCCCGGTGTATTTGGCGATGCCGGTCTTTTTCAGGCCCTCCACGCTCATGCCCTGGGTGGCTTCGCTGCGCAGAATTTCTTCCGCAAGCTTTTCTGCATCCTTGGGTCCCAGTGCCCCCTGGTTGCTGTAACGCTGGTGCAGGGTCTTCCAGTCGGTGTTACCCCGGCCGCAGCCATCGAACACCGGCAGGCTCTTTTCCTTGGCCTGGCGCTCGATCTCCCGGGTGAGCAGCCAGTAGATTTCGTACTCGTCCTTGGCTTCGCCCAAGGGAGGCACCGCCGCATCGCAATAATGCAGATAGGGGACGTAGGCCATGCTGTACTTGATCCCGGACTTCTCGTACCAGCCCGCCGCCGGCAGGATGTAGTCGGCCTGGGTGCCGGTGAAGGAGAACTTGGGATTGACGTCCACGATCAGTTCCATGTCGTCCCAGACGTGGGCCTTGAGGAACTGGGGCAGGTTGTTCCGCCGCAGCAGGTTGGCGCCGCCGCTGAAGAAGACCTTCGGGGGCGCCTTGCGCGGCAGGCCCGGCGCCCAGTCCTTCTCGTGGGCCTCATCGTAATAGGCCGTCAGGGGCCGGGGAAAGATATCCTTCTGCTCCCGGCTCAGGGCCTCCCGATATTCCTTGGAGCGGAAATTCACTTCCACCACGTCGGTGGTGCATAGCTTGGTCTTCAGGAACTTGTTCTCGGTCTCCACCGCCACTTCGGACTCGGTCTTGCGCTTCATCACGATGTCTAGGGTGGCGTTGAACAATTCCCCCGGGGACATGACGCCCAGCAGCACGGCGATCCGCCCTTGCAGACCCTCCTTCTCCATCTGCATGGCATTGCCGAAACCATCCAGATCCACCCAGCCGCAGGCCTGGTAGCCTGCCCCCTTGCGCCCCAATGCCCCCTTCAGGGCCAGGCACAGCAGCTTGCCGCGGTTCATCAGATCCGAATGCAGGTAGCGGTTGGAACCCCATGAAGACAGCACCATCGGCCGCTTGGCCTTGGCCCAGCCCTGAGCGAAGACGCCAATCTGGTCGACGCTGAGCCCCGTCACCCGGGCAGCGTGTTCGAAGGTCCAGGGGTCCAGATGCTCTTTGAGCATCGCTCCAATGGGTACCACGGCAACTTCCTGGCCGTCCTTGAGCTTGATGTTCCACAGGCCGTCGATCGGCGGTGCAAAATCCAGGCTGAGCTTACGGGTTTCGTTGCCAGTGCAGCCTGGCGCCTTCACCGGCGCCTGTTTGCCAGGATGCCACAGGTAGAGCTGGGTCTCGCTGCCTCCTTCCTTCAGGTCCGCTTCCCGCAGGAAGCGCCCCGTATCCAGCCGTGCCAGGAGCGGCAGGTCGGTCTGCTCCCGCACGTAGGGCAGATCGATGGCATTGACCTCCAACAGATGCCGCGCGACGGCCATCCCCAAGGCGGCATCGGTACCCACGGCGATGGGCAGCCACTGGTCGGCATGGATCGCCGTGGCGGAATAGATCGGGTCCACCACCACCAGCTCGGCACCGCTGTAGCGGGCCTCGTACAGGAAATGGGCATCGGGAATCTGGGTCACCGACGGGTTCATCATCCAGACCACCAGATAGTCGGAGAGGAACCACTCGTCGGACGAACCACCGGCATGAGCAAAGCCCAGGGACATGGTGGCGCCGAAATTCAGATCACCGATCTCGGCCCAGTTGTCGGCGAATACACCACCGGCCATGAACTGGAACTTGAAGCGCCCGGCCGTGGTGGGGCCGAAGTCGAAATTGGGACCCAGGTCCTGGTAGAGGGTGTCTGTACCCCAGCGGCTGGCAGCGGCGATGCACTTCTCGGCGATCTCGCTCATCGCCTGGTTCCAGCTGATTCGCTCCCACTGCCCGGAGCCACGAGGACCGACCCGCTTCAGGGGGACACTGGTGCGGGAGGGACCATACATGACCTCCGTATAGCATGCACCCTTCTGACAGCCCCGGGGATTGAAGTCCGGCACGCCGGCTTCGGATTGTTCATAGGTGGCCGTCTGCTCCTCGCGCACCACCACGCCATCCTTGACGTAGAGGTCCCAGGCGCAGGCAGAACGGCAGTTGGACCAGCCGTGGCTACCCTTGGCGATCCGATCCCAGGTCCAACGCTGCCTATAGAGATCCTCCCAGGTTCCGAGTTGCGGGCGCTGACGCCCTCCCGGCACCACGGCCGCTTCGGACTTGAACTTGAAGTGATAAAGCGGAATGCCGGTGGCAGCCACCGCCGCCCCGGTGATAGCCGCCTTGATGAAGCCGCGCCTTGCGACGGACATCTCGGTCACGGGAATTCTCCTTCTGTCGTCTTTGACATGGTCAATCGGGATCGCTGCCGGCACCAAAAAATTTTCTCAAACTTTGGAGCTATCATGGCTGCGCGCCGCCCACAATGGGCGCACGACTTATGGTGAGAATTTGTGCCACGCTATCAAGGTGCCCCTCTCTTGACGAAGAGCGACGATTTCCCCTCCAATCTGCAAGAGCAGTTTGATCGGTCATACGGTGCAATCGCCTACGGATTGAGTCGTTTCCTGGTCCGCCATATGCGGCGTGTGCTAGTGGAACTGCAAATGGATCTGGAGAGTGCATTTCTTCTGGGTACTCTGGCCCAACTCAATGTGGCAGCGCGATTGGCCCCGGGGCAGCCACTGGAGAAGATACTGGACGAGGCCGGCATGATTTATGACGATGAACTTACTCCGGCCAGACTTGCCGATCTGAGTCAAGTCACCGGCCTGCCGAGGGAAACCGTTCGCCGCAAGCTGAAAAAGCTTAGGGAAACAGGCAAAGTGGTGCGCGCCGAAGATGGTGGCTGGAAAGTACGAGACGCTTACGTCGACGAGGAAACCCGCTCATTTACCCAAGAGTCGGTAAAGATGCTGCTTGCGACGGCAATAGAAATCCAAGCCTTGCTGTGTCCTTCCAGTAAATAACACTATGTTTTGCTCTATCACATTGCCGATAACTCTCAGCGCGTCAACGTCGTGAGCCGCTTAGACGCAAACAGAACAGTATAGTCGTCACCGACCTCGTTCCCAATGTCGCGGCCGATATCCAGGGTTTCGCTATTGATCGCGGGATGGCCGAAGCCGACATCGTCGAGCAGGACGACGACATTGCCGGCGCCGGCGGACATTTGCAGTATCCGCATCCGGTTGGGAGGCGCTACACGTCGCGGCAATAGTGCCGTGAAACAGCGGATCGGCTTGCGGCAGCACGGCCACCGCGGCAGTAGCGCCGCCTTGACCCACAGCCGTCCGGCCCGCCCGACAAGGACAATATCTTGTAGCTCATGGGGCCCTTCCTTACGTTGCTGACGATGGGCCTACTGTGGATCAAGCGGTACGAGACGTGCTGTGCCTATGTTTCAGTGGCCCTCATAGCCTTGGAACCGCGTCGGCGCCGCCGGGTTTGGTCGTACCGAACAAAGGACCAAGATCCAGTTGGACCTTGTTGATCTTTCCAGAAAAAGCGCCATCGCCTGGAAGTTCGTCAGTTACCGTGTCGCCTGTGTCGCGGCCAATGTCAAAGGTCTCCCCAATACCGGCCGTGACGACTACCGTCTTATCGATGCGCCCCAACGCGACTTCCTTGCCATCAACGCTGATGCGCATCACGCCCCCTTTACGCATGCCGCCACCGTCGTAGTCAAAGTCGAACCGCAGGGTCGCCGGACCGGGCGGCAATGCTTCTTGTCCGGCAATGCGATAGGTTTCGGACTGTCTGTGAGAGAAAGCATGAATGACGGTGGGCTTGCCATCCTTGAGGAAGAAGCTCCAACCGCCAAAACGGCTGCCGTTGGCGACAATGACACCAGAGGAATTCTTCTGTGGGACGTCGATATGCGCGGTCAGGGTAAAAGGACGTGAGGCCATGAAGGGTGCACTGTCCTGATAGACGCTGATTCCAGATCCCCAGTATTCATACTTGTTACTACGCGCAGCCCGCATGGTGACTTGCGTGGCAGTGCGGTCACGCGATTGCAAGTCGTTATCGACGGGAAGAACCTTGTTTCGCTCAGCCTCCTTCCACCAGAGTGCCTGCATGGCCTGCAGGCGCTCCGGTTCCTGCTGGGCCAAGTCTTGCGACTGGGAATAGTCCTTGCGGAGGTTGTAGATCTCCCACTGGTAATCGCCGGGGCGCGGTGATAGCTCGAAAGGTAGGCGGAGGGGTTTGGTATTGGCCATCCAGCCATTCTGGTAGATCGAGCGGTTGCCGAGTAACTCAAAATACTGCGAGGTATGCCGATCAGGCGCTTGGGCGTTGTCGAACGTATAAGCCATGCTGACGCCATCCATGGCCTGTTGGGCCACCCCATCGACAACGGTTGGCGCCTTGATGCCGGTAAGTTCCAGCAGCGTCGGGGCAATGTCATTCAGGTGATGGAATTGGCTGCGAATTTCGCCGCGTGCCTTGATGCGCTGCGGCCAGGTGACCACAAGGCCGTTGCGTATGCCGCCCAGGTGAGAGGCAATCTGCTTCAGCCATTGAAACGGCGTATTCATGGTTTGCGCCCAGCCCATGGGATAGACGCCGGCCAGTTTCGGACCGCCGATCTCATCGAGGTGCTGGGCCATTTCCTCGATGGACTCCTCGTAGCGATTCGCCAGATGGCCCATTTCATTGAGGTTGCCATCCATGCCGCCCTCGCCCGTGGCGCCGTTATCGCCTTGGATGAAAACGATCAAGGTGTTGTCATACTGCCCCATGCGCTTTAGTTCGCCGATGATGCGCCCGAACTGATAGTCCTGATAGGCCAGCATCCCGGCGAAGACTTCCATTAGGCGGGCATAGACTTTCTTCTGCGTTGCGCTGAGGCTATCCCAGGGCGGAATCTCCGCGGGACGCGGATTGAGTTTGGCATCGGCGGGGATGATGCCCTGGGCCTTCTGGCGGGCGTAGATGTCATCACGGACCTTGTCCCAACCCACTTCAAACTTGCCCTTGAACTTGGCAATCCATTCGCTAGGCGCCTGATGCGGCGCATGCGCCGTCCCTGGAGCATAGTAGACGAAGAATGGCTTATCCTGTGCCGCGGCCTTTTGATTGTGAATCCATTGGATTGCGTCATCGGCCAGGTCCTGGTCGAGGATGTAGTTCGGAGCGCTACTGGGCGCCGCCGGCTGCGTGTTGCGATACAGCTTGGGGTGGAATTGACTGGTGGCGGCCCCGATGAAGCCGTAGAAATAGTCGAAGCCCAAGGCGCTTGGCCATTGATTGAAGGGACCGGCTTGGGAGTTTTGCAAGCGGGCGACATTGTGGTGCTTGCCAAACATGGCCGTGCTGTACCCATTGTCACGAAGCACGCGGGCAATCGAGACGGTGTCGTGGGGAATGATGCCCGAGTACCCGGGATAGCCCGACGGCACGTCAACGACGATGCCATGGCCTACGGCGTGAGCGTTGCGGCCCGTAAGCAATGCCGCGCGCGACGGGGAACACATCGCCGTGGTGTGGAAGGCGTTGTAGCGCAGCCCGTGTAGTGCCAGGGCATCCAGCGTCGGCGTCGGGACCTCGCCGCCGAAGGTACTCGATGCACCAAAGCCGACATCATCTGTCATCACCAGAAGAATATTGGGTGCGCCTTTCGGTGCTTTGATCGGCAGCGGGAAATTCGCCTTCGATTCCTGCGCCGTGCGCGCGATGATGCCCTTGAATACCGGATCGGCCTTGGGCAGCACCTCGGGTTGTGGTTGGGTGCTGTCCTGTGCCAGGGCCATGTTGAAAGCGACCAGCGACAACAAGAGGGGCAAACTTCTCGTAGGGATCATAGTCTTACCTTTGATCAATCAGGAATGGACGCCGGCATCGATGCGAATGATTTCGCCATTGACGTGCGCACCGTCCGCGGAAGCCAGCATGGCGACGACGCTGGCGACGTTTTCCGGCTTGCCGTAGCCATTGATTGGGGTCAGATGTACCAGCAAGCTGTAGTCCATGTCCTTTGGCAAACCTATTGGTGTAGCCTGAACCAAGGGAGTATCGATGCCTCCTGGTGCCACGGCATTGACTCTTACGCCGCGCTTGATGTACTCCCAGGCGAGGGCATGGGTCATGGCGGCAATGCCACCTTTGCTGGCCGAATATGCGGCCATGCACGGGTGGCCGAAGTAGGCCGAAGTGGAGGCGCAGTTGACGATGTTGCCGCGCGTTTGAAGCAGATGAGGCAGGGCTTCGCGGCAGAACAGGAAAGTACCACCAAGATTAACTTCAACTATCGCCATGAAATCGGCGAGCGACGTCTCGGTGGTGTGACTTGACTGCAAGACCCCGGCCATGTTGATGAGAACATCAAGTTTTCCATACTCGGCGACGAAATCCGCCACGCACCTTCTTACCGCCGCTTCGTCGGTCACAGAGACGACACAGCTTGTCGCCGAGCCACCGTGATCAGCTGCGGCTTTGGCCAATTCGAGGGATTCTCCCAGACCGCTGGTGTTGATGTCGCTAGCCAGCACAGTGGCGCCTTCCCCGACTAG
>CAYXZX010000032.1:0-19686 GCA_964469455.1 uncultured Rhodocyclaceae bacterium | reverse complement strand
CGACGTTGTTGCGCTTGCGGTCGAGCTTGATGACCTTGAACTCGAATTCCTTGCCTTCATAGGGAGTGGTGTCCTTGACCGGGCGGGTATCAACCAGCGAACCGGGCAGGAAGGCGCGAATGCCGTTGGTCATGACCGTCAGGCCACCCTTGACCTTGCCGGTGATCACGCCCTTGACGAGGATCTGGTCGTTGAGCGCCTTGTCGAGGTCGTTCCAGGCGGCGATGCGCTTGGCCTTGTCGCGCGAAAGGCGGGTCTCGCCGTAGCCGTCTTCCAGCATTTCGATGGCGACCTGAACGAAATCGCCGGGATTCACTTCGAGTTCGCCCCGGTCGTTCTTGAATTCTTCAGCCGAGATGAAGGACTCGGATTTCAGACCCGCATTGACGACCACAAAATTCTGATCGACGCGGACAACTTCGGCCGTGATGACTTCGCCCGCGCGCATTTCCTGGCGCTGAAGGCTCTCTGCGAACAGGGCGGCAAAGGATTCGTTGGGATTCACGGCAGTGGAGGTGGCAGACATAGGTTTTCCAAAAAGCCGTCGGTGACGACGGGTTAGTTGATGAAAGGCAGCCGCCGGCGGACGATGTCCATCACGGCAGCCACCGCTTCGTCGACGCCCAGCGAGGTGGTATCCACCCGATCGGCGTCTTCGCACTGCCGGAGGGGCGCGACGGCTCTCGCCGCATCGCGGGCATCCCGCTCCTGCAGGTCCTGCAAAAGGGTGCGCATGTTAGCAGGCAATCCCTTTTCGATCAACTGTTTATATCGCCGTTCGGCACGAGCCGCGGCGGACGCGGTCAGGAAAACCTTTGCCTGGGCGCCGGGAAAGACCACCGAGCCCATGTCGCGACCGTCGGCCACCAGGCCGGGGAAGCGCCGATAGGCGCGCTGGCGCTCCAGCAGGGCGACGCGTACCGCCGGCATGGCCGCCACCCTGGAGGCGCCGACCCCGACCTCCTCGACACGAATCGCTGCCGTCACTTCGTCGCCGGACAGCAGGACGCGTTCGCCGTCGAACTCCGCAGGCAGGGTCCCGGCAACCCGAGCAATGGCCACTTCATCATCGATCGACACACCCGCGCGGATCGCCGCCAGCGCCGTCAGCCGGTAGAGCGCGCCGCTGTCCAGGAAGTGGAAGCCGAGCGCCTGCGCAACGCGCTGCGCCACCGTGCCCTTGCCGGAGGCCGAAGGCCCGTCGATGGCAATCACCGGCGCGGCGATGCGGCCATAGCGCTCGAAGTAATCGGGAAAGGTCTTGGCCACACAGGCGGGATCGTTGATGCGCACCGGCACGCCAGCCAGTGCCGCCAGCGAAAAGCACATGGCCATGCGGTGGTCGTCGTAGGTGTCGATCGGCGCGTTGGCCTTGAAAGTCAGTGGTGGCGACACGCCAAGCCAGTCGGGGCCTTCCTCCACCGTCGCGCCGAGCTTGCGCAGTTCGGTCGCCATGGCCGTGATGCGGTCGGTTTCCTTGACGCGCCACGAAGCGATGTTGCGCAATTTGCTGGGGCCATCGGCAAAAAGTGCCGCGACCGCGAGCGTCATCGCCGCATCGGGAATGTGATTGAGATCGAGGTCGAATGCCTTCAGCTTGCCGTCAGCGGGAGCGCGCGCTTCGATCCAGTTGTCACCCATGGTGATGCGCGCGCCCATCGCCGCCAGCGTCTCGGCGAATCTCACGTCGCCCTGGATGCTGCTCCGACCGACCCCCTCGACGCGCACCGGTCCGCCGCCGATGGCGCCGGCGGCGAGGAAATACGAGGCGCCCGACGCGTCGCCCTCGACATGCACGATGCCGGGGCTGCGGTAGCCCTGCCCGCCGGGAATCACGAAGCGCTGCCAGCCTTCCCGCTCGACCCGGACACCGAACCGCGCCATCAGGTTCAACGTGATCTCGACGTAGGGCTTGGAGATGAGTTCGGTGGTGACGTCGATTACCGCCCCCCCGCCCGGCTCCTGGCCAATGAGCGGCAGCACCATCAACAGCGCGGTGAGGAACTGCGAGGACACGTCGCCGCGCACGCGGATCGGCTCGTTGAGCTCGATGTCGGCCGGCGCGATGGCCAAGGGCGGATATCCTTCGTTTCCGAGATAGCGCACGTCGCAGCCGATCTGGCGCAGACCATCGACCAGGTCGCCGATCGGCCGCTCGTGCATGCGCGCCACGCCCGAAAGCTTGTAGTGACCTCCCGAAAGCGCCAGCGCCGCCGTCAGCGGCCGGAACGCCGTGCCGGCATTGCCGAGGAACAAGTCGGCTTGCTTGACCGGAAACGGCCCACCGGCTCCGCGCACACGCCAGGTCTGCCCATCGACCTTCTCCAGGCCGATTCCGAGGGTTGCCAGTGCCGACAGCATGACGCGCGTATCATCGGAATCGAGCAGATCGCGGATCTCCGTCGTTCCTTCGGACAGCGCCGCGAGCAGCAGCAGCCGGTTCGAGATGCTCTTCGATCCCGGCAACGGGACGCTGCCCGCGACCCGCCCGAGCGCGGGCAATTCGAAACATTCCATGGTTTGCCAATCGAAACTAGAATAACGCCCGAGACTGCCGCGTTGGCGCGGTGTGGGCGTGTGGAAGGCTGAGCACTCTATCATTCCCCGGGAGGGAAGCGAAGTGAATCTATCCGTTGTCATCGTCGACGACTCAGAGATCAACCTGACGCTGTTCAAGCACCTGATCGCCAAAGTCGAAGGCGTCGAACCGCGATGCTTCTCGGTGTCGGCCGAAGCGCTCGAATGGTGCACCCGCAACGGCGCCGACGTGATCGTGGTGGACTACATGATGCCGGCGCCGGACGGTCTCGAATTCATCCGCCGCTTCCGGCAATTGCCCGGCATGGAGGCCGTGCCGGCCGTCATGGTCACCGCCAACGACCTGAAGGAAATCCGCTATTCGGCGCTCGAAGCGGGCGCCACCGACTTCCTGACCAAGCCGGTGGACAAAAACGAGTTCATCGCCCGCATCACCAACATGGCCGCCCTGCGACGCGGCCAGCGACTGCTCGCGGATCGCGCCGCGCTGCTCGCCGAGGAGGTCAAGGCGGCCACCGAGACGATCGTCCAGCGAGAGCGCGAAACCATTTTCCGGCTGTCGAAGGCCGCCGAATACCGCGACCCGGAAACCGGCAGCCACATTCTGCGCATGGCCAACTACTCGCGCCTGATCGCCCAGGCCCTCGGCCTGAACGAAGACGAGTGCCAGCTGATCTACGAGGCGGCGCCGATGCACGATGTCGGCAAGGTCGCCATTCCCGACCTGATTCTGCTCAAGCCCGGCAAGCTGACGACCGAGGAATTCGAACTGATGAAGCGCCATGCCCTGATCGGCCATGAAATCCTTCGCGACAGCAGTTCTCCCAAGCTTCAGGCAGCCGCCGTCATCGCCCTTTCGCATCATGAGAGGCTCGACGGCTCGGGCTATCCGGATGGCCTGTCCGGCGACGATATTCCGCTGCACGGCCGCATTGTCGCCGTCGCCGACGTTTTTGATGCGCTGACCTCCGAGCGCCCCTACAAGCGAGCCTGGACACTGGAACAGGCAGCGGCCTATCTGCGGGAGCAGGCGGGCAGCCATTTTGATACCCGATGCACGGATGCCTTCTTCAGCATCTGGAATGAAATCAAGGCCGTTTACGACCGCTATCGCGACGAGCCCCTTATCCAGCCCAGACCAACCACTGGCAACGTTGCCTGAGACCACACCCAAATGAAGATCAAACAAGCAGTGTTTTCCGACCCGGCGGCTGCGCGGGACGATCTCAACCCGCTCGCCGCCCTGAAACCGAACCTGGTCCTGGTTTTCGCCTCGCCAAGATGGTTCAACGCATCATCCATCGCGAGCGACTTGGCAGCCACCTTTCCAGAGGCCTTGATTCTTGGCTGCTCCACCGCCGGCGAGATATCGTCCGTGGGCGTTCACGCCGGGCATTGCATCGTCACGGCTGTTCGTTTCGAACAGACACGACTTGCTGCCGCCACCACCGACCTCGCGGGCATGGCCGACTCGGCTGCCGCGGGGCGACGTCTGGGAGAACGGCTGAAGCGGGACGACCTCCGCGCCATCCTGCTCTTCGGCCAAGGCGTGCAGATCAACGGCAGCGCCCTGATCGAAGGAATGCGCGCGGTGCTGGATCCCGCCGTCGTCGTCACGGGGGGACTCGCCGGCGACGAAGGTGCCTTCAGCCAGACGTGGACGATCGGACCGGACGGGGTTTCCAACCGAGCCGTCGTGGCGTTGGGGCTCGGCGGGCCACACCTGCGTTTCAGCCATGGCTCCTTCGGCGGCTGGGAGCCTTTCGGTCCCCCCCGCAAGGCCACGCGCTGCGACGGCAACATCCTTTACGAACTGGACCGCGAGCCCGCCCTCGAGGTTTACAAGCGCTACCTGGGCGACTATGCGCGGGATCTGCCCGCCTCCGGACTGCTGTTTCCGTTCGCCATGCTCGCCGGGGATCGGAAGGACACCGGCCTGATACGCACCATTCTTGGCATCAACGAGGCCGACAACAGCCTCGTTCTGGCTGGCGACATTCAGGCCGACGGCTATCTGCAGTTGATGCACGCGTCGACCGATTCACTCGTGAACGGCGCCGAGGCTGCGGCTCAAGCTGCCGGACAAATGGACAGTCAGGCTGCTTCCGGGCTCGCCATCCTGGTGTCGTGCGTGGGCCGCAAGCTGGCCATGGGCGCGCGCGTGGACGAGGAAGTCGAGGCGGTGGCCGAGGCACTGGGCCGGAACGCAACCCTGGCGGGTTTTTATTCCAATGGAGAAATCAGCCCGATGGTCCCGGGCGGAGACTGCAAGCTTCACAATCAGACCATGACCATTACCTGTCTGGCCGAAGACTGAAGCGGACGGTACGCGGACGACCATGCACAAGGCACTGTCTCGTCAGGTTCGCCGGGCCTTGAAACTGGCGGACGAGACGCAGGTTGATGAATTCGTTGCCGCCATCCGGCAGCTGGCGAAGTCCGGATCGCTCCCGGACCAGGTCTCCTCGCAACTGGCCGGTCTTGGCGAACTGCTATCGGGCATCAACACGACCTATGAGCAATACGATCGCGATCTCGAACTGCGCACCCGCAGCCTGAAACTGAGTTCCGAGGAGTTGCTCACCGCCAACCAGCGCCTCCATGAGGAACTGTCGGCACGCGAAGCAACCATCCGCGTTCTACAGGACACCGCGCGCACGCTGCAGGCGGAAGCTGGCTTCGAAGGTACTGCAGGCGACGAAAGCAACCTCGATCACCTCATCGAACTGGTCTCGGGGCTGGTGAGCTACCGCGAGGTTACCCGGAAGGAAATCAAGGCGGCGCAGCGCGCACTGGAGAACCAGCAGTTCGCGCTTGACCAGCACGCGATTGTCAGCATGACCGACACGCGCGGCATCATCACCTACGCCAATGACAAGTTCTGCGAAATCAGCGGCTATACCCGCGCCGAACTGCTTGGCCGCCACCACAACATCGTCAATTCGGGCTATCACACCCGCGAGTTTTTTGCAGAGTTGTGGCGGACCATCCAGGCCGGCAAGACCTGGCAGGGGGAAATCCGCAACCGCACCAAGAACGGCAGCTTCTACTGGGTGGCCGCCACCGTCGTGCCTTTCCTCGATGACGACGGACGCCCATTCCAGTATGTGGCGATCAGGACCGACATCACGCGCTCCAAGCAAATGCATGACGAACTGGAAGAGCAACTGCATTTCGTCCAGGAGTTGATCGAGGCAATCCCGCTGCCAACCTATTTCAAGGATGTGCATGGCCGTTACATGGGCATGAACCGTGCCTTCGAGACAACCTTCATGTGCCGGCGCGATGAGTTGATTGGCAGGTCGGTTTTTGACATCGGCCCGCTCGACCTCGAGGATGCCCGCTACCATAACCAGCGCGACCAGGAACTGTTCACCGAGCCCAAACCTCAGTCCTACGAGCGGCGGATGCGCTGGGGTGGTGGTTCGTGGTGCAACATGCTCTACCAGAAAGCGCCACTGACACACGCAGACGGCAGCGTTCGCGGTCTGATTGGAGTTATCACCGATATCACCGACCTGCGCCAGGCCGAGGAGGAGGCATTGCACGCCAAGGAACAAGCCGAGGCAGCCAACCGTGCCAAGAGCGATTTCCTTGCCAACATGAGCCACGAAATCCGGACACCGATGAACGGCGTCATCGGCATGACGGAACTGGTGCTGGACACGAATCTCGACGATGAACAGCGCGACTACCTGCGCATCGTCAAGGCCTCTGCGGAATCGCTGCTGACGGTGATCAACGACATCCTCGATTTTTCCAAGATCGAGGCCGGCAAAATGCAGATCGAGCAGACCACGTTCAGCCTGGCCGAACTGGTCGGCGAAACGCTGAAGAGCCTCGCTTTGCGCGCCCACCAGAAGGGACTGGAGATGGTGTGCCAGTTGGCGCCCGACGTGCCGGCGTGGGTGGTCGGCGACCCCGGGCGCCTTCGCCAGATACTGGTCAACCTCATCGGCAACGCCGTCAAGTTCACGGAGCGCGGCGAGATCATCGTCCGGGTCGCCAGAGCCGACGATGGCTCACGCCTACAGTTCTCGGTGACCGACAGCGGCATTGGCATTCCGGCCGACAAGGTGAACCATATCTTCGAGGCGTTCGCCCAACAGGACAGTTCGACCACCCGCCATTACGGCGGCACAGGACTGGGCCTGACGATCTCGTCGCGCCTGGTCGAGATGATGGATGGCCGCATCTGGGTGGAAAGCGAACCGGGCAAGGGCAGCACTTTCTACTTCACCTCACGGCTGCCCGCGAGCGCCGAGCAGCCTAACAGTCCGCCATTTCCCAGTGATCAGCTTGCCAATCTCGCGGCGCTCGTGGTGGACGACAACGCGGTCAATCGCCGCGTCCTGTCCGAAATGATCGGCCAGTGGGGCATGCGGGTGCAGGTTGCGGCATCGGGAACCACGGCTGTCGAGATGCTGAGCGCCCCGAATGCCGAACCGGTTGACCTCATCCTGCTGGACGCCTTGATGCCTGACATGGATGGCCTGCAGACCGCCGCCGTGCTGGCTTCTGTACCTTTCGAGCAGCGCCCCGCCATCGTCGTTCTCTCGTCGGCCGGCATGCCCGACAACAGCGATCACTGGCAGCGCCTCGGCGTATCCGCCTACCTGATCAAGCCCGTCATGCAGAGCGACCTGCAGGCCGCGATCCTGAAGGTTCTCGGCGAAGCGATTCCCAAGCCCGTCACGCCACCAGTTCCAGGACTCGCGCCGAGCGGTGGCGCGGCACTGGACATCCTGCTGGTCGAAGACCATCCGGTCAACCAGAAGTTGGTCCTCAGTCTGCTCCAGAAATGGGGCCATCGCACGCGTCTGGCCGAGAACGGGGAAGAAGCCCTGGAGGTGCTGGCCAAGCAGCGCTTTGACATGGTCCTGATGGATATGCAGATGCCGGTCCTTGGTGGCGTTGAGGCGACGCGTCGCTTCCGCGCCGGCGAAGCCGGACGCCACACGCCCATCATCGCGATGACCGCCAACGCCATGGAGGGTGACCGCGAGACATGCCTGG
This sequence comes from uncultured Rhodocyclaceae bacterium, assembly GCA_964469455.1. Classification (GTDB taxonomy): domain Bacteria; phylum Pseudomonadota; class Gammaproteobacteria; order Burkholderiales; family Rhodocyclaceae; genus Fen-999. The sequence continues at coordinate 12,132 of CAYXZX010000032.1, read as the reverse complement.
CCGCGGGCATGGACGACTACCTGGCCAAGCCGGTCAAGGCATCGGCGCTCCAGGAAATGATCAGCCACTATGCGCCGGCCGCGTCAGGTCATTTCGATTATGCCCAAGCCATCGCCAACTCGGATCGCGAGATGGTCGACATCGTCGCCGGCCTGTTTCTCGAACAGTTTCCGAAGGACGCCGCCAAGCTGCGCGAGGCGGTCGCCGAACGCGATCATTCCACCCTGCAACACGTCGCCCATGGGCTCAAGGGCAGTTGCGGCCTGTTTGGCGCCAAGCCCATGGTCGGCCTGGCGCAGGCGCTCGAGCAGTTTTCTGGGGAAGGCGACTGGCGTCAGGCGGCCGACCTCGCGAATCGTCTTGAAGACGAATTCGTTTCCCTGGCGACAGAACTGCGCGCCCGCCAGCAATGACGGTGGTTCCGTCTTACGATTTCTGGCCGTCGAGCCAGGCGTCGCGCCGTGCCCGCGCTGCCGCGAACATCGTTTCCAGCCCGGCGCTGTCGCCTGAAGCAAGGAGGACGCGGGTCAGCAGCAACTCGGTCATGTAGGCATCGAGTTCGCCCAACAGGGCCGTGCGATTCGCCAGGCAGATATCCCGCCACATTTCGGGGTGGCTGCTGGCAATGCGCGTGAAGTCGCGGAAACCACCGGCGGCGAAACCAAACAGCTGGTCGGAGTTCGGCCGCCCGGCGAGGTCGTGCACCAGTGCGAACGCCAGGAGGTGCGGCAGGTGGCTGACCGCCGCGAACACGCGGTCATGCTCCTCCGGCGCGAGTTCCGATACCCGGGCACCGCAGGCCTCCCAGGCCGCGCGAACGCGTGCGACCGCAGCCGCTGCATTCTCCGGGAGCGGGGTCAGCACGACGCGCCGGTCGAGATAAAGGTCTTCCCGAGCTGCTGAAACACCACTCTTTTCGGCTCCGGCAATGGGATGACCTGGCACGAACTGGGAAATCCTGCTACCAAATGCCGCGCGGGCCGCAGCCGCCACGTCAGCCTTCGTGCTGCCGCCATCCGTGACCAGCGTGCCGGGTTCCAGGCAAGGCACCAGCGCCGCCATCACTGGCGCCATCTGCCCGACGGGCATGCCGAGCAGCACCAGATCCGCCTCGCGCATGGCGTCCGGCCAGTCCGCCGCGATTCGGTCGATCACGCCCAGCTGCAGCGCCTCTTCCAGCGGTGCGCGCGTGCGGCCGAGACCGACCACTTCCTCGACAACGCCCGCCGACTTCAGCGCCAGAGCGAACGAGCCGCCGATCAGCCCGACTCCGCAGATGACGACCTTCTTGAACATCAACCGTTCAGGGCTTTTTCGAGCGCCCCGAGGAAGGCGGCGTTTTCGCTTTCCAGGCCGATGGTCACGCGCAAGTGATTGGGCAGACCGTAACCGCCGATCGGCCGGACGATGACGCCTTGCCGGAGCAGCTTCTGGTTCACCGAGCCACCATCACTGACTTTGAAGGTGACGAAGTTGCCATGCGACGGAATGTGCTCGAGACCGAGCCGCTTGATGCCGGCCACCAGTTGTTCCATGCCGCGGCGATTGAGTTGGTAGCTCTCGGCGAGAAACGCGTGATCGTCAAGCGCGGCTATTGCCGCAGCCAGCGCCAGGTTATTGACATTGAACGGCTGACGCACGCGGTTCATCAGATCCGCGACTTCCGGTGCCGCTGCCGCGTAGCCGACCCGCAAACCGGCCAGACCATAGACCTTGGAGAAAGTGCGAGTCACGATGAGATTCGGAAAGTCGCGTATCCAGGCCAGGGTATCCGCGCGGTCGGCCGGCGCGAGGTATTCGGTGTAGGCTTCATCCAGCACCACGGCAACGTCGGCCGGCACCCTGGCGAGAAAGGCTTTGACCTCCGCATAGGGCACGAAGTTGCCCGTGGGGTTGTTCGGATTGGCGATCCAGACGACACGCGTTTCGGATCGAATGGCCGCCAGCATGGCATCGAGGTCGTGGCCGTAATGCTTCGCCGGCACCACGATGCATTGAGCCCCGGCGCTCATCGTCGCCAGTGGATAGACGGCGAAGGCGTGCTGCGCCAGCACCGCCGAACGGCCGGGGGCGAGAAAGACGCGGGCCGCCAGGTCGAGCACGTCGTTGGAGCCGTTGCCGAGGACGATCTGTCCTTGTGCCAGGCCGGTGCGCTCGGCCAGGGCCTTGATCAGGTCGAACTGGTCCGGATAGCGCTCGATGCCGGCGATGGCCTGCTCCACCGCGACGCGGGCCCGCGGGCTCATGCCCAGGGGATTCTCGTTGGATGCCAGCTTGACGATGCTTTCCACCGGAAGGCCCATCTCGCGGGCGAGTTCGGTGATCGGCTTGCCGGGGATGTAAGGCGAAATTGCCCGGATATATTCAGGTGCCTGTTTGGCGATGCTCATGGCGTGACTTTCAGATGGCGGCGCGCGGATACGAGCCCAGTTCCTTGAGGAAGCCGACCTGGCCGCGCAACTCTTCGAGCGCCCGCGCCACGATCGGGTCCAACCGGTGACCCTCGATGTCGATGTAGAAGACATAGGCCCAGCGCGAGCCGCCGAAACCGCGCGCCGGACGCGACTCGAACTTGCTCATCGACACGCTGTGAGCCTTCAGCGGCGTCAGCAGGTCATGCACGGCGCCGGGCTTGTTCTGCGCCGAGCAGACGAACGAGGTCTTGTCCAGACCGGACGGTCCGGCATCGTGCTTGGCCAGCACCAGGAAGCGCGTGGTGTTGTTGGGATCATCCTCGATGTTGGCCGCGAGGATGTTCAGAGCGTAAAGCCTGGCGGCGGCCTCGCCCGCGATGGCGCCCGAGGCCGGATCCGCCGCTGCCAGCCGCGCCGCCTCGGCGTTGCTGGCGACGGGCACGCGCGGAATATCGGGCAGGTTGCGATTCAGCCATTCGTGACACTGCGCCAGCGACTGGGCGTGGGAATACAGCTTGTCGAGGCGATCCACCGCGGCTGACTTTGACATCAGGTTCTGCTGGATGCGCAGCCCGACCTCGCCGCAGATCATCAGCGGCGATGTCAGGAGCAGGTCCAGCGTACGGCCCACGGCGCCCTCGGTGGAGTTCTCCACCGGCACCACGCCGTAGTCGGCATTGCCCGACTCGACGGCGCGAAAAACGTCATCGATGGCGACATGCGGCGTGAAGCAAGGCGCCGAGCCGAAATGCTTCTTGGCGGCGCTTTCGGTAAACGTGCCGGCGGGCCCGAAATAGGCAATCCTGAGCGGCTGCTCGAGCGCCAGACAGGCCGACATGATCTCGCGAAAGATGGTGCGCACGGCGCCTTCGGGAAGCGGCCCGGCATTGCTCCCGGCAAGGCGCCGCAGCACCTGCGCCTCGCGCTCGGGGCGATAGAGATTGCCCTGCTTGATCTCGCCGATGCGATGCGCCAGCTGTGCCCGCCGTGAAAGCAGGCGCAAGACTTCGTCGTCGAGGGCATCGATGCCCTGGCGCAGTTCCAGCAGTTCCTGCTGGGCCTTGCCGTCCTCGCTGGCCATCGGCCGCCTCTCGCTCAGGCCTCGACCGGCAGGTAGCGCACGGCCAGCACGCCCTCGATCTTGCCGATGGCGTCGATGGCCTTCTTCGGCACCTTGCTGTCCACATCGACCAGTGTGTACGCCACGTCGCCCTTGGACTTGTTCATCATGTTGCTGATGTTGAGCTTCGCCTCGGCCATGGCGGTCGAGATCTGGCCCACCATGTTCGGGACGTTGGCATTGGCGATGGCAATGCGGAAGCCGGACTCGCGGGGCATGACGACATTCGGGAAGTTCACCGAGTTGACGATGTTGCCATCGAGCAGGTAATCGCGGAGCTGGTCTGCCACCATCAACGCACAGTTCTCCTCGGCCTCCCGCGTCGATGCGCCCAGGTGCGGCAAGGCGATGATGTGCGGATGGCTGTTGACATGGGCGCTCGGAAAGTCGCAGACATAGGTGGCCAGCTTCTTGGCATCCAGCGCCGCCAGCACCGCTGCCTCGTCAACCACGCCTTCCCGCGAGAAGTTGAGCAGCACCGCGCCCGCCTTCATCTGCTCGATGGCCGTGGCGTTGATCATTTTTCGCGTGGCATCGACCAGGGGCACGTGCATGGTGACGAAATTGGAATTCTTCAGCACCTCGCCGAGGCTATGGGCCTTCTTCACTTGCGACGGCAGGCTCCAGGCGGCATCGACGGTGATCTCGGGATCGTAGCCGATGACATGCATGCCCAGCTTGATGGCCGCATCGGCAATCAGGCAGCCGATCTTGCCCAGCCCGACGACGCCGAGGGTATGGCCGGCCAATTCATAACCGGCATAGGTCTTCTTGCCGCCCTCAACCTTCTTTTCCATCTCGGGATCTTTTGGATCGAGCGCCGCGACGAACTTCATGGCGCCACCAATGTTGCGCGCCGCCAGCAACATGCCGGCCAGCACCAGTTCCTTCACCGCGTTGGCGTTGGCCCCCGGCGCGTTGAACACCGGCACGCCGCGCTTGCTCATGTCCTTGACCGGAATGTTGTTGGTCCCGGACCCCGCGCGACCGATGGCCAGCACCGACTTCGGAATGTCCATGGCATGCATGTCGGCCGAACGGACCAGCACGGCGTCGGGACGGGCCACTTCCTTGCCATGCTCGAAGCGGTCTGCAGGCAGGCGCTTCAGGCCATGGGCGGAAATGTTGTTGAGGATGAGAACCTGAAACTTGTCGGACATGGCTTTACCCCTTGCTCGCCGCGAACTCTTTCATGAAATCGACCAGCGCCTTGACGCCTTCGACCGGCATGGCGTTGTAGATCGACGCTCGCATGCCACCGACCGAGCGATGGCCTTTCAACTGCACCATGCCGCGCGCCTTGGCGCCCTTGAGGAATTCATCGTCCAGCCCGGCGTCCTTGAGGGTGAACGGCACGTTCATGCGCGAACGGTCCTGCCGTGCCACCGGGTTGCGGTAGAAGTCCGTCGTCTCTAGATAGCTGTAGAGCAGGTTGGCCTTCTCGACGTTCTTCTGCTCCATGGTGGCCACGCCACCATTCTTCTTCAGCCACTGGAACACCAGGCCGGCGATATAGATCGCGTAGGTGGGCGGCGTGTTGTACATCGACTCGGCGTCGACATGCGTCTGGTAGTTGAGCATGGCCGGCGGCGTCGGCACCGCCTTGCCGACCAGGTCATCGCGGACGATGACGATGGTCAGGCCAGCCGGGCCGATGTTCTTCTGCGCCCCGGCATAGATCAGACCGTACTTCGAGACATCGACCGCGCGCGACAGGATGTTGGAGGACATGTCGCAAACCAGCGGGACGTCGCCGGTTTCCGGTACCCAGTTGAATTCCACGCCGCCGATCGTCTCGTTGGCGGTGTAATGGACATAGGCGGCATCCTTGTTCAGCTTCCAGTCGGCCTGGGCGGGCGCGTAGGTGAAGCTCTTGTCCTCGGCGCTGGCGACGACATTGACGTTGCAGAACGTCTTCGCGGCCTTGATCGCCTTCTTCGCCCATTCGCCGGTGTGCACGTAGTCGGCCGACGGCTTGCCGCGCAGCAGGTTGATGGGGATCATCTCGAACTGCAGCGAAGCGCCACCCTGCAGGAACAACACCTTGTAATTCGCCGGAATGCCCATCAGTTCGCGCAAGTCGGCCTCGGCGGCCTGGGCAATGCCAATGAATTCCTTGCCGCGATGGCTCATCTCCATCACCGATTGACCGGAACCATGCCAATCGACCATCTCGTCGGCGGCCTGCTTGAGAACCTCCTCGGGCAACGCCGCGGGACCGGCGCTGAAGTTGAATACACGTGCCATGATTGTCACTCCTCTTCCGTTTCGATGACCTTGTCGATGCCGGCCAGCTTGGTGCCGTCATCCAGATTGATCAGCGTGACACCCTGCGCGGACCGGCTGGTCTCGCGTACCTGTTCGACCGGCGTACGGATCATGACGCCGCCCGTGGAAATCAGCATCACCTCGTCTTCGGGCTCGACCAGCACCGCGCCGATCACCTTGCCGTTGCGTTCCGATGTGCTGATCGCGATCATGCCCTTGGTGCCACGGCCATGCTTTGTATAGTCAGCGATGGCGGTACGCTTGCCGAAGCCGTTCTCGGTCGCCGTCAGCACCTGATAGTCCTCGCCCTGCGCCACCAGCATCGAGATGACCGCCTGGTCATCTTCCAGCATCATGCCGCGCACGCCGCGGGCATTGCGCCCCATCGGCCGGACATCGCCCTCCTCGAAGCGGACTGCCTTGCCCGCGTCGGAGAACAGCATGACATCGCAGCTGCCGTCGGTGATGGCAACGCCGATCAGGTAGTCCCCGTCGTCGAGCGCGACGGCGATGATGCCCGCCTTGCGCGGATTGGAGAAGTCGGTGAGCGGCGTTTTCTTCACCGTGCCCATGGCAGTGGCCATGAACACGAAGTGATTCTCGTCGAACTCCTTGACCGGCAGCACGGCGGTGATCTTCTCGTTCTCTTCCAGCGGGAAGAGATTGACGATGGGCTTGCCACGAGAAGTCCGGGTCCCTTCGGGAACCTCATAGACCTTGAGCCAGTACACCCGGCCACGGTTGGAGAAACACAGGATGTAGTCGTGGGTGTTGGCGATGAACAGGTGGTCGACGAAATCGTCTTCCTTGACCGCCGCGGCCTGCTTGCCGCGCCCGCCGCGCCGCTGCGTGCGGTAGTCGTCGAGGCGCTGGCGCTTGGCATAGCCGCCGTGGGAAAGCGTCACCACCATGTCCTCGCGCGCGATCAGATCCTCCAGATTGATGTCTGCGGTCTGGAGCACGATTTCGGAACGCCGCTTGTCGTTGTACTGGGTGCGAATCGCCGCCAACTCGTCACCGATGATCCGGGTGATCCGCTCCGGCCGGGCGAGGATGTCGAGCAGGTCGGCAATCTGGTCCATCACGTCCCGGTACTCGGCGACGATCTTGTCCTGCTCGAGGCCGGTGAGGCGCTGCAGCCGCAATTCCAGGATCGCCTGCGCCTGGACGTCAGACAGGAAATAACCCCGCCGCGACAGGCCGAATTCCGGCGCGAGTCCCTCCGGCCGCGAAGCCTCGGCCGATGCGCGCGCCAGCATGTCCTCGACCAGCGTGGATTGCCAGGCCCGCGCCATCAGTTCCCGCTTTGCATCCGCCGGTGTCGGAGCCGCCTTGATCAGGGCGATCACCTCGTCGACATTCGACAGCGCCACCGCCAGGCCCTCGAGGATGTGGCCGCGATCGCGCGCTTTCCTGAGTTCAAACACCGTGCGCCGCGTCACCACCTCCCGCCGGTGGGCGAGGAAGCACTCCAGCATCTGCTTCAGATTGAGCAGTTGCGGCCGCCCGTCGACCAGGGCCACCATGTTCATGCCGAAGGTGTCTTGCAGCTGGGTCTGCTTGTAGAGATTGTTCAGCACGACGTCGGGAACTTCGCCGCGCTTCAGCTCGATCACCACGCGCATGCCCGACTTGTCGGACTCGTCCTGCAGGTGCGCAATGCCCTCGACCTTCTTGTCGTTGACCAGCTCGGCAATCTTCTCTAGCAATGTCTTCTTGTTTACCTGATATGGCAGCTCGTCAACGATGATCGCCTGCTTGCCGCTCTTCTCGAGATCCTCGATGTGCGTGCGGGCGCGCATGACGACCCGGCCGCGACCCGTGAGGTAACCTTCCCGCACACCGGAAACACCATAGATCAGACCGGCCGTCGGAAAGTCCGGCGCCGGCACGATCTTGATCAGCTCGTCGATGTCGATGGCCGGATCTTCAAGAACCGCCAGACAGGCGTCTACGACCTCGCCGAGGTTGTGCGGCGGGATGTTGGTGGCCATGCCGACGGCAATGCCGGCGCTACCGTTGATTAACAGATTGGGAATGCGCGCGGGCAGGATCAGCGGCTCCTGTTCGGAGCCGTCGTAGTTGGGGCCGAAATCGACGGTTTCCTTCTCGATATCGGCCAACAACTCGTGGCCGATGCGCGCCATGCGGACTTCCGTGTAGCGCATCGCCGCGGCGTTGTCGCCATCGACCGAGCCGAAGTTGCCCTGCCCGTCGACCAGCATGTAGCGCAGCGAAAAGTCCTGTGCCATGCGCACGATCGTGTCATACACCGCCGTGTCACCATGCGGGTGATACTTGCCGATGACATCGCCAACGATGCGCGCGGATTTCTTGTAGGCCTTGTTCCAGTCGTTGCCGAGTTCGTGCATCGCAAACAGCACGCGCCTATGGACTGGCTTGAGGCCATCGCGCACATCCGGCAGCGCGCGACCGACGATCACGCTCATGGCGTAATCGAGGTAGGAATGGCGCATCTCCTCTTCGAGACTGATCGGGAGCGTTTCTTTGGCGAAAGAGGTCGTTTGCATCGAAGAGCGCGGCAAGATGTGCGGCCGGAAAGTCTCGCCCCGGCCGTAAAAGCGTGGAATTTTACCACGCAGCCGGCTCGCACCGCGTTGTCCAGCACCGGCGAATCTGCTTTAATCAGCCACCATGTCCGCCCCCGCCATCCCCATCGACCTGCTGGTCGAGCCCGGCTGGATCATTCCCATCGAGCCGGCCGGACTGGTGCTGGAAAACCATGCCCTGGCGGTCGACGGCGGCCGCATCGTGGCCCTCCTACCGGTCGCCGATGCCCGCGAGACCTATTCCCCACGCGAGCACGCGATCCTGCCCGGACAGGTTCTCATGCCAGGTCTCGTCAATCTCCATACTCACGCAGCCATGGCGTTGCTGCGGGGGTATGCCGATGACCTGCCCTTGATGCGTTGGCTGAACGAGCGCATCTGGCCCGCCGAACGCAAGCTGGTCTCGCCCGACTTCATCCGCGACGGCACGCTCCTGGCCGCCTGGGAAATGCTGCGCGGAGGCATCACCTGCTTCAATGACATGTATTTCTTCCCCGGTGCCGCCGCCGAAGCGGTTCGCGAATCCGGCATTCGAGCCATGCTGGGCGTCACGGTCCTCGAATTTCCCTCGTCTTATGCCGTCGACGCCGAGGATTACCTTGCCAAGGGCCTTGCCGTGCGCGATGCGTGGCGTGACGACCCGCTGATTTCGTTTGCCCTGGCGCCCCACGCGCCCTACACCATAAGCAACAAGACTTTTGAGCGGATTGCGACGCTGTCGGCCCAGCTCGACATGGCGATTCACATCCACTTGCATGAAACCGGCGACGAGATCGCCGAAAGCATGCGGCAGCATGGCCTGCGGCCGGTCGAGCGCCTGCATCGTCTGGGCCTGCTGGGACCGAACCTGATCGCCGTTCATGCCATCCACATGAATGCCGGGGAAATCGAGCAGTTGGCCCGCCACGGCTGCAATGTCGCCCATTGCCCGACATCGAACCTGAAACTGGCCAGCGGCATCGCGCCGATCGCTGAAATGCTCGCCGCCGGGTTGTGCGTCGGTCTCGGTACCGACAGCGCCGCCAGCAACAACCGGCTCGACGTCCTGCGCGAGGCCCGCCAGGCAGCGCTACTGGCCAAGGTTGCCAGCGGCGATGCCTCGGCAGCGCCCGCTCATCGCGTCCTGCGCATGGCCACCCTGGATGGCGCCATCGCCCTGGGCCTGGGTGACGCGATCGGCTCGCTCGTGCCGGGCAAGGCCGCCGATCTTTGCAGCATCACGCTGGCTGACTGGCCAGGACAGCCCTGTTACGACCCGGCTTCCCACATTGTCCATGTCGCGGGACGGGACCAGGTTAGTCACGTATGGGTGGGCGGCCGTTTGCGGATTTGCAACAGTATGCCGATTGGCATGTCCCCGAACGGTTTGATCGACCTTGCGAAGTCGTGGCATAATCCAACGCGTTTGGATTGGCAGGGGCTGCCGTAGGGTCACGGTTTTCGCGAATCCCTGATGCTCAGGTCATTGGCACAAGACAACGACATCACTTGGCATTTCTAGCAAGGATCAGTTCAACTCTAACTTCCAACAATTCCGATCGCAGTCTTTTTCAACGGGGAAAAACAATGAAATACTTGACCAGTTCAACGCTGCTCGCCGCGCTTCTCGGAATCACCGGCTCCGCCCTCGCGCAGACGCCGGGCATTGATACCAAGGGTGTCGTCGGCTACGCCATCGACCAACGCGGTTATGTCGCCAAGAGCGGCTACGGCTTGTGCTGGCGCACCGGCTACTGGACGCCGGCCATGGCCATCGAGGAGTGTGATCCTGATCTGGTCAAGAAACCCGAGCCACCGAAGGCCGCCCCGGCGGCGGCTCCGGCCCCCGCTCCGGCTCCGGCGCCTGCGGCCCCACCCAAGCCCGCGGCCCAGAAGGTCACGCTGGCCGCCGACGCGTTGTTCGACTTCGACAAGGCCGTGCTTCGCCCCGAAGGCAAGGCCAAGCTCGATGATGTCGTTGCCAAGATGAAGGACATCAAGCTGGAAGTCATCATCGCCGTCGGTCACGCCGATCGCTTCGGTACCGACGCGTACAACCAGAAGCTTTCCGAGCGCCGTGCCGCCGCCGTCAAGGACTATCTGGTTGGCAAGGGCGTTGAAGCCAATCGCGTCTACACGGAAGGCAAGGGTGAAAAGCAGCCGGTCACGAAGCCCGACCAGTGCAAGGGCCCGAAGAGCAAGAAGGTCATCGAGTGTCTGCAACCCGATCGCCGCGTCGAGATCGAGATCATCGGCACCAAGTAATTTGCCTTGCTCCAGGAAAAAGCCCTGCCCCGCAGGGCTTTTTTTCTTGTCGGAATCGGAAACAACGCGCATGACCGTAAACGCTGACCCCCAGGAACTGGCAAAGTTTGGCGAACTGGCTCACCGCTGGTGGGACCCCAACTCCGAATTCAAGCCCCTGCATGACATCAACCCGTTGCGCCTGGGCTGGATAGACAGGTGTTGCGCCTTGCGCGGCAAGCGCGTGATCGATGTCGGTTGCGGTGGTGGACTGCTCGCCGAGGGCATGGCGGCGCTGGGCGCCGATGTCGTCGGCATCGATCTTGGCGACAAGGCGTTGGCTGTCGCCCGCCTTCACCTGCTGGAATCAGGGCTCAAGGTGGACTACCGTCATGTTTCCGCGGAAGCGATGGCCGACGCCGAACCAGGACGTTTCGATGTAGTCGCCTGCCTGGAGATGCTCGAACACGTACCCGACCCCGCCAGCATCGTGCGTGCCTGTGCCAAATTGGTCAAACCGGGTGGGCAGGTGTTCTTCTCGACGATCAATCGCAGCCCCAAGGCCTATCTTTTCGCAGTCATCGGTGCCGAGTACGTGCTCAAACTGCTGCCCAGAGGAACGCATGACTATGCCCGTTTCCTCCGGCCGGCCGAACTCGCCCGGCTGGGTCGCGACGCCGGCCTCACGGTCGAGGAAATCATCGGCATGATTTACAACCCGCTGTCCAAGACTTACTCGCTTGGCCGCGATACCTCGGTGAATTATCTGATTCGCGCCCGTCGCGATGCCTGAAGCCGGTATTCGGGCCGTCTTCTTCGACCTGGACGGCACGCTGGCGGATACCGCTCCCGATCTTGGCGGCGCGCTGAACGCGTTGCTCGCCGAATTCGGGCAACCCACGCTCGAGACGGCTGTTCTGCGGCCGCACGTATCCGCTGGCACTCGGGGCATGCTCAATGTCGGCCTTGGCCTCAAGCCAGACGATGCACGCTATGGCGAGCGTGCGACGCGCTTTCTCGAACTGTATGCCGAGCGCCTTTGCGTAGGCACGCGCCTGTTCGACGGCATGCCCGATGTGCTGGCTGAACTCGAGCGGCGGGGCATTGCCTGGGGCATTGTCACCAACAAGCCGGCCCGCTTCACCGAGCCGCTGGCCGAATGCCTGAAAGTCAGCCATCGCGCCGCGGCGATCATATCAGGCGATTCGACACCCCGGCCCAAACCGGCACCCGACGGCTTGCTGCTGGCGTGCGAACGGGTCGGCGTGTCGCCACGACTGACCTTGTACGTGGGCGACGACCTGCGCGACATCCAAGCCGGTCAAGCCGCCGGCGTGGGCACGGTGGCCGCGGCCTGGGGCTATCTCGGCAATGGCTTGCCCATCGAAGCGTGGGGTGCCGACGCGACCATTGCCACGCCGCTCGAACTGCTCCAACTGCTTTGACTTGAATTGCCGACCGGTCGCCACCATAATGGCAGCCATGGTCGTAATTCCGGCGACCCGGAAGCGTTCTGGACGCGGGTTCGATTCCCGCC
>CAYXZX010000031.1:0-20556 GCA_964469455.1 uncultured Rhodocyclaceae bacterium | reverse complement strand
CATATGGATCCAGGTAAATGGGCCGATGGTTTTGCCTGCATGCTTTCAAAGAAGGTCTGGACGATTGGTTTCGAACCATTTTTTGACGTGTACCAGCAGTGCCTGTGCGCTGGTGATGCATTCGCGTACGGTGGCGTCCGGCACGGGGTCGCCATCATAGTCCGCCAGGTTGCGCTGTTTACGCAGTGCATCGAGGACGATCATCCTATCTGTTGCCAGATTCACGGTCTGCGGCAAGGTCTGGATGGCCGTTTGGTGATGTCCTGTCCTGCTGGTCAGGGTGCGGTAGCCGTTGGCATGCAGTGCAACCATTGCACACTGCATGATGGCCTTGTAGGCAGCATCGAAGCGGTTTTCTGCACTCAGCGCTGGCAGTGTTGAATCGGCAAGATTACGCTCAGCCGCCGCGAGAAGACGTGCCACCGTTTCCCGGTTTGACGTTATCGCGTCAAGACTGATGCCCAGCAGGTTCTGCAAGGTCATGGTCGTTTCCGATCAGGAAAATTTTGGGTTTTTCCAGTAGGTCGATAGCGAAAGGATCGTTGGTACGGAGTTTCTCCCGCCATTCATCCGGTCTGTAGATCTTTGGATTTATTTCGCGCGCTAGCGTGGCTTGCGTCGGATGAAGGAGACGAACAACTTCCGCAAAACCTGGCTCACCCACTACCAGTACGTCGATATCGCTGCCAGCTTGTTCCGTTCCTCTCGCCATGGAGCCGAAAATCAGGGCGACACGGATTTTGTCGGCGACTGGCGATAGGGCTTGCGCGAGTACGTCTGCCAAGCCCGAGGTCTTGCGCAGGATGCTTGCCAGTTCACCAAAAATCGGGCAGTCGTGGTTGGCCGAGTAATAGACCTGCTTGCCCTGTTCGACCCGCCGCAAAATTCCTGCCTGAGCAAGACGGGATAGTTCCTTGTGCAAAGTGCCCGCAGCGGTACCGGTCAGCCGGGCGATCTCGCGTACGTGCCATTGCCGTTCCGGGTGGAGCAGCAAGAGCCCCAGCACTCGGCGGCGATAGTCATTGAAGATGAGGTTTGATAAAGATTGAAGCATGAATAGCTTCAAATGTAGCCTATTGGGCTACAAATGGCAATGCCGCCTCGCCAGCGCCGAGTTTCACGATCAGCATGCTTTGCGTCCCTGTGTGGCGAGCAGTAACAACAGAAAAAACAGGAAAGCGCCCCGCGGTACGTCGAGCAGGCTGTCAAACATGCCTACGACCAGAAAGCCGACGACGCCCGCAACGATGGCGGGCGCCAACGGATGGTGGGCGCGACGCCCAAGCATCGAGCGGTACAGGGCTGCCGCGACCAGTGCGAGAAAAAGGGCCAGGCCAATGAAGCCCTGCTCGAACAGCACATGAAGGAAGAGGTTCTTCATATGCCAGGGCAGGTGGTGGTGATCACTGGTGAAAAACCAGCGCGCCATGTCATGGGAGAAATCACCGTTGGCGAGCATCATGCGGCCATTCGGATCGACGAGGCTCAGGTTGTCGATGTCCGCCCGGCCACCCAGGGTTTCGATGGCGAGCGAAAAGACGGTGAATTGTGGCGCGTACCAGGCGCCACCAAGTCGGGGGACGTCGAACTGGACCGTCTGATGCTGCCAGGTTGGCGTCGTGCCATCGATCGCAATTTCCTTCCCGCCGCAGGATTCGGCGTACAAGAGGTGTTTGCTGCAGACGGAAAGACTCAGATGCACCTTTCCGTGGGACCGTACATCAAATTCGAGCGTGTGGCGCCCCGCCGGCCCCGGCTGCACCCGCTGGCCAATGCGCAAGACCTCGCCATAACCGGCTTGGTACCGTGGTCCGGAGATCGACAGGAAATCGTTCGCGGCATCGTGAATCAGTTGGTGACTGCCGGGGAATTCGACGCCCGGCGCTCCGAAGAAGAACGTGGCGGGGAAACGCCCCAGCCCCTTGCCCAGCAGCCAGTCGGCGGGCGACCGGAGCAGATCCAGCCCTGCCTGCCAGTGCCGCACGCGGCCCTGGATGTCCTGCTCGCTGGTGGAGAACCTACCTTCCATATAAGCACCGCCGCTGAAAACCGCGACGATCGCGGTGACGGCGGACGCCGTGGCGAACGATACGGCTTGCTGCCGCCAGCCTGACGGCCATATCGTGTCTGGGGACCGAAACCCCCATGCGACGAGTACGCAGACCACCGACAGGGCGGCGAGAGTGTCTTGCAGGGCCGGCGTTCCACCCCAATGATTCGCGATCAGGGCAGCCGCGACAGGCAACGACAAGGTAGCCGCAAGCGCCAGGGTTCGGCTGAGGTCCGACTGACCTCGAACTGCTTGGAGCCAGCCGGCAAGCGCCACGCCGAACAGGGCAGCGTAGAACCAGTAGGCGCCTTTTGCCGCAAGCGAAGTGATCGCAATTGCGCCCGAGGCAAGAAGAACGGTCATCACCCACGCGGCTGACCATGTCCGACGCGAGAATGAGCGTGCTCGGTCGACCGCGGGCATGAACACGACAAGACAGCCCAGGAATGCAAGGGCGGCGCGGTACCCGCCATGCCGGAAAACGAGGTGGGTGAGCGCGGCGATAGCGACAATCGCGATGGCGCCCATGGCGAGCTGGATGATCGGCGATCGTTGTTGACCAGAACTAGTACGGCGTTGTTTCCTGGTCATCAGGAGGAGCGTCGCGAGTACGATCAGCGCAATGCCCTCCGCGAGGTAGACACCACGGGAGAACGTGGTGAGGCTGGCATAGATGCCCAGAGCGAGGATGATGGCCGCCGGCAGAAGATGCATGAGATGCGTGCTCCTCGTCAGCAGCAATACCGCGAATGGCAAAGTCAGGACGAGGAAGCCGTCGAGCGCCGCACCGCCGACATGCATTTCCCAGAACAGTGCCGTGGTGCGATAGTCAGCCGAAAAGTTGAGCAGCCCGGGAAAAGCGATACGCTCCCAGATTGCCGCGAGTGATACTGTTGCCAAGCCGAGGGCCATGCCCCAGCCGAGGTAGATAACGCCTCGTGATTCCAGCCGCGAGGAAGCTCTGCCGAGCAGTGGCGCGAACAACGCCGCGAGGAGGAAACTCTTGGCAAGGCGCACGCTGTTCATGGGGCCGTCGTAGCCCTGGAACCAGCCGAATGAGAATCCGCCCGCATCGGCAGTGCCCCTGGCGAGCGTGACTGCCAGCAGGAGCAGATAAGTGACGGCGATGCCGAGCATGAGCCGTGAGGGTCGGGCGGGGGCGGTGATCCCCGGCGCCCATGCGTGTCGCAGCCAAGCGCCTGATGCGGCGCTCAACGCGAGAGCATCGAATTCCTCGAACGTCAGCCAGCCGGTCCACGGCGCCAGATCAACGACCGGCAACAGGGCAGGCAACAGCAATAGCCAGACATGGTCGAACCTCAGGCAAATCGCCATGACGACGATGCAGGTCGTGATCATCGCGGTTGGCATCAGTGGATGATGGGTCGCGATGAACAGCGCCGCTGCAATCGATGCCAGCGCTATCAGCGAGGCAGCAAGGGCCGGCAGTCGGCGCCGCTGAACTATGCGGCTCGTGCTTGCATCCACAATTCCAGCATCGTCATGATCCACACCAGTTCACCGTAGAAGCCGGGATGGGCGGGCAGGTGTTCCCTGAGTAGCCTGTCGATGAATTCGTGGCGGACGATATTGCGTTCGGCAAGGCCGCGCAGGGCGTTGGTCGCGAGTTTGTTCAGTGGTTCGTGGTCGACCGCCCAGTGGCCGAAGGGCAGGCCGAAGCCGTGCTTTTTCTTGGTCAGGATCTCGTCGGGCAGGAAACCGCGCAGCGCTTCCTTGAAAAACCAGCGCAGTTTGAGGCCCTTGAGCTTGTACGAAGTGGGCAGCTTGAGCGAAAAGTCGAGAACGCGGCTGTCGAGAAAGGGGAAGCCGACGTCGATCCCGGCGAGGCGCGCCGAACCGATCACCTTGGGCAGGTCATTCTCCGCAAGGGTGTAGCGCCAGTCGTAGGCGAGCATCTTGTTCACCAGCGACGCGTTCGCCGGGCAGGCGGTCCATGTTTCACGCTGGTGACGCTCGGGTTCCATCGCGTCGATCTGTTCAAGGAATTCGGCGGGGAAGACTTCGTCGAGCCCCATGCGGAGGAGCAGGTTGTAGGTCTGCAAGCGGTCCGGCATGGCCACCCGTGCTTGCCGAACATAGCTGGCGCCCTTTTTCAGCAGTGGCACGCGGTCGAATACGCCGGTGTCGGTCAGCGGCTCGATCAGGCCGCGGCGAAGTGCTTCGGGTATCTGGTCGTAGATACCGAATACGCGCTGCTTGGCGTAGCGTGCGTTGCCGCCATAGAGTTCGTCGCCGCCGTCGCCGGCGAGCAGCCGGTCGAGGCCGTCCTCCCTTGCGCGCAGCGCGCAATAATAGGCGGGCACCGCCGAGGAGTTGCCGAAAGGCTGGTCGTAGCTCGCTGCCACCTTGGGCATGCCGGCGACCAGATCGTCGGGCGTGACGTAATACTCGTGATGGTGAGTGCTGAAATGGCGCGCGGCGATCCGGGCGTATTCCATTTCGTCGTAGCCGGAAACCGCGAAACCGATGGAGTACGTTTGGGCAGGCTGGCCTGTGATGCGCGTCAGCATGCCCGAGACCGTCGAACTGTCGGTGCCGCCGCTCAGGTAGCAGCCCGTGCGGCCTTCCTCGATGCGGCTGGCCACGGACTGGCGCACGATGCCGAGGAATTCTTCGCGCAGAGCGGCGAAGGGCTTGCGGCACTCGTCGAAGTTGGGCTGCCAGTACGGTGCGACGGTCAGCTTGTCGTTCTCGAACAGTGCGTAGTGACCAGGCGGCAGGCGGAACACGCCCTTGAAGATGGTGCGCGGTGAGGGGATGACATGGAAGTAGAGGTAGTCGAAGATGGCCTGTGGGTCGAGTTCGGTCGCACCGAGCTCGTCGGCGCGCGGTGCGACGCGAAGGCGGTCGCCGTCGATGCGATAGCAGAGCGTCTGGATCGCGAACTTGTCCACAGCGAGGAATGTGCCGCCGGTGGGGGTTGTCAAGGCGACGGCGAAATCGTTGCCGACATGCTCGGCGCCCTGTACGCCGTACTTCGCGTAGGCGGCGCGCCAGGCGGCGAGATTGCCTTCGCGTCTTGCCAGCTCGGCAAGGTCGTCGTCAGCGAAACTTGGCTGGCCGAGGGAGATGGGAGAGAAGGACACTGCTCTCAGGACCAATCAGTGCTGGCGCATTAGCGTATCAACCGCGATGTCTTCGTCGATATCCGGCCAATGGACGCCGATTCCCTTCCCGATCAGCCGCCAATGACGGCGCTGGGCCGGGGTGGCATCGCGCAAGCGAGGAAACCATTCGAGCGGTGCCGAAATTTCTCGACCGTCCGCAAGAATCAGGTGAACGGCTGCTTCGTCGACCGCTACATCGACGGCATGCGGGTCAAGTTGAACGGCCAAAATGCTCATGCCATTTCTCCAGTAGTAGGCTGCGATTCTCGATGATCAGGGCGCGCACCTTCGTCAGTTCATGTGCCCGAAATCCCTCGGACTGGGCCAGTTCCACTGGTTCGAGCCAGTATTTTGCCACCTTGTCGTCGTGCTCGACGTGAACATGCGGCGGCTCCGATCCCTCGCCGCTGAAAAAGAAGAATCGGAAACCCCGCGACAAAAGGGCCGTCGGCATCCTCGGCTAGCCTCTTGAGTCCGGGTGATTACCGCGCCAGTTCTTTGTGCGCAGCCAATCGACGCATGCCACCTCGACCGCCCGGCGCCATCGTGCCGATGAAAACGTGTGGTCGGCACCCTGGATGTCAATGCGCATCATGGACGGACGATCGAGCAGCGTTCGCCAGGCCGGTGCGGCGCTGGTGAATTCCAGGAATTCCTTGGCCGTGTAGTCGTCGCCGCTGAGGACGAGCAATACCGGACCGGAGAAGTCGCGTAGCCCGTGCGCCATCCGGTCCTGGAAAGTCAGCCGTGGCGAGGCGCCGGCTTTGGCCGATGCCCGGGCGACTTTGCCAATGAACTCGGTGATCGCACGGGCGACGTTCAGCCGGCCGCTGAACAGCTTGGCCCAGAATTCCTTTTGCAACAACCTTTGGCCGTAGTAGTGCTTGACCTGTGTCTTGGCAAGCGACGCCGCGGAACGTACCCATGGATTGAGCAGGCAGATGCCGGCAACGCGTGCGTCGTGCGTCTCGTCGAGATACATCAGGATTGCGGACGCGGCATCGCACAGGCCCCAAAGAACGATCCGGGCGACGCCCGGGCAGGCCGCCTGCAAAGCGTCGATGGCGGCAGTGATGTCGGGCGCAATGGCCTCGAAATCCCGCTTCTCGCCCGTGCTGTCGCCCATGCCGCGAACGTCAAACCGCAGGGTGGGATAACCGGCGCCGGCCAGGCTGCGGGCCAGCAGTACGAACTGACGATGACTGCCAACGCGGGTTTGCGGTCCGCCGACGACGATGACGATGCCGATGTCTTTCGGCGTGGCTGGCCGCGCCAGAACACCGAACAAGCGTTCGCCGGTGCATGCAAAGACCACGGCTTCTTCGGTTGCAGTCATCTTGACATTGCGTTCAAGGCAGCAAGCGTCGCGCTCAATAGGGCGGGCGCTTCCTCGATCTCGGCGGTTTGCCAGAAGGCCGGCCCCATGACAATGCTGGCCGCCACTTCGTGTCCGATGGTTTGCCACTGCTCGATGCGACGCATGGACGCCGGTGAAAGAGAGCCGGCCTCGTGCGCCGCCAGTTCCAGCCAGATGACCTGTCCTGGTGGGGCGGGCGGGCGGAGCTCGGCGGCCTCCAGTCCGCGCGCGAGCTCGGTATTCAAGGTGTAGCCGGCGATCTCCGGCGACTGACTTTCGTCGAGTTGCCGCCGAATCGCGGTCATGACGCCCTTGGCGTCGCCACCGAGCATCTCGCCGGCCACCTTGAGACGCAGGAATTGATGGAGGAATTGTTTACCGGAGCTTACCGGGTGCCAGAAGAGGAAGTTCGAGCGCTCGGCCAACGAGTCCGCGGCCGCAGTCGCGAGCAGGCAGCCAGCTCGCAGCCCCCACAGCCAGAGGGGATGGTTGCAGCGGCCACGGAGCCAATGACAGGCGTCGTGCACATCCTGCAACCACGATTGCCAAGTGGCATCGCCGAAATCGCCGGAACTGTCGCCACAGCCGTGCAGGTCGATCTGTAAGACGCCATACCCGTTTGCGGCGAGTTGGCGCGCCTGCAAGGCGGCCATGCGGCGCGATTTGTTCATTTCCTCGGCGAACGGGTGGAGATAAAGCAGCGCACCCCGGCCCGGGACAGATGGAGCGTGATACAGGCAGAAACGTTGTCCGTTGGCGACCGGGAGGAAAAAGGCTTCGGGCGCCATGGTTGGCGGACGGAGACTCAGGCGGCGAGCTTGGTTTCCACGAAGTGGACCAGGGAACCGACAGTGGCGAAGGTCGTGCCGTCGATCTCGTCGTCGTCGGCGATGAAGCCGAAACGCTCTTCCATGCCGGTAATGACGCCCACGACCGCCATCGAATCCAGTTCGGGAATGGCGCCGAGCAAGGCGGTGTCTTTGGTGAATGTCGCCGCCCGGCCGTTGAGGCTGAGGATCTCGTCGAGCAGGGATAGCACTTCTTTCAGGGTATTCAACTGGAACTCCGGTCGGGGTAGGCCGAAACGGGGGCGATTATAGGTGAAACGGCTGCTTTGGCTATGCGATACTGTTTTTTGTCATTCGAGGCGACGTTTCCAGATGAAAGACTCCATTCTTCTTCCCGAACTCATCACCGTTTCCGCCGAGCACGATGCAAGGGCGCGTGCGCTCACCTACGGCAAGCGTTCGCTGACCTATGGAGAACTGCACGAAGCCGTGGGCGGCTTCGCCGCGGGTCTGGTCGGGCTTGGGCTGGAACGCTCCGAGCGGGTGGCCATCTATCTCGAGAAGCGCTTCGAGACGGTGATTGCCAGCTTCGGGGCGCCGGCGGCGGGGGGCGTGTTCGTGCCGCTCAACCCGTTGCTCAAGCCGGAACAGGTCGGCTACATCCTGCGCGATTGCAACGTGCGGGTGTTGGTTACCTCGGTTGATCGCCTGGCGCTCCTGGCGCCGGTTCTGGACGCCTGCCATGACTTGAGGCATGTGGTGGTGGTGGATTCCGAGCAGCCGTTGCCGGAGGGTGGCGGCGTGGGTTATTGCCGCTGGTGCGAATTGCTCGGTTCGCCGCCACGCGCCAGCCACCGCGTCATCGACTACGACATGGCGGCGATCCTCTACACCTCGGGCAGCACGGGCAAGCCGAAAGGCGTGGTGCTCTCCCACCGCAACATGATGGCCGGTGCCAGGAGTGTCGCTTCCTATCTCGACAACCGGCCGACCGATACACTGCTGGCGGCGCTGCCGCTTTCCTTCGATGCCGGTTTCAGCCAGCTGACCACCGCCTTCCATGCCGGTGCGCGTGTCGTGCTGCTCAACTATCTGCTGCCGCGCGATGTGCTGAAGGCGCTGGAACGCGAGAAGGTCACCGGGCTGACGGCCGTGCCGCCCCTCTATATCCAACTGTCCCAACTCGAATGGCCGGCGACCATCACGGAACATCTGCGCTACTTTGCCAATACCGGCGGCCGCATGCCGCGCGAAACACTGGCGGCGCTGCGCCAGCGTCTGCCCAGGACCAAGCCTTTCCTGATGTACGGCCTGACCGAGGCCTTCCGCTCGACTTTCCTGCCGCCCGAGGAAGTCGATCGCCGGCCGGATTCGATCGGCAAGGCCATTCCGAACGCCGAGGTCCTCGTGCTGCGCGAGGACGGTACGCCCTGTGCGCCGAACGAGCCCGGCGAACTCGTCCATCGCGGTGCGCTGGTCGGCATGGGCTACTGGAACGATCCCGAGAAGACCGCCGAGCGCTACAAGCCCTTGCCGCCGCACGCGCCCGGGCGCGAGGCCGGACTGGTTATTCCGGAACTTGCCGTGTTTTCCGGCGACACGGTGCGCATGGACGAGGAAGGGTTTCTCTACTTTGTTGGCCGCCGCGACGAGATGATGAAGACGTCCGGCTACCGGGTGAGCCCGACCGAGGTGGAGGAAATCCTGTACGAAACGAAACTGGTGGGTGAATGCGTGGCGTTTGGCGTCGATCACCCGACGCTTGGCCAGGCCATCCAGGTCATCGCCACGCCGCCCGGCGCGGGCAGTCTCGACGTCGACGCCCTGCTGGCCGAGTGCAAGGCCCGCATGCCGGCCTACATGGTGCCGGCGGGTATCAGCGTGCGCGAAGGGCCGCTGCCGCGCAATCCCAACGGCAAGATCGACCGGAAGGCGTTGTCGACGGAATGGAAGGAAGCCCATGAACGCTGAGAAACCCGCCCCCGTTCACGCGTCCATGAATCAGTTTGAGGTTGCGGATCGCGAACTGTCGATCGGTGGCCTGCCGCTCTCCCGCCTTGCCGACCGCGTTGGTCGCACGCCGTTCTACGCTTACGATCGAGGACTGCTGACTCGTCGGGTCGAGGAGTTGCGGGCCACGCTGCCTTCGACCGTGAAGTTGCACTACGCCATGAAGGCGAATCCGATGCCGGCACTGGTCTGCCACATGGCGGGGCTGGTCGATGGCATCGACGTCGCATCGGGCGGAGAACTGAAAGTGGCGCTCGATGCGGGCGCCGATCGGCGCGAGGTGAGCTTTGCTGGGCCGGGCAAGAGCGTCGGCGAGTTACGGCAGGCGGTGGCGGCAGGCATCTTGATCAATGTCGAGTCGTTCCGGGAGATCGGTGAGTTGGCGACGATTTCGCGGGAACTGGGCCTGCCGGCGCGGGTGGCGGTGCGGGTGAACCCGGACTTTGAACTCAAGTCCTCCGGTATGAAGATGGGCGGCGGGCCGAAACAATTCGGTATCGACGCCGAGCGTGTGCCGGAGGCTTTGGCGGAAATCGGCCGGCAGGGGCTGGCGTTCGAGGGATTCCACCTCTTTGCCGGATCGCAAAACCTCAAAGCCGAGGCGATCGTCGAGGCGCAGCAAAAGTCAGTCGCGGCGGCACGCCGATTCGCCGAGCATACCCCGGCTCCGGCGCGATTCCTGAACCTGGGGGGGGGCTTCGGCATTCCGTACTTTCCGGGCGAGCAGCGCCTGGACCTCGCGCCGATCGGCGCCAATCTGGCCCAATTGGCGGACGATATCCGGAGCGACATGCCGGAGGCCTCGATCGTCATCGAGCTCGGCCGCTATCTGGTTGGCGAAGCAGGCATCTACGTCACGCGCATCGTCGATCGCAAGGTGTCGCGTGGCCAGGTGTTCCTGGTGACCGACGGCGGGCTCAATCATCATCTGTCGGCTTCGGGCAACTTCGGGCAGGTGATTCGCAAGAACTACCCCGTGGCGATTGGCAACAAGATGGATTCCGCCGACAGGGAAATCGCTTCGGTGGTCGGGCCGCTGTGCACGCCGCTCGACCTGCTGGCGGACAAGATGGAACTGGCCAAGGCCGAGCCGGGCGACCTGGTGGTGGTCTTCCAGTCCGGTGCTTATGGTGCGAGCGCCAGTCCGCAGGCTTTTCTCGGGCATCCGGGAGTCACCGAAGTGCTGGTCTGACCGGGGGCCGAGTGTCCTTGCGGAATCAATTGCCGGAACATGCGGTGAAGAGGCAGACTTCGTGGGATAATCCAAGTCGGATAATTTGACACTTCCTGTTTCTCGATGACCCGGACCCTGAGCTTCTGGATCCATTGGCGGACCTTGATCGAAGTCCTGGCCGACTTTTCGTTCATCGTCATCGTCATCGTCACGGCGGTGAAGTGGGTCGGCGCGGGGCTGCCGGTCGACATGAAGCTCGTGCTGGTCTATGCATTGATCCTGTCGATGATCATGCTGCCGATCAACGCCTGGCTGGGTCTCTACCAGCGCATCCATTACCGCACCCTCTACGACAGTCGTGCCCGGGCGGTGCTTTCGCTGCACCTGGCGATTCCCATCGCCGCCATCATTTTCTCGATCCTGCATCTTGCCGAGATGAGCCGCGAGTTCCTCGAGATCGCCGCCATGATCGGCCTGTTCGGCGTTCTGACGAACAGGGTGCGGATGGCCCATGCCAGGAATCGCCCCATCCCCCGCGACCGGGTATTGGTATATGGCGTCGGCGAGCGGGCCGCCATGGTCAAGGAGGCGCTGGACCGCCAGGATGAGGTGGTGGAAATCGTTGCCTTTTTCCCCAGCCCGGGTGACCGCGCCGCGAAGGTTCCCGAGGACAAGGTGGTCCATCGCGACGGTGCGCTGATGGATGTCGTCCATCGGCTGAAAGTCAATGAGATCGTCGTGGCTGTCACGGAACGCCGGGGCGGCACGATTCCGCTGAGAGAACTTCTCGACTGCAAGCTGAGAGGCATCCGCGTCTACGACCTGGCGAGTTATTTCGAGCAGACCCTGGGCCAGATTCGCCTGGATGCCCTCTATGCCGGCTGGCTGATTTTCGGCGACGGCTTTTCGCAGGGCGGGCTCCGTACCGCCGTCAAGCAAATCTTCGACATCGTTTGCGCGCTCGTCCTGCTGGTTTTGGCGGCGCCCGTGATGCTGCTTGCCGCCGTGGCCATCGTCATCGAGAGCGGCTTTCCGATCCTGTACCGGCAGGAGCGCGTCGGCTTGCACGGCCGCCTGTTCAATGTCGTCAAGTTCCGCAGCATGCGTACCGACGCCGAAAAAGACGGCACGCCCCGGTGGGCGACCGCCAAGGACGATCGCGTCACCCGGGTTGGACGCATCATGCGCAAGACGCGGATCGACGAACTGCCGCAGCTGTTCAGCATCCTGTCGGGCGACATGAGCCTCGTCGGACCTCGTCCCGAGCGGCCTTTTTTTGTCGATCAACTGACCAAGCAGATTCCCTTCTACTCGGTTCGTCATAGCGTCAAGCCGGGCGTGACCGGCTGGGCGCAGGTGCGCTACCACTATGGGGCGTCGGTGGAGGACTCCGCCGAGAAACTCCAATACGACCTCTACTACGTCAAGAACCACTCGCTGATGCTGGACCTGGTGGTTCTGTTCGAAACCGTGGGCGTGGTGCTCATGGCCAAGGGCGCGCGCTAGCGCGATTTCGTGATCTCCCTCTCGCTCGAGTCGGTCTGAAGGCGACATGGCCGGCGATCTCGCCACGCTGATGGTTTGGAGCTATGGCCTGTGCGCCGCGGCGTATGGGCTGCTGGCGGTATTCCTGTTGGGTCAGATCAGAGGCGGGCACTCCGCCGCGCCCAATTCGGCGATGCTCGCGGCAGTGGTGTTCACGGTCTGCTGGAGCCTGCTGTCCCTTGGCGCAGGCGAGACCGGCAGCGGCGGCCTCTATGCGATCGCCATGGAGGCCGACATTCTGCGCTACGGCGCCTGGTTTGTCTTCGTGCTTCAACTGCTCAAGCCGGGTATGGAGATGGGGCAGCAGAGCCGTCGCAGCCACCGTGCGGTTGCGCTGGCGATCGGGCTGGTCGTCGCGGCCGGCTTGGTGGCGCAGGCGTTGGTGGCCAGCGGCGCGCTACTCCCGGTGCCGCCCAAGTGGCTGGTGTTTCATCCCTTGTTGCTGGCGGTGATCGGGCTGTTCCTGCTCGAACAGCTCCTGCGCAATGTTGCCGCCGATTCCCGCTGGAACGTCAAGCCGCTGTGCCTGGGGCTGGCCGGTGCCTTCGTTTTCGATCTCTATGTCCATTCCGACGCGATGCTGTTCGGCAAGCTCGATGCCGATGCGGTCAGCATTCGCGGACTGGTCCATGCGCTGGTGATGCCTCTGGTGTGGTTGTGCGCGGCGCGCAACCGCGACTGGGCAAGACGCGTCCGGCTGTCGCGCAAGATCGTCGTGCATACCACTGGCCTGCTGGCGGTGGGGGCCTACCTGCTGTTCATGGCGGCTGTCGGCTACTACGTGCGCTTTTTCGGCGGGGAGTGGGGCCGCGCGTTCCAGCTGGCACTGGTTTTTGCGGCGCTGCTTGGCCTGGCGGTGCTGGCGTTCTCGGGTGCCATGCGGGCCAAGCTGCGCGTTCTGGTGGGCAAGCACTTCTTCCGCTACCGCTACGACTATCGCGAGGAGTGGCTCAAGGTCACCAGGGCCTTGTCGGCCCAGAATTCGCCCCAGGCGCTCGGTGAGCAGGTGATACGCGGACTCGCCGACATGGTCGAGAGCCCGGGCGGCAGCCTTTGGTTGTGGGACGGCGGGCGCGAAAGCTATCGGCAGTTTTCGCGCTGGAACATGCCCGAGTGCGGCGCGCTGGAAGGCCGGGATGCTTCACTGAGCCGATTCCTGCTCAACAGCGGCTGGGTGATCAACCTCGAGGAGTTCCGCAGCCTGCCGAGTCGCTATGAGTCACTGGAACTCCCCTCCTGGCTCTCGGAGATGGAGAACGCCTGGCTGCTGGTGCCCTTGATGGTGGGTCATGACCTGACCGGCTGGGTCATTCTGGCCAGTTCGCGCACCCAGGTCGACGTCAATTGGGAGGTCAACGACCTGCTGCGCACCGCCGGCAACCAGGCCGCCGGTTATCTCGCCCAGATGCTCGCCACGGAAGCGCTGCTCGAGGCGCGCAAGTTCGAGGCGTTCAACCGCATGTCGGCCTTCGTGGTGCACGACCTCAAGAACATCGTTTCGCAATTGTCGCTGATGTTGAAGAACGCCGAGCGCCACAAGGACAACCCGGAGTTTCAGCAGGACATGCTGATGACGGTGGAAAACTCGGTCGAGCGCATGCGGCGCCTGATGCTGCAGTTGCGCGAGGGTGCCGCGCCAACCAGCGCGACCTGCGGCGTCGAACTGGCCAGGCTGTTCGAGCGCGTGTGCGCATCCAAGCAGAAGACCGGGCGCGTTGTCGAGGTGCGAGTGGGTGAAGCAGTGTCCGTTCGCGGCGACGAGGAGCGCCTGGAACGCGTCTTCGGCCACCTGGTGCAGAATTCGCTGGACGCCACCGATCATGACGGGCGGGTTTGGGTTAAACTGGATCGAGACGCTGGCCAGGCGCGCGTGGAGGTGGGCGACACGGGACGCGGCATGACGCCCGAGTTCGTGCGGGATCGCCTGTTCAAGCCCTTCCAGACCACCAAACAGGCCGGCATGGGCATTGGCGCCTACGAGAGCTTTCAGTACATTCGCGAACTGGGCGGCGAGGTCGCCGTCGATAGCATGTTGAACGTGGGGACCAAGATCGTGGTGATGCTGCCTCTTTTCCAAGCCAGCCGGAGTTCCGACCTGGAAGCGGCATGAGCGCCGAAGCCCAGCGACCCCTCCTGATCGTCGAGGATGATCCGGCGCTGCAGAAGCAGATGCGCTGGTCGTTCGACCGCTACGAGACCCTGGCTGCCGGCGAACGGGAAAGTGCGCTGGCCTTGGTGCGTCGCCAGCAGCCGCCCGTCGTCACCATGGATCTGGGTTTGCCGCCCGATCCCGATTCGACGTCGGAAGGCTTTGCCCTGCTGGAGCAGATTCTTGCCGTCGCGCCCGACACCAAGGTCATCGTCCTCACCGGACAGAACGACCGGGCGAATGCGCTGCGCGCCATCGAGATGGGTGCCTACGATTTCTTCGCCAAGCCGTTCGAGCCGGAACTGCTGACGCTCACCATCGATCGGGCCTTCCGGCTTCATGATCTGCAGCAGGAAAACAAGCGCCTGCAGGCGATGCGCCAGCCGGATGCGATGTCCGGGATCATCACGCGCGACCCCGAAATGCTGCGTGTCTGCCGCGTCATCGAGAAAGTCGCCAACACCAACGCCACCGTGCTGATCCTGGGCGAGAGCGGCACCGGCAAGGAGTTGCTGGCGCGCGGCCTGCACGAGTCCTCCACGCGGCGCAGCCAGCGCTTCGTCGCCATCAACTGCGCGGCCATCCCGGAAAACCTGCTGGAAAGCGAGCTGTTCGGCTACGAGAAGGGCGCCTTCACCGGCGCCGCCAAGACCACGCCGGGCAAGATCGAACTGGCCGACAAGGGCACGCTGTTCCTGGACGAGATCGGCGACTTGCCGCTGGCGCTGCAGGCCAAGCTGCTGCGTTTCCTCCAGGAGCGCGTATTCGAACGCGTCGGCGGGCGGCAGGAAATCGCCATCGACGTCCGCATCGTCTGCGCCACGCACCAGGATCTGAAAGAACTGATCAAGGCGGGACGCTTCCGCGAGGACCTTTATTATCGGCTGGCGGAGATCGTCACCGAGATTCCGCCCTTGCGCGCCCGCGTCGGCGATGCAGTGCTGCTCGCCAACGCCTTTGTGCGGCGCTTTGCGCAGGAGCACAGCCGCGGCGCGATGAGTCTGACCGCCGATGCCTTGCGCGCCATCGAGGCGCATGCCTGGCCAGGCAACGTGCGGGAGCTGGAAAATTGCATCAAGCGCGCCGTCATCATGGCCGATAATGCTCAGATCACGGCGGCGGATGTCGGACTGGTGGCGGATGCTGAGGACGATCCGATGGCATTCGACCTGCGCACGATCCGTGAGGCGGCCGAGAAGAAAGCCGTGCTGGCGGTCATGGCGCGCGTCAACGGCAACGTCGTCAAGGCGGCGGAGATGCTGGGCGTGAGCCGGCCAACCTTGTACGACCTGATGCACCGATTCGGCCTGAAATAGCGGCCCGCAACTTTCTCGATCCGGGAGGCGGTTCATGGCAATTCATAGACGATTGGCCGGCGGCGTGCTGTCGGCACTGACTTTGGCCCTGCTCGTCACCGCCTGTGGCGGCGACAAGCCGGAAACGCTGCTGGCCTCGGCGCGCGACTATCTGGCCAAGGGTGATGGCAAGGCGGCAGTCATCCAGATCAAGAATGCCTTGCAGAAGGTGCCGGACTCCCCCGAAGCCCGTTTCCTGCTGGGCAAGGCGCTGCTCAGGAGCGGTGATCCGGTCGGTGCCGAAGTCGAACTGCGCAAGGCGGTCGAGGCCAAGCATCCGGCCGACGACGCGGTGCCGCTGCTGGCGCAAGCCCTGCTGGCCACCGGCCAGGCCAGGAAGATGCTCACGGAATTCGGCACGACGGAACTGTCGTCGCCGGAGGCGAAAGCCGATTTGCAGACGTCGATCGCGACGGCGCAGGCCTCACTCGGGCAGATGGACAAGGCACGTGCCGCCATCGATACGGCCCTGGCGATCAAGCCGGATCACGCCCCGACGATGATGATGAAGGCGCGCCTGCTGATGGCCGACCGCGACGTGCCGGGCGCCGTGGCGCTGGTCGACGCCGTCCTGGCCAAGGACGGCAAGAACCACGAGGCATTGAAGCTCAAGGGTGACATTCTGGCCAGCCAGAACGATGCCGAGCAGGCGCTCGCCGCCTATCGCAAGGCAGTCGAAGCCAGGCCGGACTTCGGTGCCGCCCACGCCGCAGCCATTGCGGCGCTGATGCGGCAGAACAAGATGGACGAGGCCGGCACGCAACTGGCCGCCATGAAGAAGGCACTGCCCAACAATCCGCAGACCTTCCTCAGCGAGTCGGAATTCCTTTACCAGAAGAAGGATTTCAAGGGTGCGCGCGATGCCGTGCAGGAAGTGCTGAAGGTGGCGCCCAACCATCCGAAGGCGCTGCTGGTGGCGGGTTCCGCCAATTACCAGCTCAACTCGCTGGCGCAGGCAGAGGAATACCTTGCCAAGGCGCTCAAGCAGGCGCCCGACTCGCCGGTCGTGCGCAGGATGCTGGCGGTCATCCACTTGCGCAGCGGCCAGCCCGCCAAGGCGCAGGCGATGATCGAGCCGCTGCTCGAGGAAGGCGACAATGACTCCGGCTTGCAGTCGCTTGCGGGTGACATCTACATGCAGAGCGGCAACGCCCAGAAGGCGGAAGAGTATTTCAGCCGCGCCGCGTCGCTGGATCCGAAGAACGCGGCCAAACAGACCAAGGTGGCGCTTTCGCATCTCGCCGAGGGGAAGGGCGACCAGGCGTTCGGCGAACTCGAGCGTATCGCCGCCGGCGATTCGGGGATCACCGCCGACATGGCCTTGATCGCCTCGGCGGTGAAGAAACGCGATTTCGCGCGTGCCATGAAGTCGATCGATGGTCTCGAGAAGAAGCAGCCGGACAATCCGCTGGTGCATGCGCTGCGCGGCACGGTGCTCGTCGCCAAGGGCGACATCGCCCCCGGCCGTGCCAGCCTGGAAAAGGCGCTGTCGATCAAGCCGGCGTATTTCCCGGCGGCGGCGGCGCTGGCCAGCCTGGACCTGAAGGACAAGAAGCCGGATGACGCCCGCAAGCGTTTCGAGGGCGTGCTGGCGGCGGATCCGAAGAGCGTCCAGGCCGGACTGGCCCTGGCTGAAATGAAGGCGAGGACCGGCGGCAGCGCCGACGAGGTGGCGGCAATGATCGCCAAGACCATCCAGGCCAGCCCGACGGAGCCCGCGCCGCGCCTGGCCCTGGTCGGTCTGCATCTCAAGAACAAAGATGCCAAGAAGGCAGTTTCGGCTGCACAGGATGCCGTCGCCGCCATGCCGGATCGCGTCGAGTTGCTCGACGCGCTGGCACGCGCGCAGCAGGCCGCGGGGGATACCAACCAGGCGCTGGCCAGCTACGGCAAGATCGTCCAGTTGATGCCCGGTTCGCCGCGGCCCTACCTGCGCATGGCCGAGATCAACCTGGCGGCCAAGGCCAAGGACGAGGCCATGCAGAACCTGCGCAAGGCCCTCGAACTGAAGCCCGACCTGCTGGCGGCGCAGCGGGGCCTGATCGCGCTGCATCTGGATGCCAAGAACATTCCGGAGGCGCAGAAGCTGGTGCGCGAAGTCAAGCAGCAGAGGCCGAAGGAAGCGGTCGGCTTCATCTTCGAAGGCGACATCGCCGCCGCCAACAAGGACTGGCCCGCCGCCGTGTCGGCGTACAAGGCAGGGCTCAAGCAGGCGCCGTCGACTGAACTGGCGGTCAAGACTTACGCCGTGCTGCACGCCGCCGGCAACGGCGTCGAAGCGGAGAAGTTCGCCAACGGCTGGCTCAACGACCACGCGCAGGATGCCGCGTTCCGCATGGCATTGGCCGAGCGGGCGACTGCCCGCAAGGAATATCCCGTCGCCGTGAAGCACTACCAGGCGCTGATGCAGAAGCAGCCCGACAATCCGATCGTGCTGAACAACCTGGCCTGGAACCTCGGCCAGTTGAAGGATGCCCGCGCGCTGGACTACGTGGAGAAGGCGAACAAGCTGGCGCCGAACAATCCGGCGATCATGGAAACCCTGGGTTCCCTGTTGTCCGACAAGGGCGATTCGACCCGAGCGCTCGAACTGCTGGCGAAAGCAGCCGAGTTGGCGCCGCAGTCCGACACGCTCAAACTGAGTCTCGCTCGTGCCCAGTTGAAGGCGGGCAAGAAGCCCGAGGCACGAAAGCTGCTTGACGATCTGGCAAAGCTCGGCGACAAGTTCGCCGGGCAGGCCGAGGTGGCCGGATTGCTCAAGGAGATCGGCAATTAACAGAAACAAAAACGCCTTTGGAACAGTCGCTTACCTGCTCATTGGCTGCGTCTTATCGCTCGGCGCAGTTGCGCCGGCGGTCGCCGTGGGGAGTGTCGACGTTTTTTCCAGCCGGCTTGCCGAGGCGCAAGCCTATGAACATGGCGAAGGCGTAGCGCGCGACCCTCAGCGCGCGGCGGACTTGTACTGCGAGTGCGCTCGCAATGGCGACGCCGAGGCGCAGTTCCGGCTGGGCTGGATGCATGCCAACGGTCGCGGCATCAAGCGTGATGACCGGATGGCCGCGTATTTCTTCGGATTGGCGGCTGCCCAGGGCCACGGTGATGCCGAGCGCATGCTGCGCCGCGTCGGCGGCGAGATGGCGCTGATGCCGCCCTGCATGGTCGTGCCGGAACCGGTGCCCGTCGAGGATGCGACCCATCTCGCCTGGGAGAACCCGACTCCGGCCCAGTTGAAAGTCCTGGAACTGGTGCGCAGGCTGGCGCCGGACTACGGCGTGGCGCCGCGCCTGGCCATGGCGGTGATTCGCGCCGAGTCGAATTTCGATCCGCTTGCCGTGTCGAGCAAGAATGCCCAGGGGCTGATGCAGTTGATTCCCGAGACAGCGGCGCGCTTCAACGTCCGGAAGCCCTTCGACCCCGAGCAGAACATTCGCGGCGGCCTGGCCTATTTGCGCTGGCTGCTGGCCTACTTCAAGGGTGACGTGGCGCTCGTCGCCGCTGCCTACAACGCAGGCGAGGGTGCCGTGAACCAGTATCGCGGCATCCCGCCGTATGCCGAAACGCGGGGCTACGTCAGGCGCATCCGCGAGTTGTATCGCGGCGACGCGCATCCCTACGATGCGAGCGTGGTCGCCCCGTCACCGGAACTGCCGCGCATCCGCGTACGGGTGATGTGATCGCCGCGAGCATTCGCTGGCTCCTTGCGTCGCTGGCGCTTCTGGTGGCATGGCCGGCCGCCGCCGATCTGGTCACGACCATCGAGCGTGTCAAGCCGTCCGTCGTCATGGTCGGTACCTACAACCGGCTGGGGGCGCCGCAATTCACGCTGCGCGGCACGGGCTTCGCCATCGGTGACGGGCGCACGATTGCCACCAACGCCCATGTGATCGCCGACCTCAATCTCGCCGAAGGCGCCAGCCTGGTGGTGCGGGCAGCGACGCCGATCGACAAGGCACGGCCGGCAACGGTGCTGTCGATCGACAAGGCGCACGACCTGGCGCTGCTGCGCATCGACGGCGGCGCCTTGCCACCGCTGACTTTGCGCGATTCCGACACCGTGAAGGAAGGCGCATCGATCGCCTTCACCGGCTTTCCAATCGGCGGCGCGCTGGGCTTTTCGCCGGTCACCCATCGCGGCATCATCGCCGCCATCACGCCGATCGCCATTCCCGGCGGCAATTCCCAGCAACTCAAGGGCAACCTGATTCGCCAGCTCAAGGACGGCGGTTTCAACATCTTTCAGCTCGACGCTACCGCTTACCCGGGCAACAGCGGCGGCCCGATGTTCGACCCGGAAACCGGGGAGGTCATCGGTATCATCAACATGGTGTTCGTCAAGGGCAGCAAGGAAGCAGCGCTGAGCCAGCCTTCCGGCATCAGCTATGCCATTCCTGCGAACCACTTGCGCGCGTTGTCGGACAGCCGACCATGAACTGACGAAAAGCGTCAGCTTTCTTTACAATTATTGCCACCAAGGGATTGCAATTCGATCGCAGGATTGTTATCACATTGTTTATTAAGTAGTATGTAGGCGGATGGGTGGTTGGCGCGGAAATTGCATGGAGCCAAGGGCCAACCGGAACATCAACCGATCTTCACGATTCGGGAGCAAGGAACTAGCCATGGCGGACAACGAACGAGAACAACTCAAACAGCGACGCAGGGCCCTGATCAAGGCGGCTGGCGCCGCTCCGGTTGTGTTTTCATTGACGAGCGGGTCTGCCGTTGCCGCTACTAGCCTGACGTGCAAAGATAAGAGTCAATCCTTGGCTCAGATCCAGCAACCTGCGGGCGCAACACAAGGCTCACCTGACACATGGATGCGCTACAAGGTCGATGCGTATTCGATACCGCAACCAAATGCAGATGTTCTGGGTTTTCAGTATCCGACGGGCACTTGGTACAAGGTTGTTAGTGGTGTAGCGTCGCGGGTAACGCTGCAGTCCAATGGTAATGGTCAAGGTACTCTGCCTACGTCTACAGGCGGTTTCTATTACTTGCTG
>CAYXZX010000030.1:0-20881 GCA_964469455.1 uncultured Rhodocyclaceae bacterium | reverse complement strand
GACCAGGTCGTGGACGACGAGGGCCGGACGGTTGGCCTCGTCGCCGTCATCGCCGACATCACCGATCTGAGGCAAAAAACCGAGGCACTGGAGCGCTACCGTAATCAGCTGGAGGACCTTGTCGACGAGCGCACCCGGGAACTGCTGGCCGCCAAGGTGGCAGCCGAAGCCGCCAATCGAGCCAAGGACGCCTTTCTGGCCAACATGAGCCACGAACTGCGTACCCCCCTGAACGCCATTGGCGGCATGGCCTACCTGCTCCGTCGCGATATTGCCGCCGGGACCCTCGAAAAGAATGCCGACAGACTGGACAAGATCGACGATGCCGTCAAACGCTTGCTTGGCCTGATCAGCGAGGTGCTCGAATTCTCCCGGCTCGAGGCGGGCCAGTTGGAACTCGAGCGAATGCCCGTGGAAATCGATGCACTGATGCGCGAGGTTGCCAGCATGTTCACCGCGCAGGCCCAGGCAAAGGGGCTGGCATTGGCGGTCTTGCCCAGCGGCCTGCCGACGGGATTGCTCGGCTCTCCCAACCGCATCAGGCAAGCGTTGACGAACTATGTCGCCAACGCGGTCAAGTTCACCGAAACCGGCTCCATCACCCTGCGCGCGCACCTTGACAGCGATGCCGGCGAAGATGCGCTCATCAGGTTCGAGGTGGAGGATACCGGCGTCGGCATCGCCGCCGAAACGCTGGGGCGGCTTTTCGCTTCATTCGAGCTGGGCGACAACTCCAGCACCCGCGAATACGGCGGCACCGGCCTCGGCCTGGTGATCACCAAGCGCCTGGCCGAATTGATGGGCGGGCAGGCCGGGGCATCGAGCGTCCTCGGCCGGGGCAGCACGTTCTGGTTCACCGTCAGGCTCAAGAGGCCCTAGCGGAACAGATCAGCCGATCAGCGCCACGGCTTTGATCTGCACCCAGACTGCCAGCCCCGGTGCGAGCCGCAGGGCGCTTGCCGAGCGCCGGGTGACACGCGCGACGATCGGTGAGTTGCCCACCTGCAAACGCACCAGCAGTTGCGCCGGGTGGGCATCGGCGGCTATCTCGACGACGCGGGCCGGCAGGGTATTGAGAATGCTGGTGGCCGACGTCGGTTCCAGCGCGATGCTGACATCGCGTGCCAGCACGCGCACGCGCACGCGGCGTCCCTCGGCGTGGCCGCCGTCGCGCGTCCAGAGCGATCCACCGGGAAACTCGACGCGGGCGAGATGCCATTGATCGTCGCGCTCGGCGACCACGCCATCGAGCACGACGCCGGCATCTTCGCCGAGATGGATGGGCAGATCCACGCGCGCCAGGGTTTCGACCAAGGGCCCTTCGGCCACCGCGCGGCCGGCGGCCATGACGACGATGTGATCGGCCAGCCGGGCGACTTCGTCCGGCGCGTGGCTGACGTAGAGGACCGGTATCTTCAGCGTCTCGTGCAACTCTTCCAGGTAGGGCAGGATCTCCTGCCTGCGCGCAACATCGAGCGCCGCCAGCGGCTCATCCATCAACAGCAGGCGCGGCTGGGTCAGCAAGGCGCGGGCGATGGCGACGCGCTGGCGCTCGCCACCGGAGAGGCGATCCGCCTGGCGGTCGAGCAGCCGCTCGATGCCGAGCAGCCGGGCGATGTCGCGAAGCTCGGGAAAGTCAGCCGTGGTGCTGCGCCGGTCTGCGCGGACACGACGGCGGGCATAGTCGAGATTGCCGCGCACCGACAGGTGCGGAAACAGACTGGCTTCCTGGAAAACGTAGCCGAGCGGACGCCTGCAAGTCGGCAGGAAGCGGTCCCGATCCTGCCAGGTTTCACCGTCGACCACCAGCCGGCCCCGGGCCGCGGGCTCGAGACCGGCGATGGCCCGCAGCAGCGTCGTCTTGCCCGAACCCGACGGTCCGAACAGCGCGGTGATGCCGCTGGCAGGCAAGGCGAGGTCGACATCGAGCCGGAAGCCCGGGTAGTCGAGAAGGAAGCGCGCCTCGATGCTCACTTGCGACGGCCCGTTGGATTGAGGATCTGGAGCAACAGCAGCACCGTGAAGGAAAACACCACCAGCATGGCCGCCAGGCCGTGCGCCTGGGCGTATTCCAGGGCCTCGACGTGATCGTAGATCTGCACCGAGACCACGCGCGTCTTGTCCGGAATGTTGCCGCCGATCATCAGCACGACGCCGAATTCGCCGACCGTATGGGCAAAGCCGAGGATAGTGGCGGTGAGGAAACCCGGTTTCGCCAGCGGCACGGCCACGGTGAAGAAAGCGTCGAGCGGCGAAGCGCGCAGGGTGGCCGCCGCTTCGAGCGGACGCTCGCCAATGGCGGTGAAGGCATTCTGGATCGGCTGCACGACAAAGGGCAGCGAATAGAACACCGACGCCACCACCAGTCCCCAGAACGTGAACGGCAACAGGCCGATGCCCAGCCACTCGGTGAGCCGGCCGACCGGACCGCCGGGGCCCATGACGATCAGCAGGTAGAAGCCGATGACGGTGGGCGGCAGCACGATGGGCAGAGCCACCACCGCACCAACCGGACCCTTGAGCCAGGAGCGCGTGCGCGCCAGCCACCAGGCCATCGGTGTGCCGACCAGCAGCAGGATGATGGTCACCACCGTCGCCAGCTTGACGGTCAACCACACGGCGGCAAGGTCGGCGATCGAGAATTCCATGGCCGCCTTCAGTAACGATACCCGTAGGACTTCATTACGGCTCGCGCACGCTCGCCCTGAAGGTATGTCATCAGCGCCGCAGCCGCCGGATTGTTCCGGGCGGCAACGAGCATCACGGCATCCTGGCGGATTGGCGCGTGAAGCTTGTCGGGAACAACCCAGGCCGATCCCTCGAGCAGCCGCCCATCCTTCATGACACTCGAGAGTGCGACGAAGCCAAGCTCGGCGTTGCCGCTGGCGACGAACTGGTATGCCTGGCCAATATTCTCGCCCGTCACCAGCTTGTCACGGACAACGTCGGCGAGACCGAGACCCGCCAGGGTCTCCATCGCGGCCCTGCCGTAAGGCGC
The DNA here is from genome assembly GCA_964469455.1 of uncultured Rhodocyclaceae bacterium. Classification (GTDB taxonomy): domain Bacteria; phylum Pseudomonadota; class Gammaproteobacteria; order Burkholderiales; family Rhodocyclaceae; genus Fen-999. The sequence goes on along the minus strand of CAYXZX010000030.1, from coordinate 17,883 downwards.
CAGCTTCGGATTGGCGATCGCCAGCTTGCGCCAGTTGCCGGCGCGCAGGACTTCGCCTCCGCCATCGACCCGACCGGGATCAAGCGACCACAGCGCCAGCGCTCCGATGGCATAGGTGAATCTCGAACCGGGCACGGTGGCGCCATCCTGCTCCAGCCTCGCCGGTGTTTCGTCATCGGCCGACAGAAACACCTCGAACGGCGCACCGTTCCGGATCTGGGCGTAGAACTTTCCGGATGCCCCGAAGGAAAGCCGGGGCTGGTGGCCTGTCTCCTTGGCGAACTCGACCGCGATGGCGTTCATCGGAGCCGTAAAGTTGGCCGCCACGGCAACGCTGACCTCGGCGGCCTGCACAACGATCGGCGTCAGCGCGCCGGCCACAATGCCAAGGTGCCAGCGAAACAGCCGGCGGCAGCAAGTTGGAAATGTCATGCGAGGCCACACCCGTAATCTGCCAAGCGGCAAATGCTATCAGTCCTGCCGCTTCCGGGCGCAAGGTCGCGCCCGCGCGCCGTGCGATTACCAGAGCGTCTCGCGCTCCGGGCTGGCCGAGATCCGATGGAGACTCAGGTCGGCGCCGTTGAATTCCTCCTCGGCATCGAGGCGGATGCCGACAGTCTTCTTGAGCAGGCCATAGACTGCGAAGCCGCCGGCGAACGCAATGGCGACGCCCAGCACGGTGCCGATCAGTTGGGACAGGAAGGCGACACCGCCCATGCCGCCTAGGAGCTTCGTGCCGAAGATGCCGGCGGCGATGCCGCCCCAGGCGCCGCACAGACCGTGCAGCGGCCAGACGCCCAGCACGTCGTCGACACGCCAGCGGTTCTGCGTGATGGTGAACATGAGGACGAAGAGGCCGCCGGCGATGCCGCCGGTGACCAGCGCGCCGAGCGGGTGCATGAGGTCGGAGCCGGCGCAGACGGCAACGAGTCCGGCCAAGGGGCCGTTATGCACGAAGCCCGGGTCGTTCTTGCCGACCACAAGAGCCATCAGCGTGCCGCCGACCATGGCCATCAGCGAGTTCATCGCCACCAGCCCGGAGACCTTGTCGAGCGTCTGGGCGCTCATGACGTTGAAGCCGAACCAGCCGACAATGAGGATCCACGCGCCCAGCGCAAGGAAGGGAATGCTCGAGGGCGGATGGCCGCCGGCGATGCCGCCGTCCTTGTGGTAACGGCCGCGCCGCGCGCCGAGCATGAGCACCGCCGCGAGGCCGATCCAGCCTCCCACCGCATGCACCACGACGGAGCCGGCAAAGTCGTGGAATTCCTCGCCGAAGGTCGCCTTCAGCCAGCCCTGGATGCCGAAGGCCTGGTTCCAGGCAATGCCTTCGAAGAACGGATAGACAAAGCCGACCAGCACGAAGGTCGCGGCAAGCTGCGGGTTCAGGCGCGCGCGTTCGGCGATGCCCCCGGAGACGATGGCGGGAATCGCTGCGGCGAAGGTCAGGAGAAAGAAGAAGCGGGTGAGTTCGTAGCCGCTCTTTTGCGCGAGCACTTCGGCGCCCGAGAAGAAGTGCGCCCCGTAGGCAATGCCGTAGCCGATGAAGAAGTAGGCCAGCGTCGACACCGCGAAATCCACCAGGATCTTCACCAGCGCATTCACCTGGTTCTTGCGTCGCACGGTGCCGAGTTCGAGGAAGGCAAAGCCCGCGTGCATGGCCAGGATCATGATGGCGCCGAGCAGGATGAACAGCACGTCGCTGGAAGTCTTCAGATTCTCCATCTTGGGGCCCTCGGGATAAGCAAGCACGAATCCCGTGCATATCTGCAACAAGCGTGCCGCCACGCCTGACTTCCGGAAATCAAGGGGTTCGGCGAGTTGGCCGGGATGGAGCGCACCAATCAGGTGCCTGCCACGGTGCATCGGCACCGCGAACGTGCCGGCCTGGGCGACGCCTGCCGCTCGATGGTCAGTTCGGCGCCCAGGTTCTGGGCATCAGCACCCACATGAGGCCATGCTGCTTCATGCGGCCGGCCAGGTTGCCGGCCTCGGCACCGCTGCCCCAATAGAAGTCGGCGCGCACGGCGCCGCGTATCGCCCCGCCGGTGTCCTGCGCCAGCATCAGCCTGTTCAGCGGGCGGTCCCCGTTCGGCCAGGTGGTGGCGAGGTACACGGGAGCACCGAGCGCGATGATGCGCGGATCGACGGCGATGCTGCGCTCGGGCGTGAGCGGCACACCCAGCGCGCCTGGCGGGCCCGAGCCGTTCAGTGGCAGCTCGCGGAAGAACACCAGGCTGGGATTGGCGTTGAGCAGTTCCTGCAAGCGCTTGGGATTGGCGCGCGCCCAGGCCTTGATGCCCTGCATTGACGCCTGGTCCAGCTTGAGTTCGCCCTGATCGACCAGCCACTTGCCGATCGAGCGGTACGGATGGCCGTTCTGGTCGGCATAGCCGGCGCGCACGCGCGATCCGTCGTCGAGCACGACCTGCCCCGAACCCTGCACCTGCATGAAGAAGAGATCGAGCGGATCGTCTATCCAGAACAGCACGCTCCCCCTCCGGCTGTCTTCCTGCTTCGCCCACTCGGCGCGGGAGTAGTAGGGCACCAGCTTGCGGCCCTCGATGCGGCCGCGCAGGCGCAGGTTCTTCAATTCCGGATAGAGATCGCCAAGCTCGACCGCCACCATATCCTCGGGCGGTGCGAACAGCGGCGAGAGATACGGCGGCTTGCGTGTCCGGCTGCCTTTCACCACGGGCTCGTAGTAACCGGTGACGAGTCCGGTGCGCGACCCGTCCGGACTTGCCAGCGCCCAGGGACGAAACTGCGCCTCGAACCAGGCGCGCGCATCAGTGGCCGATTTCACGGCGGCACCGCGTGCGGACGTGCAGGCGGCGGTCCACGACGGCTGACTTTCGATCTTGCCGCAGGACGACAGGAAAGCGTCGAAAGCAGCGACCTGGTCGTCGTCCTGCCAGCCGATCAGATCGCTCCAATCGGCCGGCTGCAGGGGTTTCTCCGGTGGCTTGGCCGGCTCGGTCGGCGGACAGGCCGGACAGGCTGGGCAGGGCTGGGTGAGCGGGCAGGTCGGTGCCGGCACTACCGCGCAGCCGGCCAGCAGCGCCGCCGCCAGCAGGGAAATGAGGTATTGCATGTTCTGCTAGAGTTCAGGCGTCATCAATCCGAGCAGCTTACCCGAAGTGGAACTCGACCAATTTCTCCAGCGCGCTGACGCGCTGATCACCCGCATCGAGGCATTGCTGCCGCCTCCGCCGCAGGCAACGGACTGGAGCGCGAAGGCCTTCCGCTGGCGCAAGCGGCAGAACCGCGGCTACCTGGAAGCCGTGCGCCACCCGCACCGCATCCGGCTCGACGATCTACGCGAAGTGGACGAACAAAAGGCGCGCCTCGAGCAGAACACGCGCCAGTTCGTCGCCTCCAGGAGCGCCAACAACGTGCTGCTGACGGGCGCGCGCGGCACCGGCAAGTCGTCGCTGATCAAGGCCGTGCTGCACAAGTTCGCCGCCAAGGGGCTGCGCCTGATCGAGGTCGACAAGCACGATCTGGTCGACCTGCCGGAGATCGTCGACCTGATCGCCAGCCGTCCCGAGCGCTTCATCATCTTCTGCGACGACTTGTCCTTCGAGGCTTCGGAGCCCGGCTACAAGGCGCTCAAGTCGGTGCTCGACGGCTCGATCGCCGGCATGCCCGAGAACCTGCTGATCTACGCCACGTCGAACCGCCGCCACCTGATGCCGGAAACCATGGCGGAAAACCTCCAGGTGCAGCGTGCCGAGAACGGCGAGATCCATCCCGGCGAAACCACCGAGGAGAAAGTGTCGCTCTCCGAGCGTTTCGGACTCTGGCTGTCGTTCTATCCGTTCGACCAGGACGCCTACCTCGCCATCTGCGCGCAATGGCTGAAGAATTTTGGCCTTGGCGAAAAGTCAGTCGTCGCGGCACGCCAGGAAGCCCTGAACTGGGCGCTGATGCGCGGATCACGCAGCGGCCGCGTCGCCTCGCAGTTCGCGCGCGATTACGCCGGCAGACATTCGAGCAAGTGAAAGTCACCGAGGTCGCCGCCGCCGTCATCGAGCGCCCCGACGGCAGCTTCCTGCTCGGCCAGCGCGCGCCCGACACCTTCTATCCCGGCTACTGGGAGTTCCCGGGCGGCAAGGTCGAGACCGGCGAGACGCCGCGCGATGCGCTGATCCGGGAACTGCGCGAGGAACTGGAGATCGAGGTGCTGCGCGCCACGTCGTGGATCGTGCGCGAGCATGTCTACGAGCATGCACACGTGCGGCTGTACTTCTTCCGCGTGCCCGCATGGCGCGGCGAACTGCGCGACCACGTGCATGCGGCGCTCGAATGGCAGCAGCCGGGCGCAACCACCGTTTCCCCCATGCTGCCGGCCAACGCGCCCGTGCTGGCGGCACTCGCGCTGCCGGACTTCTACGGCATCACCCACGCTCACGAAATCGGCGTACCGCCACAGCTGACTTTGCTCGAACGCGCGTTGAAGAATGGACTGCGGCTGGTGCAGCTGCGCGAGGGCAGGCTGCCCGCCGACCAGCGCGAAGCCTTTGCCGCCACCGCCGTCGCGCTCTGTCACCGCCACAGCGCACGCGCGCTGGTCAATGGGGACGCACCACTGGCCGAGGCCGTCGGCGCCGACGGCCTCCACCTGACGAGCGAGCAATTGAAAGCGCTGCGCGGCCGGCCCAACCTGACCCTGGTGGCCGCCTCCTGCCACGACGCGGCGGAGCTCAGGCGCGCCATCGACAATCAGCTCGACTTCGTCGTGATCGGTGCAATCAAGCCGACTGCCAGCCACCCGGGACATCCCGGCATCGGCTGGGACGCGCTGGGGCGCCTGCTGGACAATTGCCCGCTGCCCGCCTATGCCATCGGCGGCTTGAGCCGCGCGGACCTCGATTCAGCGAGGCTTGTCGGCGCCCACGGCATCGCCGCCATCCGCGCCGCCTGGATCTGATTCACTCGCGGGCACGCGATATTCGTCGTTCGCCCACGCGCCGAGATCGATCTGCTTGCAGCGCTCGGAGCAGAACGGCCGATAGGCGTTCTCGGCGCGCCACGCCACTGGCTTGCCGCATGTCGGACAACTGACGATGGTGGCCTGGCCGCGACTCATGGCATCGAGTATGGCGGCACGATGTCAGCCCCCATCGGCCCGGCCAACCTGCTGCTCCAGCCAGCCCTCGACGATGATGGAGGAAAAGAACGCCCGGTCGAACCATAGCCAAAGCAGTACCGGCGCCAGTGTCGGCAGCAGCAGGCTGCCAAACTGATAACCCAGCGCGATGCCTTCCATTTGCCAGGCGGCAGCGCCAAGGGTCGCCGGGCTGCCGCCGGCGACGATGATCTGCTTGAGGATGTTGAACACGAGGCTGAAGCCCTGCGGCACCAGCAGGATGACGTAGCCGGCCAGCGCCTTGCGCACCAGGTGCCGGCCGCGCGTGGCAAGCAGCAGGGCGAGGAACAGCGGCAGGCCATACGCATAACGGGAGGTCTCGACCTCCGCGATCAGTTCCGCCACCCCCTTGCGATCACCCTGGGCGGGCAGCGGCACAACGACCCTCGTGTCGACTTCGATGCGCCCCGGTTCCGTGTGCACGGCGCGCACCCACTGGCTGGCGCCCTTGCCCAGCGCGATGTGGGCGAGACCCGCGGCAGGATAGGATGTCCAGGCCGAAACCTGCATCCAGATCACCGTCAACGCCAGGAACCAGGCCAACGCCGCAACGAAGAACCCCCAGATCGTCGCCCGGCGCGCCATGGCTTCAGGCGGCAGCTACCCGCTGCGGCGCCGCGCGTACCCAGAGCAGCCAGACAACCAGCACGTCGAGCATGATCAGGCCCTGCCAGAGGTACTCGTGAGCGATGCGAAACGCATCTTCGTTCCATTGGCCGAGATAGAAGAGGCTGATCACCCTCACGACATTGAGGGCCTGGACGGCCACGAACCCCAGCAGCAGACCCAGGATCTTGTGCCGCCAGCCGGTCGGAAAGGCCACCACCGCCGCGAACAGGACGATGCAGGCTTCGATGCCGTTGCATCCCGGCTCGATGGACACGCCGAAGCCGGTCGCGGGATTCCACAGCACCTTGCCCATGGCGGCGGCATTGGCGTCGAACCAGGTGACCAGCATCACGCAGGATCTGGCAAGGAATGCCGTCCAGGGCAGCACGACATGCTGCTGGACGGGCTGCAGCAACTCCAGGCCGAAAAGGAGAATTTGAAGCCCGAGAAAGAAAGTGAAGAAGCGGCGCACTGACAGATTCTCGCATATACGAAGACACCTCCGTTTCCCGAGGTGTCTTCGCCCAAACTCTCGCTAGCTTGCGGAGCGACGTCGTACCTGCATTAAGCCAAACCCGGCCATGAGCATCGACAACGCCATGAGGCCCCACTCGGACAGCGTAGGAATGCTGGTGGCGACCGGCCAGCCGCCGGGCGGCGGGGGGCCAAGCGGATCAATCTCGCCGAACAGGTTGTCGGCGGAAACCTCGTTGGCTCCAGAGAGATTAATCCCCGTGATCCGGCTCGGCGTTGTCGCCTTGGGCGTCGCCGTACCTCCCGTGGTTCCGGCCGTCGTGAAGCCGCTTTGGGTGCCCGGTGGCTGGGCTGGCTGCGTGAGCGTATAACCGGCGCCATCGCTTTCAGGTACCGAATGGAAAGCGAATGCACCATCGGCGAGTGTCGTGGTGCTCAGGCTGACCGGATTGCCGCTGGCGTCGTTGCCGGTAAGTTGGACTAGTTGCCCACCGATGCCGATATCGGCGCCATTGAAGCTGCCGTTATCGTCGAAATCGCGATACACCCGGCCGTACACGGCTCGATCGTTGCCGATTTCGGCGAAAGTGTTGCCCGTCGAACTGCTGCCTGGGGGCAACACAATGCCGGAGATGCGGCTGGGCAGCGTCGAGGCGCCAGTCGCGGTACCCGCCGTACCGCTGGCAACCGCCGGACCAGCTGTCGTAATGCCGTTATTGCTGGCCGGTGGCTGGACCGGCTCGGTGACGGTATAGCCACCGGCATTGGGTGGCGGCAAGTTGCTGAAGCTGTAGTTGCCACTCGCGTCGGTAGTCACGCTCAGGTTCACCGGGTTGCCTTGCCAATCGATGCCGGTCAGCACCACTTGTACTCCGGCCAGACCAGTATCGGCGCCTTGCTGGATACCATCGTTGTTGTCGTCCATGAACACCGTGCCGGCGATGCTGACCGGTGCAACTTCGGAAAAGTCGTTGTTGGGCGAGCCGCTGACACGCGAGTTGTCGCCACCGTCGTTGCCGAGCACGATACCAACGATCTGGCTCGACGTTGCCGTCGGGTTCGATGCCGTGCCGGGCAAGCCGGTGCTGGCGCCAACGGCGACGATGGTGCCTTGCCGAGTGGCACTGTTCAACGAGCCGGCCGGCTGGGTCGGCTGACACACCGAGTAGGTACCTGCGGGCAGTTCCGCGAAGAGGTAGTTGCCCTGGGCGTCGGTATGGGTTGCAAACAACAAGGCGCCGGCACAGTTGGCACCGCTGCGCAACTGGATCTCCACGCCGGCTATCGGCGCATCCGTGCCGGCAAGGTACACCCCGTCGAACGGCGCGAGATTATCGAGGAAGACCTTGCCCGAGATGTAGCCCAGGGTACTGACCAGCAGCGGGGCATTGGCCGGTTGCTGGTTCGAACCGAAGTTGGTCTGCAACGCACCGGCCGGCAGGTTGTTGTTGTAACTGCCGGGGGCCGTGGCTACCACGTCGACTTCGATCCGACAGCCGCCGGGCGGAACGACGGCACCACTGTTCAGGCGCACCGTCGGGCTGCCGGCCGCCGCCTGGACGACACCCACGCCGCCCGGACAGGTGGTGCTCAGGTTGTTCGGGGTCGCCACCACCATCGCGCCGGGCGCTGTCGGCAGGGTGTCGATCAGGTTGGCGGTCAGTGTCATGTTGCTGGCGTTGTCGTTATCGACGACGATAGTCAGCCGCGACATACCGCCGGGTGGGACAACCGGAGGAGCAAACTGCTTGCCGACGCCGGGCGGACTGGTCACCACGATCCTCGCGCGCGTTGACTCCTCACTGCCAACACCTTCGAAGGTCGTCAGCGCTCCCGACGAAATCTGGTTCGTGTAGGTGCCAGCAATATTGCTCAGCACGTTGACGGTGACTGTGCAGAAACCCGTAGCCGGTATCGTCGCGCCAGTTAGACGAATGCTGGTGGCCGAGGGATCGGCCACCAGCACGCCACCCACACAGGTGGTCGCCGCAGCCGGCGCGGTGGCGACCACCAATCCGGCTGGCAGATTGTCGGTCAGCGTCGCCTCGGTCAGGTTGTCGGCATTCGGGTTTTCAAGGCGAATGACGAGCGGCGCGGCGGCGCCCGGCGTACGGCTGGCTTCTCCGGTGGCAAAGCCCCCAGGATTGCCGACATCCAGTGTGAAGCCGCCGATGGCTTTGTGGATCACCACAGGCTGTTTGACGCGCAAGGTTGCCGTAGCGGGATCGGCGTTGGTCACCGTTCCACCGCCAACAGTGGCAGTCAGCGCACCCGCCGCGATAGTATTCACGTAAATGCCTTCGGCTGCCGCCGTAACATCGATCTCGGCATGGCACGAAGCCGCAACGCCCCCCGCGGCAGCAGCAAGACCGCCGCCGTTAACCCGCACCTGGATCGCCGACGGAGCGCTTACCGTAGCCCCGGCGCATGTGGTGGCGGGGTTTGGTCCGGCCGGTATGGTCAGGCCCGCCGGCAGGTTGTCTATCACCGACAAGTTGCCCGCCGGCTGGGAACTGCCGTTGTAGAACGTCAGGCGCAAACGGGAACGTTCCCCCGGCTTCGTGACGGCGGGGGTGAATTGCTTGACAATGCCGATATTGGTCTGGGTAGTCAGACTGGTCGTCGCTTGCAGGGTGTTCGACAATCCCTGATCGGTGCGGATCGCACCAACCGGAATGTAGTTGGTGATGCCGCCGGTTTTCGTTGCCGTGACGTTCACTGACACGGTGCAACTCGCCGAGGCGGCGAGTGACGCACCATTGATGGCCACCGACGTCCCACCGGGCGCGGCGTTGACGCTGCCGCCCGGACAGGTGGTCGACGCCAGCGGGCTGGCGGCGATTACCATGCCATTGGCTGGCGATGCGGCCTGGCCGTCGCTGGTGAAATAGTCGGTCAGGCGAAGCCCGGTAACCGCCGTCGCGCCGTTGGTGATGGTGATGGTCAGGCGACTCGGCTGTCCGGGAAAGGCCAGGGTGCTGGGGCTGGTCGCCTTGGCGACCGTCAGATTGTTGCCTGCGGTGTAGCTCAAGGTCCCGGATACGGGCGCTTGATTGGTGACGCCGTTATCGAGGGCAACGATGTTGCCGGCGGGAATGGTATTGGTCCAGTTGGCAGTGCCCGTGGCGACGACATCGAAGCGCAGGTCGCATGTCCCGCCCCCCGCCACCGTGGCGCCGGTGAGCACGATGCTGGTGGCGCCCGGATTACCGTTGATGGCGGTGGTGCCATCGCAGGTTGCATAGGCATTGGTAGGCGAGGCCAGTACCATGCCGGCAGGAAGCGGATCGGTGACGCGAACATTGGTCAGTGCCGCGCTACCGGAGTTGGCGAGCCGGATCGTGACGTTCGAACGGCCGCCCGACGATACCGTGCCGGGGTTGAAACTCTTGGTCGCCCCCAGGATGGAGTTATAAGTAATGTTGGCATTGGCCGAAACGGGTGGCAGCACGTGTGTTGTACCGTCGGCATAGGTTTCGGTGCCCGTGGCGGTGGCGGTGTTGGCATACACCCCCGCGGATCCAACAACGTCGACCTGGACGACGCATGTCCCGCCAGCGCCGGCGGCGATGATTCCGCCACTGCTGGCTCGCGCAGGCAGCGTACCGCCATTGAGCGCCACCGACGTCGAGCCAGCGATGGCGGTCAGCGTGCCGCCGCAGGTGGTGGCCGCGTTGGCGGGCGTGGCCACCCGCAACTGCGCCAGCCCAGCACCCGGCAACGTATCGGACACCGACACATTGTTCAACGGGCTGGCCGAGTAGTTGCTCAAGGTGATCGTCATGCGGGTGATGGTGCCTTCCTGAAGCGGGCCCGCCGGGCTGAAGGCCTTCGCGGCCGTCAAGGTCGACGTATTGACCGCTGCATTCCCCGATGCGGCAGCGCCGCCGTTGCAGGTTCCGACACCGTTGTCGGTACATACCTGGCCCGCGGGCAGATTGTTGACGGTGGAACTGCCGCTGGCCGCCGCCGTGGAGACCATGGCGTAGAAAGTCACGTTGCAGGTGCCCGGCGTGCTGTCGTTCGTGCGCGCGGGGACGGTGCCGATCACGAAGCTGGCGTTGGCGTCGCCCGTAACGCTCGATGCCGTCAGGCCAACACAACCGGTGCCCGAAAGCGTCGGCGTGTAATCGAGGCCGGCGATGATACCTGTGAGGAAAGTCATGCCGTTTTCGAGCGCATCGAGTATGCGGACGTTGTTCATAGCAGCCGCAGTCCAGTTCTGCGCGGTGACCACGTACCGCACCGGAGCACCGGGACGCGGGGCGCTGCCGTTGTTTGCCTTCAGCACGCGCAGGGTGTCGGCAACAAGGATGGTGGCCGTGCGGTTCTGGCTGACAATGGCCGGATTGCCGACGTCGACCGCGCCTGCCGGTATGGCGTTGGTGTAGGTCACCGGCGTGTTGCCAAACTGCGTCGTCGCCGTGAAACTTGCCGTCACAGTGCAGGAGCCGCCCGCCGGAATGGCGCCGCCCGTGAGCCGAACACCGCGATCAATGCCCCCGACTTGCAGGATGCTTGCCGCCCCCCCGGCGCAAGTGGTACCGACGCCGGTAACCAGCAGCCCCTTCGATGAGTCACCGTTGCCGACACCGTCGATGGGCGAATCATCGAGCGTCACCACGTTCAATGCCGAACTGCCCGAGTTGCTCAAGGTGATGGTCATGCTGCCGGGCTGGCCACCGGCCAGCGTCGCTGGCGAGAATGCCTTGTTGACCGCAAGCGGCGATGTGACGGCGATGACCGCTGTGGCATTGGCTAGGGCACGAATGCCAATGTCGTTGCCAAACCCGGTGACGGCATTGATGGTGTTGGTCTGGTTGCCAGTGGTGTAAAGGCCATTGGTGTGGCGGCCCTCGATGGCAACGGTCAGCGTGCAACTGCCATTGGCCGCCACCGTGCCGCCACTGGCGCTCACCGCGACATCGCCGGCATTCGGACTGAATGCGGCGGGCACGCCGGCCCCGGTACAGGACGATGTCGCGGCAGGCGGATTGGCGACCTGGATGACGGCACCGCCGGGAGCAAGCGTCGGGAAGTTGTCGATGACGCTGAAGTTGCCGATCGCGACCGGATTCGGATTGGTTATTGTGATAGTCAGTGTTCGAGGGGCGCCGCCCATGATGGCCGTGCCGTTGCTGAACGACTTGGTGATGGCGGGCTGGGCAATGGGCGTGACGTTGACGCTCTGGCTCACGTCGCCGACGTTGGTGACAACACCCCCATCGTTTCCGGACACCGCGCCGCCAAGGATCGTATAGGTATAAGCAGTGCCGCTACCATTGGAACTGCCGGCGGTCACCGGAATTCGGATCGTGCAACTGCCGTCGGTGGCGCTGCCGGCGTTGCGGCTGGGAATGATGCCACCGCTCAGTTGAATCGCCTGGGCGCCCAACGCCGCCGTCAAAGTTCCCGATCCCGGTGCCGTGGTACCGGTATTGGGGTCGAAACAGGTATAGGTGGGCGCCGCCGCCACTTTGAGTCCATCCGGCAGGACACCGGGCAGATTGTTGCTGAAGCCAACGCCGGTAATGGCCGCCATCGAATTGTTGTTGGCCAGGGTAACTTCGAGAACAGTGGCTTCGCCGGGGCGGATATTGGTCGGCTGGCCGGACTGCAGTGTTACCGAGGCCGTCAGTCCTGCCCATGCCGATCCGGCGATCAGGCTGCCCGCGAGCAACACGAAATCTCTTGCCGCATGCGCGGCCGAGCGAATTTTCACCACCCTTGACAACACTGACATCGATTTGCCCCCCATCGCGACGCCCCCCGCCCAGGCCGATTCCCGGCAAGCCGCACGCGATTCTATGTCAGGGGTTCATGCCGCCAAACCGGCGACACACTAATTTGCAGAGCTATCAGCAATTCTTGGCCGAAAGTCAGCCGCGGCAGGACGCCGAGTCGCTGTTGCAGGCTTCCTTGGCGGCGCAGCAGCCGCAGCCGCCGTCATTCTTGCGGAACGGTCCGAGCTGCGGGTTGCGGCGCGCAAAGCGCGCGTAGAGGCGCTCGACGGCGATTCCGCCGGCCATGATGGCGAAGATCAGGCCAACGACGGTCAGGTAGGTGGCCATCATCCGCCCAAGCCGGCGAAGCCCATGAAGGACAGCGAGAGAATGCCAGCCAGCATCAGGGACAGCGCGGTGCCTTGCGCCAGCGCCGGCACGTCGGAAAGCTGCAATCGCTCGCGCACCGAGGCCATCAGCACCAGCGCCAGCGTGAAGCCGGCACCGCCACCGAAGCTGAACACCATCGACTGGACAAAGTCGTACTCGCGCGCGGTCTGGAACAGCGCCACGCCGAGCACGGCACAGTTGGTGGTGATCAGCGGCAGATAGATGCCGAGTGCCCGGAACAGCGCCGGGCTGTACTTCTTCAGCACCATTTCGACGAGTTGCACGGCCGAGGCGATGATGACGATGTAGGAGATCAGCCGCAGGAATTCGAGATGCAGCGAGGTCAGCAGCAGGTTGAGCCCGTAGGCGCACAGCGAGGCCACCAGCATGACGAAGGTGGTCGCCACGCCCATCGGAAACGCCGTGTCGAGCTTGCCCGAGACGCCAAGGAACGGGCACAGGCCGAGGAACATGGCCAGCACGAAGTTGTTGGCCAGCAGGGCGTTAACGAAGATCTGGAAAGCGGATTCATGCATTCTGGGCAGCCTCCGTCAGCTTGGCCTGCTTGCGGCGCGCGTGCCACGAGAAGAACAGCAGCCACCCCCCGAGCACGAAAAATCCTCCCGGGGGCAGGACCATGATTACCCACGGCTGGAAATGCGAGCCGAACAGCGAGATGCCGAACAGCGAGCCGTTGCCGAGGATCTCGCGCACCACGCCCAGGGCCAGCAGGCCGACGGTGAAGCCGACGCCCATGCCCGCGGCGTTGATCATCGCCGGCAGCGGTGGATTCTTCGCCGCATGTGCCTCGGCGCGGCCGAGGATGATGCAGTTCACCACGATCAGTTGGATGAAGGCGCCGAGCGCGTCGTAGAGCGTAAGGCTGATCGCCTGGATCGCATAATCCACCGCCGTGACGAAGGTGGCGATGATGACGATATAGACGGCGATGCGAACTTCCTTGGGCGTGATGTTGCGCATCATCGATACCAGGCCGCAGGAGGCGATCAGCACCAGGGCCGTGGAGATGCCCATCGACAGGGCATTGATGGCCGAAACGGTGACGGCCAGCGTCGGGCACATGCCGAGGATCATCACGAAGGTCGGGTTCTGCTGCCAGATCCCTTCCATGAATTCGTCCCAGTTCCTGGCGGTCGCGACACTGCTCATGACTTGCTCCCGATCTTGTCGAGGTTCGGCACCAGCCTGGGCAGCAACGCCTGGGCGGTATCGTTGATGGCCTTGCCGACGGCACGCGAGGTGATGGTGGCGCCGGCGATGGCGTCGACCTGCCACTTGCCTGTCTTGGTGCCGTGTTTGACGGCCTTGATCTCGTTGGTCAGTGCCTTCATCTCAGTGTTCAGCTTGGCATCCAGTTCCCGGAAGTTCTCCTGAAAGTCCTTGTCGACCAGGATCTTGTCGCCGATGCCCGGCGTTTCGCGCATCGACACCACGCCGATGTTCCGGACGCACTGGCAGGCGGGGTCGTAGCCAAACATGATGCGCACGACATCGGCATAGCCCTTGGCACCGCCCTCGGCGGCGACACCGACCAGCCTGCCAGCATCGTCGTAGCCGGCGAAGAACTTGACCGCGCCAGTGGGGGTCTCCGCTCCCGCCTTGGCGATACCCCCTGCTTCCAGCGCGTAATACTCCTCGATGCTCTTGGCCGCCGGCACCACTTTGAACACCGCGCGCTCCATGGCTATACGTTTGTTGGCGGCCACGGCGTCATAGGTGCCCTGGTAGGCGCCGACGATGATCAGACCGCAGATCGCCGACACGAGCCCGAGCGTGCGAATCATCGCGCCGGTCGGCGTGGCCGGCGCCTGGTCAGTGGGAAGGTGTTCTGCGCTCATCGCGTTTCGGCTTGTTTTTCAGGATGCGCTTCCTCGGCGTGACGGCGCTGGCTTCCTCGCGGGAGATGTAGCCCGGATGCAAGGGATAGGAAGCGCCGCGCCTCGCCGCCAGCGCGCTCTTGCCGAACGGCGTCGGCTGGGTGATGCGTTCGATCAACGGTGTTGCCGCGTTGGCGATCAGGATGGCGTACATCACGCCTTCCGGCAAGCCGCTGTAATAGCGGATCACGACCGTCAGCAGGCCGATCAGCCCTCCGTAGAGCCACATCCCTCGCGGTGTCACCGGCGAAGTGGCCATGTCGGTCGCCATGTACACCGCGCCGAGGATCAGGCCGCCGGAAAACAGCATGAAGAAGGGATTCGGGTAGTGCGTGGGGTTGAAGGCGAACAACGCCCACGCGACGACCGCCGCGCCGCCGAGGATGGAGATTGGAATCCGCCAGTCGAGATAGCGGCGGAATGCCAGGTACAAGCCGCATAGCAGGATCAGCAGTGGCGACGGACCGACTGCCATGTGGCCCGACAGCGAGGTGACCAGTTCATCGGCGCCGACCATGACGCCATCGAACTTCCACTTCGCAAGCGGCGTCGCGCCGGCCAGCGCATCGAGATTCTTGGCCTTCAGCCACTGCGCGGCATCCGCCGGCATCATCAGCGGCCAGGCCAGGCTCGAGGGAATGAACTCGGTGAAGCGTCCGGGCAGGAAGGAGGGGGTATAGGTGGCGATGGCGGTCGGGAACGCGGCCTGGGCGAACGCCCGGCCCACCAGGGCCGGGTTGAAAACGTTGAAGCCGAGACCGCCGAAAAGACCCTTGCCGAGGGCGATGGCGACAAAGCCGGCGATGGCGCCCATCCAGAGCGGGAAACCGGGCGGCAGCGTCAGCGCCAGCAGCAGCCCGGTGATGGTGGCGGAGTAATCGCCGATGTTGCCCGCCTGCGTGCCCGTCCTGACCAGCCAGCGTTCGGTGAGCAGGCAGGTCCCCGTCACCACCGTGATCGAAGCCAGCGCCGCAATGCCGTACTGGAAGGCATAGAAGACGCAGATCGGCAATAGCGACCACACGACATTGAGCATGATCCTCTCGACCGTGCGCGCGCCGCGAACGTGAGGAGCCGGGCGAATCTCCACGGTGCCCATTTACGCTACCGCCCTTTCACGAAGGATCTGCTTGGCCACCCGGAACTGCTGCACCAATGGAATATTGGAAGGGCACACGTATGTGCAGCAGCCGCATTCGAAACAATCGCCCAGATGGTAACCGCTGCCCATCAGGTCGTATTCGCGCTTCGCGGCGAGCATGCCGAGCGTCGACGGATTGAGTCCCATCGGGCAGGACTCCACGCATTCGCCGCACTTGATGCACGGGTAGGTCTTGCGCGTGTCCTGCACGACCATGTCGTCGTGGCGGAACACCAGCACGCCAGAAACGCCCTTGGTAATCGGCACGTCGAGGGATGCGATGGCCTGCCCCATCATCGGCCCGCCGAGGATCACCTGGCGCCGGTCGAGCCCCGCCTTGGCCTCGACACCGGCATAGTCCATCACGAACTTCAGCGGTGTGCCGATCGCGACGCGATAGTCGCCGGGCCGGGCGACGCCGGGACCGGTGACCGTGATCACGCGCTCGGTCAGTCCTTGGCCCAGCGGCAGCAGCTTGCCCAGCGCCGCCAGCGTGCCGACGTTGTTGACCACCATGCCCATCGACACCGGCAGCTGGCCCGACGGGATCTCGACGCCGAACAGGGCCATCAGCAGCATCTTCTCCGATCCCTGCGGATACTTGGTCGGCACCGATTCCGCGTGAATCAGTCCCTCGGGCGCGTTGGCGCGCGCAATCGCCGCCTCCACCGCCTCGACGGCTTCCGGCTTGTTGTCCTCGATACCGACGATGGCGCGCACCGCGCCGGTGACGCGCATGGCGTAGCGAATGCCGCGCACCAGATCATCGGCCTCCTCGACCATGACGCGATGATCGCAGGTCAGGTAGGGCTCGCATTCGCAGCCGTTGATCACGAGCGTATGCACCTTGGCCTGCTTCGGCACCGAAAGCTTGGCGTGGGTCGGGAACGCGGCACCGCCCAAGCCGACCATGCCGGTGTCCCAGACAGACTGCAGGATGTCGGCGCCGGTGGCCGCCTCCATGTCGCGCGGCATGCCCCACAAATCCTCCTGGGTCGCCCCGGCCTGGCTACGAATGACGATGGCCTCGGCCCACGGTCCGCGCGCGGTCGGCCGGAGTTCGATGGCTTCGACCACGCCGGTCACCGGTGCATGGTGTGGCACCGACAGCCAGTCATCGGCACGCGCGATCGGCTGGCCGCGCACGACGTCCTGGCCCACTTTCACGATGGCATGGGGCGGTTTGCCGATATGCTGGACCAGCGGCACCGTCACGCGCGGCGGAAACGGCAGGCGGCGGATGCGGCGATCGACCGTCGCCTCCTTGTGCGAGGCCGGATGGACCCCGCGCTGGAAGGCCTCGCCCCGGAAGTAATTGAGGAGCTTCATCGTGGGGCGATCAGTTGAACTTCGCCGCCCGCGCTGTGAGTTTTTCCAGTCCCGGCTCGACGGGATTCCACGGCGTTCCCGGATGAATGCAACCGGCCGTGCACTTTTCCGCCGCCTTGACGATGTCGGCGAACTTCGAGCCTTTCGGGTTGATCACCACGGCGAGCTTCTGATCGTTGTAGGCGAATGTCTTGGGCGCGATGGCGATGCATTCATCGCACGCGGTGCACTCGGGCGTCTCGATCCAGCAGGGCTCGAAGTCGCCCGCCATCGGCGTATCGCCGCCACTGACTTTCGCGGCACCCGTGGCGACATCGCTGCCCATGACACCCAGGCTGGCGGTGATCTTGGCGATCAGCTCGGCGCGCACGCGCTCTGCCACGCCCTCGCTGTCCTCGGCAGCACGACCGAGCCCGGCGACGTCCTTCAGCTGGCGCCAGAAGTGCAGCCGCTCTTCCGTCGAACGGGCGAGATCCTCGGTAACCAGCAGCCGCATCAAGCGGTTCTTGCCATCCACGGCCCAGATGTAGGGGAACTTGCCGTCGCGGTCGTCGGCGTCGAGCGCCAGGAATTCCGCGATCGGCACCATGTGGTCGTTCCAGGTATCGGGCGGTGCCTTCTTGAACTGCTTGCCGAAGCGCGCCTCGGTGGCGGCGAAGTCGGCGAAGGTCATCGGCAGCTCCATCGACTTTTCCTGGCCGCTGTCGTCCTTGTATTTCAGGGCATAAGTCGGCCAGTCGGCTTCAGTGGCCGGATTGCCGTCGAGACTGACGCATTCGCTGAACGTGACACCTGCGTCGGGATCGAAGCGAAACAGCGGATAGGCGCGCGACTCGACGGCCATCTTGCTCTGGGCAACGCTGGTATCGTCGCCGACACCATGTTCGGGCGGGCAGACGGCGTAGATGTTGAACAGAGCCGGCCGCCGCGAGTTGAGGCCGTCGATGTAGCTCTCGAGCAAGTGGTTGACGTGGGCGATGGTGCCCTGCATGACGTAGGCGGTGCGGTGGGCCATGCCGATCAGGCTGATTTCCTTGCGCGTCTCCTGCTTGCCTCGCTTGACCTTGCCGTAAGGCGCCATGTCCGAGACCTGGCCGATGAAGCCCGACGTGCAGGCCTGGCCGCCGGTGTTCGAGTAGACCTGCGTATCGACCACCAGCACCTTGA
>CAYXZX010000029.1:0-20888 GCA_964469455.1 uncultured Rhodocyclaceae bacterium | reverse complement strand
AGATTCCCGGCGGCCCGCCCGGCTCGCCCGACGAGGACGGCGACCGCTACATCGAAATCTGGAACAACGTGTTCATGCAGTTCAACCGCGACGAGGCGGGCGTGATGCACAAGCTGCCCAAGCCCAGCGTGGATACCGGCATGGGCCTTGAGCGCGTCGCCGCGGTGCTGCAGCATGTGCATAGCAACTACGAGATCGACCTGTTCCAGAACCTGATCAAGGCGGCAGCGCGCGAGACGAGCAGCGCCGACATGGATTCGCCTTCGCTCAAGGTGCTGGCCGACCACATCCGCGCCTGTTCCTTCCTGTTGTCCGACGGCGTCATCCCCGGCAACGAGGGGCGCGGCTACGTCCTGCGCCGCATCATCCGCCGCGCCATCCGCCACGGCTACAAGCTCGGCGCCCGCGCCGCCTTCTTCCACAAGCTGGTGCCGGACCTGGTCGCCGAAATGGGCACCGCCTATCCCGAACTGGCCGCCAGCGAGAAGCGGGTCATGGACGTGCTGAAGCAGGAAGAGGACCGCTTCTTCGCCACCATCGAGAACGGTATGGCCATCCTCGAAGGCGAACTCGCGGCGATGGCGAAGACGGGCACGAAGGTCTTCAATGGCGAGACTGCCTTCAAGCTGCACGACACTTTCGGCTTTCCGCTCGATCTGACGGCTGACATCTGCCGCGAGCGCGGCGTGACCGTCGATGCCGCCGCCTTCGACGCCGCCATGGCCGCTCAGCGCGAACAGGCGCGCGCCGCCGGCAAGTTCAAGATGGCTGCCGCCCTCGAATACGACGGCCCGGCCAGCACGTTCCACGGTTACGAGAAGCTCGAGACGCCGGCGAAGATCATCGCGCTGTACAAGGACGGCACGCCGGCCAATGAACTGAATGAAGGCGACCTCGGCGTCATCGTCCTCGACGACACGCCGTTCTACGCCGAGTCCGGCGGCCAGGTCGGCGATCGCGGCGAGATCAAGGGCGCGGGCCTATTCGCCGTCGAGGACACGCAGAAGATTCAGGCGGCGGTGTTCGGCCACCACGGCATCGTCAAGACCTTCCGCCTGCGGATCGGCGATGCGGTGACGGCGCGCGTCGACACCGCCGCCCGTGCGGCCACCGCACGCAACCACTCGGTCACCCACCTGATGCACAAGGCGCTGCGCGAAGTGCTCGGCCAGCACGTGCAGCAGAAGGGCTCGCAGGTCGATCCCGACAAGACCCGCTTCGACTTCGTCCATACCCAGCCGATGAGCGCCGAGGAAATCCGCGAGGTCGAGGAAATCGTCAATGCCGAACTGCTCGCCAATGCCGCCACCGATGTGCGCGTCATGGCGATCGCCGAGGCGCAGAAGTCGGGCGCCATGATGCTGTTCGGCGAGAAGTACGGCGACGAGGTGCGCGTGGTCGGCATCGGTTCGTCGAAGGAACTGTGTGGCGGCACCCACGTGACCCGCACCGGCGACATCGGCCTGTTCAAGATCGTCGCCGAGGCCGGCGTCGCGGCCGGCGTGCGGCGCGTCGAGGCGATCACCGGCGCCAACGCGCTGCGCTACCTGCAGGAGCAGGAGCGGCGCGTGCAGGGCGTTTCCGCCCTGCTGAAGACGCAGCCGGACGAACTGGCGGAGCGCATCACCGGCATCCTCGACAACGTCCGCGCACTGGAAAAGGAACTGGGCCGACTCAAGGCCAAACTGGCCTCGGGCCAGGGCGACGACCTCGCCGGCCAGGCTGTCGACATCAAGGGCATCAAGGTCCTCGCCGCGACCATGGAAGGCGCCGACGTCGCCGCCTTGCGCGACACCATGGACAAGCTCAAGGACAAGCTGAAGGATGCGGCCATCGTCCTGGCCAGCGTCGCCGACGGCAAGGTCAGCCTGATCGCCGGCGTGACGCCATCACTGACTTCCAGGATCAAGGCGGGCGAACTGGTGAACATGGTCGCGCAGCAGGTCGGCGGCAAGGGCGGCGGCCGGCCGGACATGGCGCAGGCGGGCGGTACTCAACCCGAGAATCTTGCCGCCGCGCTGGCGTCGGTCAAGGGCTGGGCCGACGCCAGGCTCTGAGCCGCTTGACGGTGCGCACAAGACCCCGGCGTGTCGCCAGGGCTGACTTTTCGCGACCAAGCTCTTGTTGCCGGCGGAACCGTCCAGCGCGTAACCGTAACGATCCTCGCCCGCGTCGCTGACGATTGCCAATCCGGCGTATGCTGACGCATGCAAAGAACCAAAGCCCCCCAGCATTCGGGCGAGCCGATGTTCAAGGACGCAATTGGCCGATCGGCCGCGATCGTCGATAGCGACTTCATTGCGTTCGTGGTGGTCAAGGACCGGCGAATCGTCTGGGCCAACACGGCCATGCATCGGATGTTCGGTTACGAACCGGACGAATTGATCGGGTTCCCCACCCGCAGGTTCTTTCCGGATGATGAGAGTTATGAGACGTTCGGCAGGGATGCCTATTCGGCTGTTGGGGAAGACAAGACCTATCGCGTGACAATCCCCCAGAAGCGGAAGGACGGAACAACGGGCTGGTACGAATTCAACGTTTCACGCCTGGCGGATCAGCCGGGTCACGTGATTGCGGCAATCATCGATCGAACCGAAAACCTCAACCTGCTGAAGCAACTGGAGATCAGCGAGCTGCGCTATCGTACCGTCGTGCAGGACCAAACCGAGGTCATTGCCCGGGTTGTTCCGGATGGCCGATTCCTGTTCGTCAATGACGTTTTCTGCCGGCTGTTCGGAAAGACCGCGGAAGAGATGATCGGCCACCGATGGCAGTCCGATCCGGCCCATCCGGACGACGTGCCCATGATCGAGGCCAAACTGCGCGAGATGTCACCGGGCAACCCGGTTGTGACCGTCGAGAACCGGGTGTTCGTCTCGGGAGGCGAACTGCGCTGGATGCAGTTCGTCAATCGCGGATTCTTCGATGCCAATGGTCGACTCAGGGAGTTCCAGTCAGTGGGTCGGGACATCACCTCCCTGAAGGAGGTCGAGGCAGCCCTGCGGGAAAGCAAGGAGCGGCTTGATCTGGCCTTGGCGGGATCGGGCCTTTCCTTCTGGGATCTGGATCTCGTGAAACATACCGTGCTGACGGATGGGCGCATCAGCGAGATTCTCGGCTGGTCCGCCGACGAGCTCGGGAAGCAGGCGTTCTGGTCGGAATTGCTGGACCCGCGTGATCGCCTCCAGTTCGACCGCGCCATGGCGGCCCATCTGCAGGGCGATGCACCCCATTTCCACAGCGAGCATCGCTTGCGTCACAAGGCGGGCCATTGGGTCGTGGTGGAGCAGCGGGGCAGGATTACCCGGCGGGATGCGAGCGGCACACCGTTGCGCATGGTCGGGACGCTCATGGATATCACCCTGCGCAAGCGCCTGAATGACGAGGGCATGGAGTTGCTCAAACGGGTCGAGACCCTGATTCTCGACGCCGCGCGCGGACCGTCTGGCGCGCTCCCGGAACCCGATCCGGCGGAAGGATTGACGAGACGACAGCGTCAGACCGTCACGATGATCGCCAAGGGCATGACGTCGGCGCAGATTGCCCGCTCGCTCAATATCTCCACGGCTACCGCCATCGGTCACCGGCGGGAACTGATGAAGAAGCTCGGCCTGCACAGCGCGGCGGAAGTGACCCGCTTCGCGGTGCGGCACAAACTGGTCAGCGACTGAGCCATCTCCCGGCCTTCTTGGCAATATTCCCCACGAAACACCTCAAATGGGGGGGGGGTTAACCATATACATGCCATATCTTTTTGGGGGTCTATGGACTCTAATAGTTGGGAGTTCGATGACATCCCCGCGTTCGCTGACGCACTTGAGGCTATGAGGATTCCGTCATTCAAGATCATTCACTGGATAATTATGACGGCCATGGCCCTGGTCTTGCTGCCGCTGGGGCACGCCCTGTACCTGGCCCAGCTCTATGTCGCAAGCCTGAGCCATTCCTCGCAAGTGGCCATCGAACGGCGCCTCGACAGCACGTTGCAGGCTGTCAGCGAGCGAGTGGAGAGGGTGAGGGCGCTGCTCGAGAGCCTGGCGCTATCAGATCATGCGCAGCAGGGGAATTGGCGTGGCCTGTACGAACTGTCGCGGCGCATCGTCCAGAATCAACATCTGCTCAGATCAATTGCCCTGGTCGATGCCGATGGGTACATCGTCTTTTCTTCCATCGTGCCTTTCGGCTCGGAACATCCCCTGGCCGGCCACCCCGAGGAAGCGCGGCAGGTCATGCGGACCGGCCAGCCCGTCCTGTCAGGTCCCTTTGTTTCGCAGCTCAAGGGGGCGGCGGACCCGCAGCCGCCCTGGCTCGTCGCCATCGGCATCCCGGTCGTCCGGGATGGCAAGGTGACTGCTGTCCTGCGCGGCGTCGTGCCCTGCGGCGGCTTGCGCGACTTGTTGACGGATCTGAAGTTTCCCGAGGGCTGGCTGGCGACCATCACGGATCGGGATGGCATGTTGATCGCCCGAACCCTTTCGCATGAAGAAACGGTGGGCAAGCAGGTCAATCCGCCGATGGCCGAAGCCATCCGCGGCCACCGGCGCGATGCCTTTGAGATCAAAAGCCGCGAAGGAACCGCCTATCTGGCGAAGGTTGGTTTCCTCCCCGGCGGCGATTGGTCGGTCCAGATCGGCATTGAGCGATCGACATTCGAAGCGCCGATGGTGGCGGAACTCACGCGCATCGCGACCTTCTACGGACTGATCATTGTTGCTGTTATCTGGCTGGCCTGGTTCGTCGCACGGCACTTGAAACGAGGACTGGATGTCGTGGCGAGCAACGCCAACGCCATCAGTCAACGTCGTTCCGTCGAGTTGAACGGGATAGGCATCCATGAACTCGATCAGCTTCAGGCCGACCTGGCACGCATCGGGCGCAATCAGCAGCAACTGCTGCAAGCGGGCCACGACAAGTCATTGCAACTGCAGGCGTTGAACGCGTCATTGGAGGAGCGCGTCGCTGTCCGCACGCAGGATCTCGTCGCGACCAACGCAAGAATCCGGGCGGAACGCGAGCGCTTCCTGGGGATTCTCGACACGGTGCCGGTGATTGTGGACATTGTCCGGCCGGACCACCGCATCGAATGGGTGAACCAGGCCTACCGCAATACGTTCGGCGATAACGTCGAACACATTTGCTATGCGAGCCAGTTCGACCGCGATGCTCCGTGCGTCGAATGCGAGGCATTCACGCCGCTCACGACGGGGCAACCGCATCGCTGGGAATGGACGCTGCCCACCGGGCAGATTTTCGAGATCTACAACTTTCCGTTCCTTGCCGAGGATGGTTCCCCCGCGATTCTCGAGATGGACATCGACGTGACCGAGCAGCGGCGGGCCAGGGCCGAATTGCTGGCGCTGAACGAAACCCTGGAGGCCAAGGTCGCCGAACGAACCGAGGAGCTTTCCGTGGCCCGCGATCGGCTCGAAGGCTTGAACCGGCAATTCAACCTGGCCATGGATGCGGCGGCGGAGGGCATCTGGGACTGGAACCTCAAGACCGACGCGATGTATTTCAGTCCGGGCTACGCACAGATGCTGGGATATGCCATTGGTGACCTCAAGCAGGATGTCAGTACCTGGACCGGCCTTCTTCATCCTGACGAACTGGCCACCGTGACCCAGGAAGCCGCGGCACGACTCCAGGATCCGGGGCATTACGCCCTCGAATTTCGCATGCGGCGGCGGGATGGCGGCTACCGCTGGGTGCTCAGCCGGGGCAAGGTTGTCGAACGCGATGCAGAGGGACATCCGCTGCGGGCCATCGGCACGCATGTCGATATCACGGAACTCAAGGAGGCGCGCTTCAAGGCCGAGTCCGCCAACCGTGCCAAGAGTGCTTTCCTCGCCAACATGAGCCATGAGTTGCGCACGCCGATGAACGGCTCGCTCGGCATGATCCGCCTGGCGAAGCGGCACATGACCGACCCCAAGGGATTGGAGCAGCTGGACAAGGCGGAAGCTGCCGCCGAATACCTGCTCGCCATCCTCAACGACGTCCTCGACATTTCCAAGGTCGAAGCCGAGCGCATGGTGCTGGAGGACGAGCCTCTGCAACTGGGGAACGTGCTGGCCAATCTGCACAGCATTCTTGGCCACAAGGCGGCGGCGAAAGGGCTGGCGCTGGACGTCGACCTGCCCGATGCACTGGCGCGAATGCCGCTTCAGGGAGACCCCATGCGGCTGGGTCAGGTTTTGGTGAATCTGGCCGGCAATGCCGTCAAGTTTACCGCTCAGGGCCGCGTCGTCATACGCGTCCGCTTGGACGGCGAGACAAACGAGACTGCTCGCGTCCGCTTCGAGGTCGTGGATACCGGCATCGGCATCGACGCCCCGGTGCTGGGGCGCCTGTTCCGCGACTTCGAGCAAGCCGACAACAGCATGACCCGCAAGTACGGCGGGACCGGATTGGGGCTCGCCATCAGCAAACGGCTGGTCGAACTGATGGGTGGCCGGATCGACGTCGAGAGTTCGCCCGGGGCGGGCAGCAGGTTCCGGTTCGCGGTGTCGCTCAAGAAGGGGACGTCGAGTGCCGTCACGCCAGTGACGGGTTGCGCGGACTCGGACGCGGAAATGCGCCTGCGCACGAGTCACGCTGGCGCGCGCATCCTCGTCGTCGAGGACGAACCCATCAACCAGGAAGTCGCGCGCTGTCTGCTTCAGGACATCGGCCTCGTCGCCGACATTGCCGGAGATGGCGAACAGGCATTGGCGCTCGCCAGCGCGAAACACTATGCCTTGATCCTGATGGACATGCAGATGCCCGTCATGAACGGCATCGACGCGACCCGCGCCATTCGCGGCTTGGGAGCCGCTTCCCCGAACGCGGCGACGCCGATCCTGGCAATGACCGCCAATGCCTACGACGAGGATCGCCGGAGTTGTCTCGATGCCGGGATGAACGATCACATCGCCAAGCCCGTCAATCCGGCCCGGCTCTACGAGACGCTGCTGAAATGGCTGGAGAACCGGGGGCCGTGAGCGACTGGCGCTTGTTCGATGCCGGCCTTGATCCGTGCGGGTTCGATGGGTGGCGATCTTGTCGAAAGTCAGCGGTGGCGGCCCGCCGATGACGGCGGAAGGATCGCGAGGGATTGAGTGTGATTGGGTTGGCTACTGGACATCCCAGCGGCAGACGCTGTTGCGGCCCTTGGCCTTGGCGGTGAACAGGGCGCGGTCGGCTTCTTCCATGCTGGTTTCGATCGGTTGCGTCGCCGACAGCGGCGCAACCCCGAACGACGCGGTTACCCGCACGACCACGCCATCCCTGAGAACGATGTCGGTGTCGGCGATCTGCTGCCGCAGTCGTTCCATCGCCTCGGTCGCGATGTCGGTCGTGGCATTGGGCAGGCAGAAGAGAAACTCTTCGCCCCCGTAGCGGAAAATCGCGTCGTAGGCGCGCAGCCGACGGCTGGCGATTTCCATGACGGCCTGCAAGACCTTGTCGCCGGCGATGTGGCCGTGGGTATCGTTGATCCGCTTGAAGTGATCGAGATCCATCATGCAGATGGAACAGGGCTGGTTGCTGCGCAGGGTCCGGTCCTGCTCTTCATTGAGCCGCTTGAACATCGAGCTGCGGTTCCAGACGCCCGTCAGCTGATCGATCAGGCAGATCTCGTCGATCAGGCGGAACGACAGTGCGCGCAGCGCGAAGCGAAAACGCAGCGATGCTTCCATGAACAGGTCGTAGTTGGCGGGCGCAATCGCGCCACCCGACTTTTCCTTCACCAGGGCGCGCGCGTTGTCATGCATTGCCCGGTGCAGGCTTTCGACGTGGTCGAACTCGGCACTCCATTCATCCCATTCCTTGGGACGATCCGCGTAAAGCCACTGGCCGAACGGGCAGGTCCGATAACCATCGGGCGCCTGCACGCTCGGGTCCATGGGGCTGCCGCAGATCAGCGACTTGTTGAAATCCGCAACCCAGCGCACATGCGCCATGACGGCACTGTCAATCTGGCGGATGGCGGAAACGATGAAGGAGTTCTGCTGATCGACCGGCGATGTGGCCATGCTTTGCCTTCCCTCTCGTTGTTCGCGTTGTTGCGTAACCTATTCCTTTGTTGAATATAGACCCGCAACGGCCGTGGCGCTTGATCCAGTGCAAGTCCTCGTGGCGAGGACGGCCAACCGCAGGTCAATGGCCGGCGTGGTCGAAGCTGAAAGTCAGCCCTGGCCAGACGCCGATCAGGGCCGCCTTGAAGGCCTCCTGGATGCGCTCCAGTGCCACCTGGCTGTCGGCCTCGAAGCGGAGCACCACGACGGGCGTGGTGTTCGAGGCACGGGCGAGGCCGAAGCCATCGGCGTATTCGGCGCGCACGCCGTCGATGGTGATCAGTTCGCGCGCACCGGGGAACCGGCCTTCCTTCTGCAGCTTCGCGATCAGCGCGTGCGGCTCGCCCTCGTTCATCTTGATGTTGAGCTCGGGCGTCGAGATGGCGTTGGGCAGATGCTTGAGCGGCCAGTTGGCATCCCGCCAGCGCGAGATGATCTCCAGCAGGCGCGCGCACGCGTACAGGCCGTCGTCGAAGCCATACCAGCGTTCCTTGAAGAACGCGTGGCCGCTCATCTCGCCGGCCAGCGGCGCGCCGGTCTCCTTGAGCTTGGCCTTGATGAAGGCGTGGCCGGTGTTCCACATCAGCGGCCTGCCGCCCTGGTGACGCACCGACTCGGCCACCCAGCGCGAGCACTTCACGTCGAAGATGATCTGCGCGCCGGGGTTGCGCGCCAGCACGTCGGCAGCGAAGAGCATCAGCTGGCGGTCGGGGTAGATGATCTCGCCGTCCTTGGTGACCACGCCCAGGCGGTCACCGTCGCCGTCGAAGGCCAGCCCGAGTTCGGCGTCGGTTTCCTTCAGCACGCGGATGACGTCCCTGAGGTTCTCCGGCTTGGAGGGGTCGGGATGGTGGTTGGGGAACTGGCCGTCGACTTCGCAGAACAGTTCGATGACCTCGCAGCCCATGCGGCGGAACAGTTCGGGCGCGAAGCCGCCGGCCACGCCGTTGCCGCAGTCGACGACGATCTTCATCGGCCGGGCGATCTTCACGTCGCCGACGATGCGCTTCAGGTACGCCTCCCTGACATCGGCGTGACGCAACTTGCCCGTGCCCGTGTGCAGGCGACCCTGGTCGATGCGCTTCTTCAAGTCCTGGATCAGCGGGCCGAACAGCGTCTGGCCGCCGAGCACCATCTTCAGGCCGTTGTAGTCGGGCGGGTTGTGGCTGCCGGTGACGGAGACGCAGCTTTCGGTGCCGAGTTCGAAGGCGGCGAAGTAGGTGACGGGCGTCGGCACGCAGCCGATGTCGACCACGTCCACGCCGGCGGCGTTGATGCCCTCGGCCAATGCGCCAGCCAGCGCCGGGCCGGACAGGCGGCCGTCGCGGCCGACGGCGATGGTGCCGACGCCGCGGTCGCGCGCTTCCGAGCCGATGGCCTGGCCGATGGTGCGCACCGCATCGACGGTGAGCGATTTGTCGACGATGCCGCGAATGTCGTAGGCCTTGAAGATTTCGGGGGCGATGGGGGTCATGGCGAGGCTCCGAAAAAGATGCTTGGGGACTAATGCAAAGTCTTGGGTGCTTCCGCGAGGGCTGCCGGCGGCGCCGGCGAGGCGTGGTGCAACACCATGCGCCAACCCAGTGCGCTGCGGACGAAGACATTGGTGGCGACCACGGGCGCCCGTTGCGATTCGTCGTCGCGCACCGAGACATGTTCGATGACGGTATGCACGGCGCTGAAAGGCGTCTGCACGGCGGTGCCGTCCGACAGGCGGATGCGGAACTTGACGCCGCCTTCGAAGATGCGCCGCCATGTGTCGCGGATGGCGGCATAGCCGGTCAGGCGCGGGCCCCCGGGATGCACGCAGACGATCTCCTCGTCCTCGGCCCAGACCTGCATCAACTGGTCCAGGTTGCCCTGTTCGATGGCGTCGTAGAAGGCGGCCTCCGCATCTTGCGGAGTCGGGAAGATCGGCTTGTCAGGCATCGCTGGTTTCCAGGGTAGCGAGCACGCGTTCCGGGGATACGTCGTTCAGGCAGCGCATCCGGTCGGCGCCTTGCAGCGGACACTCGCGCTTGAAGCAGGGACTGCACGCGAGGCCGAGCGAGACTATTTTCGCACGCGGCGACAGCGGCGGCGTATAGCCGGGACTGGAGGAACCATAGATCGCCGCCAGCGGCCGGTCGAGCGCGGCGGCGACGTGCATCAGGCCGGAGTCGTTGCTGACCACGGCGCGTGCGCCGGCGATCAGGTCGATGGCCTGCCCGAGATTGGTGCGGCCGCAAAGGTTTTGCGCGGCGCCATCGGCAAGGCGCTCGATCTCGGCGCCGGCTTCGGCATCCTTGGCCGAACCGATCGCCCAGACCGGCGTGCCGCCACGGCTGACTTTCAGTGCAAGGTCGGCGAAATGCCGTGCCGGCCAGCGCTTGGCGGGACCGTATTCGGCGCCCGGACAGAAGATGATCGGCGCGACGTCCGGCGGCAGGCCAAGCGCGGCGCGGACGGCGCGCTGTTGCTCGGGCGAGGACGTGAGGCGCGGATTCGGCGTCGGCCCGACCAGTGGTCCGGCGAGTGCGGCGTAGCGGTCGACCAGCCGCGGCATCGCAGCGGCATCGAGGCGGTGACGGTCGTTGAGCAGAAAGTAGCGCGCCTCGCCGTGGTAGCCGGTGCGTTTCGGGATGCCGGCAAAGAACGGCACCAGCGCGGACTTCCAGGAGTTCGGCAGCACATAGGCCTGGGTAAAGCCGGTCTTCCCGAGATGCCTGCCTAGGGCCTTGCGGCCGGCCCAGTCGAACTGGCCATGCGCGAAGGGGTTTTCGATGACGGCCGCGACCTCGGGCATGCGCGCCAGCAGGGGGGCGCTCCAGGCCGGCGCCAGGACGTGAATCTCGGCGTCGGGCCGCTGCTGGCGCAGCCGCATGAGCAGCGGCTGCATCATGATGGTGTCGCCGATCCAGGACGGCGCGACGACCAGCAGCTTGTTAATGATGTCCCTTCGGCTTCTCGCCGGTGAAGCGGTACTTCGTGCCGCAGTACGGACAGACGGCTTCGTCGCCTTTCAGCACGTCGAGGAAGACGCGCGGATGCCGCGCCCAAAGCGGCGCGCCGGGGCGCGGGCAATGCAGCGGCAGGTCGTGCGCGGTAACGGCGACTTCGCGGACGGTTTCGTTGATTTCGGCCATCGTGCTGTCCTCAGACCTTGGTGAGCCAGTCGGCATGGGCCGGCACTTTGCCGTTGACCACGTCGAAAAAGAGGCTCTGGATTTTCGTGGTGATCGGGCCGCGCCGTCCTTCGCCGATCTGGCGGCCGTCGAGTTCGCGGATCGGCGTCACTTCGGCGGCGGTGCCGGTGAAGAAGGCCTCGTCGGCGATGTAGAGGTCGTCGCGGGTCAGGCGTTTCGATATCACCGAGTAGCCGAGTTCCTTCGCCAGCGCGTGGACCGAGGCGCGGGTGATGCCGATCAGCGCCGAGGCGATTTCCGGCTCGTAGATCTGGCCGTCCTTGACGACGAACAGGTTCTCGCCGGCGCCCTCGGCGACGAAGCCGTCGACGTCGAGCAGCAGCGCCTCGTCGTAGCCGTGCTCGACGGCCTCCATGTTGGCGAGGATCGAGTTGGCGTAGGTGCCGGAATATTTCGCTCGGCACATCGAGACATTCACGTGGTGGCGGGCGTGGCTCGAAGTCTTGACGCGGATGCCCTTCTCCATGCCTTCCTCGCCGAGATAGGCGCCCCACGGCCAGGCGGCGATGGCGACGTGGGTCTTGGCGCCCTTCGGCGACACGCCCATCTTCTCGGAGCCGTAGAAGGCGATCGGCCGCAGGTAGCAGGATTCGAGCTTGTTGGCGCGCACGACCTCCTTCTGCGCTTCCATCAGCGTGGCGCGGTCCCAGGGCATGGGCATGCGGTAGATGTGGGCGGAGTTGAACAGGCGCTCGGTATGTTCCTTGAGCCGGAAAATGGCCGTGCCATCGACCGTCTTGTACGCGCGCACGCCCTCGAAGACCGCCAGGCCGTAATGGAGGGAATGGGTCAGCACGTGGGTGGTGGCATCGCGCCAGGGCACGAGCTTGCCGTCGTACCAGATGAAGCCGTCGCGGTCGGCCATGGACATGATCGGAGTCTCCAGGGAGGGCTGTCGCAAAATGCAGATTTTATCGGAATTGGCCCGGTAAAATCGGGCCATGAACGATCGAGCCTGGAAGCCCAACGTCACCGTCGCCGCCGTGATCGAGCGGGCCGGACGATTTCTGCTGATCGAAGAAGAGACCGAAGACGGTTTGCGCTTCAATCAGCCCGCCGGTCATCTCGACCCCGGCGAGTCGCTCGTGGATGCCTGCGCGCGCGAGGCCCTGGAGGAAACGGCCTGGCGTTTCCGGCCGACGGCGCTGGTCGGCGTTTATCAATGGCCCCGGCCAAGAAAAACAAACACGGGCGACATCACCTACCTGCGTTTTGCCTTCGCCGGCGAGCTGGGCGAGGAAGACACGGGCCGCGCGCTCGACGCCGGTATCGTCAGGGCGCTATGGCTGACGCCCGGGGAAATCGAGGCTTCGAAAGTCAGTCATCGCAGCCCGCTGATCTGGCAGTGCGTGCAGGACTATCTCGCCGGTCGGCGCTATCCATTGGAGTTGATTCGTCACTATGGCTAACATCATTGTCGGCATGTCGGGAGGCGTCGATTCCTCGGTCGCGGCCCTGCTGCTCAAGCGCGCCGGCCACGACGTCACCGGCCTGTTCATGAAGAACTGGGAGGACGACGACACCGAGGAGTACTGCTCGTCGCGCCAGGACCTCATCGATGCCACGGCGGCAGCGGATGTGATCGGCATCGACCTCGAAGTCGTGAACTTCTCCGTCGAATACAAGGACCGGGTGTTCGCCGATTTCCTGCGCGAATATCAGGCGGGCCGTACGCCCAATCCGGACGTGCTGTGCAATTCCGAGATCAAGTTCAAGGCCTTCCTCGATCATGCGCTCAAGCTCGGCGCCGACAAGATCGCCACCGGCCATTACGCACAGGTGCGGGAGTTCCTCGGCAAGTTCCAGCTGATGAAGGCCGAGGACGGCACCAAGGATCAGAGCTATTTCCTCTATCGCCTGAATCAGAAGCAGCTTTCGAAGACGCTGTTCCCGGTCGGCCACCTCTACAAGCGCGAGGTGCGCAAGCTTGCCGAGGACGCCGGCCTGGCCAACCACGCCAAGAAGGATTCCACGGGCATCTGCTTCATCGGCGAGCGGCCGTTCCGCGAGTTCCTCGCCCGCTACATTCCGAGACAGCCCGGCGAGATCCGCGCGCTCGACTCGGATCGCGTGGTCGGCCGGCACGAGGGCCTGATGTACTACACGCTCGGCCAGCGCGAAGGCCTGGGCATCGGCGGCGTCAAGGGCGCGCCGGAGGAGCCATGGTTCGTGTGCGCGAAGGACATGGCGAAGAACATCCTCTATGTCGTGCAGGGACATCAGCATCCGGCGCTAATGCGTGATCGTCTCGTCGCTGGCCAACTGTCATGGATCTCGGGCGAAGAACCGCATACCCACTGGGTGTACGCCGCGAAGACGCGCTACCGGCAGCCCGATGCGGCCTGCGAGGTCGAGCGGGTGGACACGCGAGCGTGCGAGATCGCCTTCGCCGCCCCGCAGTGGGCGGTGACGCCGGGTCAATCGGTGGTCGTCTACGAATCGCTGGCCTGCCTGGGCGGTGGCATCATCGAGTGATGCCTACAAACGACGGCCGATAACCATGGTGACACACCGGATCGGCGTGCCATCACGGCTGACTTTCGAACTTATTTCTTGACGGCGTCCTTGGCTGCTTCGGGGCGCGGGCCGCCACGCCTGCCGAGCGTGGCGCTGGGCAGTTCGCCGTGGCGTTCCCTGTAGGCGGCGGAGAAATGGCCGAAATGCTGGAAGCAATATTCCATCGCCACCGCCGTCACCGAGTCGGCCTCGGGATCGGCGTGGAGCAGGCGTTCACGCGCGTGTTCCAGTCGCAGATTCTTCAGGTGGCGCATGGGCGTGGTGTTCAGATAGTGCTTGAAACTGCCATACAGGGTGCGCGGGCTGACGTTGATCGCGTCAGCGACATCCTCTGGCGTGATCGGATTGCGAACCGACTTCTCCATGAACTGCAGGGCACGCTTGATATGGTGCGGCTTCGGCGGCTCGATGTTCTCGCGCAGGACTTCCCGATGGTTATGATCGACCGAACTCAGCAGCGTGCCGAGCACCAGGGACGAAATGCCCTGGCGCACGACCTCGGGATATTCGCCATCCTCGTGCTCATGAATGACCGTGGCCAGGTATTCCAGCAAGGCCAGTACTCGCAATCCCGCCTTGCCCGTCAGGTCCACGCTTGGAGCAAATTCGAGCGCCCGGCCAGGTTCACGCGACGTCTGACGCCAAAGGAATCGCTCCAGGCTGGGTGCGTCGACCCGCAGGATCAATTGCTCGCAACCCTGCATGAACTCCATGTCCGCCTCGAGCTTGGGTGAGATCATGACGCCACGCCCGGGACCGCATGAGACATCGTGCCCGCCGATCCGCACCTGTGCCCGGCCGCGAATCGGAATTTGCAGGAGGAAGAACTTGTCGAGCGTGCCCGGCTTGACGCTGACACGAGCGCCGTGACGATGGTAGATCAGCGAAATCTCGTCGATGTCGCCGCCGCCGATGCAGACGTCGAGTTTTTGCCCCCGGCCAAGCACGGCCAGATCGTGCGGCTTGAAGAGTCGCGAAATGTGGTCGCGCGCGGCGTCGAGGTCGTCGGTGCGGTACGGACGACATTGCGAAAGCCTTCGCGCCGCAGCCATCGGCGGGAGATTCATTTTGTCCCTCCTCAGCTCATCGGCGTGTCGTCTTGAACCATTCAGCCAACGGCACGCCGATCAGTTTGCCCACTCGCAATTTCCTGGAATAATCCCGGCGGGTTCTATCGTATGGGGCGAACCATACATCTTCCGCGTGACACAATCAACCGAAGGCCGGTTCCTGGCTCGACCATGGCGGGACTTGCAGAGGCCGGGCCGACCGCGGAACTACCTGCCGATACGGTCGCGCAGGGCGCGGATCCGGGGGCTTTCGGGATCCAGACGCGCCAGCCGTTCGACGTAGTCCAGCGCGATGGCAGTCCGGCCGCGTTGCCGCTCGAACATCGCCAGCGCGACAAGAATGTCCTGATCGGCCGGGAAGCGCCGATGGGCTTTGTCCAGGATGGCGATTGCCGGGCCTGCGGCTCCCGAGTCGTGCAGCGCCACGCCATGAACATAGGCGTAACGCGGCACCGTGGGCGCCAAGGCAACCGCTTTGGCCAGCAAGCTCAGCGCCTCGCGCCGTTCGCCCTGGCGAACCCTGAGCAAACCGAGGGCATGGTAAGGTTCGGCAGCCTTGGGCTCGATGCGCATCGCTTCCTTCAGCAGCGCTTCCGCTTCGGTTTCCCGCTGCATGGAGCGATAGAGATCCGCGAGGTTGATGCGCGCCGGGATAAAGCGCGGGTCCATTCGGGCCGCCCGCTTGAGTTCTCTCTCCGCTTCCTCGGGGCGACCAAGGCGCGCGTACAAGTCGCCCAGGTTGAGGTGGCTTTCGGGCAGTTCGGCGGCGGCCAGTTCCGAAGCGATCAGTTCTTCCGTTGCCTTTTGGTTGGCGGACCACTGCTCACGATTGAACAGGGTTTCCGGCAACCCCGCGAGGATTCGGGCAGCCTCGATTCTGACCAGTCGCACTGCATCCAGAAGCAAGGGCCCGACCATGCGCGCCTGCTCCCTTGGGTCGAGCCGCTGTGCCGCCTGGACCGCTGCCGCGCGCACCAGCGGCTCGCTGTCGCCGAGACTGGCCTGGATGCTGGCCCGGGCCACGGCGGGTAACGGAGAAGTGAGCGATCTGAGCGCGGTGGCTCGCGTAATCGCCGGTTCGCTCTTGTCCTGAGCCAGCGCCGCGAGTAGCCCGGCCGCTTCAGCACGCTGGTCGCGTGCGGCGACGAGTGCGGTGAAGGATGCCGGCGGCGTCGCGGCCTTGCCGCGCCACCCTTCGACCGCCTGGGCGGCCCATGCATCGGTCTTGCCGCCATGACATTGCTTGCAGGCGTTCGAGGTCGCGCCGGTCGCGGCAAGATCGGGTCGCGGTACCCGAAAGCCGTGGTCGCGGCGACGGTCGATGCCCATGTAGGTCTTGGTCGGCATGTGGCATTCGATGCACTGGCTGCCGGCCGATCCTGCCGGGTGGTGATGATGCGAGGTGACATCGAATGCTTCGGGCTTGTGGCACTGGGCGCACAGGGCGTTGCCTTTCGCCCTCGGCGCAAGGCTGTGCGGTTCATGGCAATCGCTGCAGACGACACCGGCACGGTGCATCTTGCTCTGCGTAAAGGAACCGTATTCATACACTTCGCCGTCGATCTGGCCATCGGCGTGGTAGGCGCCAGGTTCCAGCAGCGTGGGGGCGTAGTTGTCGAGAAACGATCGGCCAGGCTCGGCCGGTTCGGTAATCTGCCGCCGTCGGGCATGGCACGAAAAACAGGTGTCGACGCCGTCACCGGCTGAGGTGGGGCTCGTCCGGTGGGCAATTTTGGCATTGGGCGAAAATACCCAACGTTGATCCGGTGCGGCTGCGGAACGAGACAACAGTCCGTTTGCGGCGGACGACGCCCGGGCAGTTGCGGGCTGACGTGCCCACTCGACATGCGCGGAACCCGGGCCGTGGCAGGCTTCGCAGGCGACGTTGATGTCGGACCATGTCGTCGTGAAGCCATCCTTGGCCGGATCGTAGTTCTTGCGCAGATTGGTCGAATGGCAGGCCGCGCACATGTAATTCCAGTTCTGGCTGCGCGCTGTCCAATGCAGGGAATCGCCGGCCTTGATCCGCTCCCCCGGGTAGAGGTGATACCAGCGCTGGCCGCCTTCCTTTTTCGTTCGCGCATCCCATACGATGGATAGCGCCTGTAGGCGACCGCCCGGCAGTTCGATCAGGTATTGCTGGAGTGGATAGACACCGAAGGTGTACTTGACTTCGAAGTCGGCCAGTCGGCCGTCGGCGCCGTCGGTAGTGACGAAGTGCTTGCCACCCCGCTTGAAAAACCGGGAGGCGATGCCGGCATGGACAAAGCGTGCGCCCTCAAAATTCCCTAGTACGCTCCTGTCGTTTGCTTCCTGCATCGCCAGGGCATGATGCGAGCTACGCCATTGATCGGCCTGCCGGGTGTGGCATTCGGTACAGACGGCTGCGCCGACATGGCGCGGCGCACTGGTGGTCGCCGGCGCGGCGGTGGCGAGGTTGATGGCTGCTCCCCGCGTGCCGAAGGCGATCGCCATGACAATCGTGACAAGCGCGATCACGCGCGCCGCGGGCAAGCGGCGGGCGGGGCGGGAGATGCTGGAAGTCATCATGGTCCAAGGATAGCCGGAAAGTAGGCCAATGACTTGGCTGCCGCGTTACGAATCGGACACCGCCAAGAAAAAAGCGGTCGGCACCGGCGGTGCCGACCGCGTGTCCGGGTATCGGTGCTACTTGGCGGTCCTGGGCTTGGACGCCGCCTCGAGCGTCAAGTCCTCGTAGTACTTGCCGGCATTGCTGTAGCCGGGCCGGGCCGCGAGGTTGTCGATTTCGATGACCCCGTTTTCAGCCACGTACCGCGGCCACTCGGCGACCAGTTCCTTGAGCTTCTCCGGGTTCTTTGCAGCGAGGTCGTTGGTTTCCGCCCGGTCATTGGCCAGGTTGTACAACTCCCATTCGCCGCTGCCCCACGGCTTGTTGGAATAAACGATCTTCCAGTCCCCCTTGCGCAATGCCTTGCGGCCACCGAGTTCCCAGCCCAGGGCTTCGTTCGCCTCATGCACGGAAGCCTGCTTGCCGGTGAGGTAGCCGAGCATCGACTTGCCGGTCACAGGCAATACTGTCTTGCCCTGATATTCGGTGCCCGGGTGCTTGGCGCCGGCCAACTCGTACAGCGTGGGCGCCAGATCCTTGACATGCGTTACGGCTCGCTTGATGTCCTTGCCGACACCGAGCTTCGGGCCCCAGACGATTGCCGGCACCGAGATGCCGCCCTCGTACATGAAGGACTTGTACATGCGGAGCGGCGTCATGCCGGCTTGTGCCCAGCCGGGCCCGTACTCGATGAACGAGCCAGGCTTGCCGATGTTCTCGGTGCTGTTGTCCATGCTGCCGTGGATCCATTCACGATTGCGCTCGACGTCATAGACGGAGTTGCCATCGGCACCGTTGTCGGACATGAAGAACACGAAGGTGTTGTCGAGTTCGCCTTGTTGCTCCAGATAACTCAGCACCCGGCCGATCTGCTGGTCCATTCGGTCCACCATCGCCGCATAGACTGCCATGCGCTTGGCCTCCGAGCGCTGCTGGTCCGCTGGCAGCGAGTTCCACTTCGGCCAATAGGAATGACCGCCATAGAGCGTCGCGTCGCTGGCGACGAGGCCCTTGGCTTTCATGCTGGCCAGGCGCTCCCGGCTCAAGGCGTCGTAGCCGCCGTTGTAGCGGTTTTCATACTTCTTGATGTCTTCCTCGGGCGCCGCCAGCGGCCAGTGCGGAGCGGTGAAGGCGAGATAGGCGAAGAAAGGCTTGCCGCTGCCCTTGGTCTGATCGAGGTACTCGATGATCTTGCTCGCATAGGCGTCGGACGAATAAAAGTCCTTTGGCAGTGTGATCGACTTGCCGTCCTCGCGATAATCTGCACGCGGCGGCTTGGCCGGGTCAAACGCGACGATGCCCAACTGGTCGCCCCAGTGGCTGGCGCCTCCCGACATCTGCGCAAAGGAGCGATCAAAGCCGCGGTTGTTGATGTTCTCGTTGTTGCCCAGATGCCACTTGCCGGCCATCAGCGTTCGGTAGCCGGCGTCATGGAGAACCTGCGGCAGTGGAACCACGCGGTCGTTCAGGCGTCCCTCGTATCCGGGCTTGCCCCGAACATCCTTGGTCATCAGTTCGGCCATGTCGCCGAATCCGGCCAGGTGATTGTCGGTGCCCGACATCAGGATCGAGCGGGTTGGCGAACAGAAGGGGGTGGTGTAGTAGCTGGTCAGACGGACGCCGTTGGCGGCAAGTTTGTCCAGGTTGGGGGTGCTGATCTCCGAACCGAAGGAACCGATGTCGTTGTAGCCGAGGTCATCGGCGACAATGAGCAGAATGTTCGGCCGCTTGGCGGTTTGGGCGCTGGCGGGCGCCATGGCAGAAGCGGCGAGGGTGCCGAGCACCAACACCGTGCATGCCGACTTGAAGATGTTCATCGTGTTCTCCTGCTAGTAGTTATTGACTGCTGCTGCTTCTGTTAAGGCGGAGGCCAAGCCTCGCCGTCACAGTTTGCCCCAGTGCTCGACCATGAACCTGGCGGACTTGAGGGCCATGGCATGAGCGGTGAACGTGGAATTGACGCTGGAACTGGTGGGAAACACGCTGGGGCCGCCAACAAACAAATTGGGGACCTCGTGTGCCTGACCGGCACCGTTGAGGACCGACTTGGCTGGTTCCTTGCCCATGATGGTGCCGCCCATGATGTGCTGCCCTCCCGGCGGGCTCGGCCAGGCTTCGCGGGCACCGGCGGCCTTGAACAGTTCCACGCCCTCGTGCGCTGCGGTTTTCCAGAGCTTGCGGCCGTCCTCGCTGATCTTGTAGACCACCCTTGCTTTCGCCTGACCGAACTTGTCCTTGTCTCCGGCGAGTTCGATGCGGTTCTCCCACAGCGGCTGGTCCTCGCAGACACCGACCATCGAACCCATGTGGCGCGCGCCGTCTTCCATGAACTTGTGCAGTGCCTCGCCATAGATGTCCGGTCGTGTCATGGCGATGCCCAGGAGATCGTTGGTCTTCAGGGCCAGCCCGATTTCCCATTGCCGGCTGCCGAAGCCGCCGTTGGGATCGCGCGTCTTGTCGAAGGCATCCTGGCAGAGCAGCTGGCCGCCGGTGGCGCCGAGGTGATTCTCCATGTCCTCGTTGAACATGCCGGAGATCGATACGGCCGGATGGCACATCAGGTACCGGCCGACGGTTCCGCTGGCGTTGGCCAAGCCGTGCGGATGCCGCGGGTTGGCGGAGTTGAGGAGGATGCGGGAATTCTCGACGGTGAATGCGCACAGCACCACGGCATCCGCTGGCTGCGTGATCTTTTCGCCCTTGGCATTGACATATTCAACGCCGGTGGCGCGCTTGCCCGTGCTGTCCGTGAGCACGCGGGTGACATGCGCATTGGCCTGCATGCGCGCCCCTGCCTTTTGTGCGCGCGGCAGATAGACGACGAGGGGATTGGCCAGCGCGCCAGTCGGGCAACCGGCATCGCACCAGCCATCCCAGATGCATCCGGGCCGACCGTTGTAAGGCTGCGACAGGACGGCCATGGGAATCGGCGCGACGCGCTTGCCTAGTTTCTCGAATCCGCGGGCGAGCACCTGGCCATGCTTGCTCACCAGCACCGGTGGCAACGGATAGTCAGCCCCGGCGGGACGCCAAACCTCTTGTTTTGCGTCACCCGACATGCCGACATCGGTCTGGACTTGGTCGTAGAAGGGACGGAGTTCGTCATAGCCGAACGGCCAGTCCAGCCCGCGACCGTAACGGCTCATGAGTTCGAAGTCCTCGGGGTGGTAGCGTGGCCAGACACCATAGTGATGGATGGCGGCGCCACCGAATCCATGGCCGGCATTGAAGCCGTACCAGATGGAGTCCGGCCCCGCTTCCACGAGCGTTGCGGCACCCCATTTGAGGCGACGCGCCCAGATCTGCGAGCTATAGAGATCGGTCAGCTTGCGCGCCGTGCCGCGCTCCAGCACGAGCACCTTCTTGCCGGCCTCCGCCAGCACCGCGGCGAACACGCTGCCGGCTGCTCCCGAGCCCACGATCACGACATCGACTTTTTCCATGGTCTTAGCCATTCCATCCCTCCGGCGGC
>CAYXZX010000028.1:0-20925 GCA_964469455.1 uncultured Rhodocyclaceae bacterium | reverse complement strand
GGCTGGATCGATTCCTCGCGACAGGTCGGGCTCACGGGAAAGATCACCCGCCCCGGTCTCTACCTTGCGGCCGGTATCTCGGGCGCGAGCCAGCACATGGCCGGTTGTTCCGCGGCCAAGACCATCGTTGCCATCAACAAGGACAAGGATGCGTCGATCTACCGTTACGCACGCTACGGCATCGTGGCCGATTGCCTGGAGGTGCTGCCTGAGTTGATCAAGGCGGCCAGGACCTGACGAGGACAAGAACATGGCGGAAAAGCGTTCCAACGAGGTGGATGGGGCTTTCGTGGAGGAAGGATCGGTGGCCGGCGGCAGTTTTGTGCCGGTGTTGCGCGTGCCGGCGGTTCCAGGGCTTTTTTCCGATGAGGACGGAGCCAGGGTGTTTGGGAACAAGTGCGTTTCCTGCGGGACGCCATACTTTCCCAAGGCTGCGGAGTGCCACAACCCGAGCTGCGCCGAGTCGAAGATGGAAGACTGCGCTTTCGGCGGCAAGGGGGTTATCTGGAGTTATTCCGTGGCCGACTTTCCTCCTCCACCGCCGCACAAGTTCGACAAGCCGTTCAAGTCCTATGTGATCGGCGTCGTCGACATGGACAATGGTTTGCGCATGGTCGGCCAGATGGTCGACCCGCTCGAGAACGTCCGGATTGGCGCGCAGGTCGAATTGGTCGTCGATACGCTCTACCACGAGGAGGGGAAGGCGTACACCTCGTGGAAATTCAAACTGGTTTAGGCCGCGGCGGAGAAAGCAGATGCGAGAAGTCAGTGTTCTGGGCGTGGGGGTTCACCGGTTTGGCAAGACGGGT
The DNA here is from genome assembly GCA_964469455.1 of uncultured Rhodocyclaceae bacterium. Lineage (GTDB taxonomy): Bacteria > Pseudomonadota > Gammaproteobacteria > Burkholderiales > Rhodocyclaceae > Fen-999. Next base: position 20,116 of record CAYXZX010000028.1, on the reverse strand, counting down.
GACGACGTGGTCGGCACCAAGTCCGTGACCGAGCTTTGCCGTCACGCGGTACAAATGGCGCTCAAGGATGCCGGCGTGTCCTGGCGTCAGATCGAGGCGGTCGCTGCAGCCAGTTCCCGCTTTTCAGGGGGCAAGGGCTGGGGCCTGAACGGCAACGACGTCGTCGAGGACATCGGCTCGACGGGCATTCCGGTCTATAACCTTTCGGCGGGCTGCGCTGCCGGGGGCAACGCCTTCAACGTCGGCTACTCGCTGGTGGCGGGCGGCATTCACGACGTCGTGCTCGTGGTTGGCGGCGAGGTGATGCCGAAGGGCATGATCCAGACGTCCGGTGTCGAGGAAGCCACCGATCCGGAATTCCTGCGGCAGCGCTGCGTCGGCATGCCCGGCCCCTCTTTCTGGGCCACCCTGGCGCGTCGGCGCATGTTCGACCACGGGACGACCGAGGAACAGTATGCGCGCGTCACGGTCAAGGCGCGCAAGTGCTCGGTGGGCAACCCATACGCGCGCTTTCAGAAGGAAGTCAGCGTCGGCGAAGTCCTGGCTTCGCCATATGTGAGCAATCCCCTGAGGCTGTTCGAGATCTGCCCGGTTTCGAATGGCGCGGCGGCAGTGGTGATCTGTTCTGCGGCCAAGGCAAGGCAATTCACGGGAAAGCCGATCACGGTTGCGACCAGCGCCGTGGCGACTCTGGACTTCAGCGATGCACTTCCCCGTGGCCTTGCCGGACCTGTGCCTGCCGGACCGAGTTTTCACACGGAGGCCAAGGCCGCGGTCATGCGCGCGTTCGAGCGAGCCGGAGTCGGTCCCCGCGAGGTCAGTTTCACCGAGTTGCAGGACAACACCTGTTACTACGAACTGGCATTTCCCGAAGAGTGGGGCCTGTGCGAACCGGGTGAGGCGCAGGCACTGCTGGACAGCGGCCAGACCACACCGGTCGGACGCATGCCCATCAATCCGTCGGGCGGGTTCGTGTCGTTCGGCGAAGCGACCACCGCGATGGGCGTCTGGCAGATTGCGGAGTTGACCTGGCAACTGCGTGGGCAGTCCGGTGCCCGCCAGGTGCCGGGCGCCAAGGTTGGCTTGGCCCAAACCAACGGTTTGGGCGGCAACGCCACGGCGGCGATTCTCAAGCGATAGAGCACGGGTCGCCGCGGCGTCGCCGATCGGATCATCGGCGCCGGGCCAAGACTGACTTTCGATCCGTGGCAATCGGCGAAGCAACCAAGGAAAGGATGAGCAATGACAACGGGCAATCGCGACAAGATGGTAAAACCGGATTTCCTCAACGACGAAGCTTGGGAAGGTCTGAAGGATGCCACCGCATCGCTGGAACGCATACGTGGTGACGCAAAGGCCGATGTGCAGCGCTATCTCGATAACCCCGATGGCTGGTCTACCGGGAAAGGGTCGCCGTCGGGTCTGCCGACGCTGCTGCTGACGGTGCTTGGCCGGAAATCCGGTGAAAAGCGCACGACGCCGCTGGTCTTCCTTCAGGACGGGGAGCGGATGGTGGTGGTCGGCTCGCTCGCCGGATATGACCAGCACCCGACGTGGTACTTGAACATCAGTGCCAATCCCAACTGCTGGGTGCAACTCGATAGAAGGAAAATGACGGCCGTGGCACGGGACGCGACTCCGGAAGAGCGCGAAGCCCTCTGGCCGAAGCTGGATGCGGTCTTCCCCGCCTGGGGTTACTTCCAGAGGCAAACCGATCGGCCGTTCGCGATCGTCATCCTTACACCGACCGGGCCGGCTTGAGCACCATCGAGGACAGAAGGAGGAGAAGTCAGTCATGACAAGCATGAAATTCGAGCACCTGTTCGCGCCATTGCAGGTGGGCCCGATGCGTGTGCCGAACCGCATATGCGAGACAACCAACACCATCAACTCGTCGATGGCTCCCGGACTGATCGATGATCATTTCATCGCGCATCATGGCGCCAAGGCCCGTGGGGGCACGGGGTGGATCGGCGGCGAAACGTGGCTGCTCAACGTGCCGCTGCCTCCCGGGGCGCCCGACGAGGTATCGCTGCGCGGGGGATTCGGTTGTCATCAGGCGGCCTATCAGAATCCCGCTTTTGCCGAGGGTTGGAAGAAGTTTACCGACGAGGTGCATCGGCATGGCGCCGTCGTCGTCGTCCAGTTGACGCATCTGAACGCATTGTGGTCGCCATCGCCGGTACCGGTCGTTGGGGCGCAGGACTACACGCCTCACGTGCTCGGCGAAGAGGAGATCGAATTCCTCCTGCAGACTTACGCCGATGCGGCGGAAGTGGCGAAGAATACCGGGGCCGATGGTATCGAGATCCATTGCGCGCACGAAACGGTGGGTTACAGCTTCCTGTCGCCGGTGACCAATCGGCGCGCCGACCAATGGGGTGGCGGTCCCAGGGAGCGCGTCCGTTTCGTCGTCGAGGCGCTCAGGCGCGTTCGCGAGCGCGTGGGCGATTCGCTGGCGCTGGGCATACGCATCAATGGCCAGGAGTCCCGGCAGGGCGGCTACGACAACATGGAATTGCGCGAGATGCTCTTTGCGATCGGCGAGACCGGCCTGCTCGACTTCGTCGACATCGATACCGGCCATTGCTGGGGCGCTCCCTCATACGTGCCATCGTCATATCATCCGCACGCCGAGTATCGCGAAACGGGAAAGGCCTCAAGGGCGGATCTCGGCGAGATGGACAAGAAGATCGCCGTGCTGTTCACAGGCCGCATCAATGATCCGGTGCTGGCGGAGGAACTGCTCAAGGGGGGTTACTGCGACCTGGTGGGCATGGTGCGCGCCGGTATTGCCGACCCCGATTTCGCCAACAAGGCACGGGAAGGTCGTTTGGGCGAAATCCGCCGCTGTATCGGTTGCACGCGTTGCATTGATGAGGCTTCGGAGCCGGTGTGCTTTCCCTATACCCCGACCTGTTCCATCAATCCGGTCATCGGCAACGAACTTCGCTGGGAGGCGGAATACCGGCCGGCCAAGACGTCAAAGCGGGTGGTGGTCGTCGGTGGGGGGGCAGCAGGATGCGAGGCTGCGCGCATCGCCGCCATGCGTGGGCACCAGGTGACATTGCTGGAGCAGGGCAAGCGCCTCGGCGGGCAGCTCCTGATCGCTGCCAAGGCGCCTGGACGCGATTCCTTCGAAGACCAGGTGTACTTCGAGGAAAACGAAATGATCCGCCTGGGTGTCGAGGTCAGGCTCGAAACCCGTGCGAACCTCGATCTGATCAAGTCCCTGGCACCCGATACCGTGGTCATCGCCACGGGCTCCCTCCCGCGTGTGCCCGAGGAGGTCCCGGGCATAGGCTTGCCGCACGTCGTGCAGGGCTGGGATGTGATGCTGGGCAAGGCTTCGGTTGGCGAACGTGTCGCGCTGGTGTCCCAGGAGGATTACTACCAGACGCCATGCGTTGCCGAGTATCTTGCCGAACGCGGCAAGAAAGTGGAGATATTTCACAAGTCGGTGCATCTGGCCACCGAAGTGGCCCGATACTCCATCGGCATGGTATTGAACCGCGTTGAGAAGTTTGGAGTGGCGGTCCACCCCAACCTGATCCTCACCGAAGTGAAGCCGGAAGCACTTGAGTTCGTTTCGTCGTGGGGCGGCAATACCTACACGAAGCATGGGTTCGACAGTGTCGTGCTGGTTTACGGTTCGGTGCAGCAACCCGATCTCTACTATCAGTTGAAGGCTGATGGCGGCATTCGCGAGATTTACTTGGCCGGAGGCGCCTGGGTGCCGCGTCGCCTTGCCGAGGCAACACGCCATGGCGCCAATATCGGCTTGATGGTCTAAGAGGTAAGCTAGGGTTCAGCCCTGGCTTACGCGGACTGCGCGAACTTCGGGCCAGCCATGTATTCGATATCCGCCACGAACTACGTAATCCTCACGGCGCTTCTGTGCGGGGCACTGTTCATGTTCTTCAAGGGGCTGCGGCAACGCTGGACGCTGCTTGCCCGAGGCAAGCCATGGTTTGGGCCGGTCGTTTCTCGCGAGGCGGTGGTTGCGAAGCTGAATTGGCGAACATTCCTGGCCAGGGGCGTGCTGCTGTCACGTCTGATCAAGCGTCCGGCATCGGGCATCGCCCATCTTCTCCTGTTTTTCGGCGCCATCGTCGAGATCGCCGGACACGGCCTGTTTCCGCTGTCCTGGTTGAACGTGGACGTTTACGGCGGGTGGTTTGGTCACTTTGTCATGGAAGGGGGACGCGAGGTTGCGGGAATCGCCATGTTGCTCGGCATCCTGTTCCTGACAATCCGAAGGCTCATTCCTCCCGAACGACTGACGGTTCACAAGATCAGGCGCGGGTTCCTGTCCATGGAACTGCTGCTGTTGCTGATCGTGATTGCCGGCTTCGTCGCCGAGGCTTTCCGGTTGACCGATCCAGCTGCCCGCAGTCAAGGCGAGTTCCTGGGCCGTGCCATGGCTTCGATGATTCATGGGTTGGGAGCGCAGGCGCTCGTTTCCGGCAATCAGGCGATGTGGTGGCTTCATGGCTTGATGGGGGTGGCTTTCATCGCCCTGGTAACGCGTACCCCGATGTCCCACATGGTGTTGGGCCCCATCAACTCTGCCTTGGCGAACCGGCGTCCCGGCATCAATCTGTCGCCGATCGATTTCGAGGCAGAGGACGATTCCGGCAAGGACCCGGTGTTCGGCGCCACCAGGATTGCCGACCTCAGCCAGAAGCACCTGATCGACTTGTCGAGTTGTCTCTGGTGTGGCCGCTGCCATGAGGCGTGCCCCGCCGCCCAGACCGGCAAGCCGCTATCGCCGAAGAACGTCATGACCACCTGTGCCGAATACCTGGAGCAGGGCAAGATCGAAGACGCCGGCTTGATCGACGAACTCGGACAAGACGCCATTTTCAACTGTACGACCTGTGGTGCCTGTGTCGAACAATGTCCGGTCAGCAACAGCCCGGCCGAAGTGATCCTTGAATTCCGCCGGAATTTCGTGATGGATCGCTCCGAAATGCCGGATACCATGGCCGCGGCCAACCGGAATCTCGAGTCAAGGGGGCATCCGTTCGTCGGCACGGGAGCCAACCCGGAGGACTGGCGCAAGGATATCGAAGTCCCATTGTTTACGCCCGGTCAAACCGAGTACCTCCTGTGGATCGGCTGTTCCGTGACTTACGAGGAGCGCGCGCAACAGATCGCGCGCGCCATGGTCCGGATCCTGGAAGCGGCCGGCGTGTCTTACGGAGTCCTCGAAGAGTCTCGCTGCACGGGCGATCCGGCAAAAATGATGGGCAACGAGATGCAGTTCCAGGAAATCGCGATGGGCAACATCGAAGAATTCCAGGAAATGAAAGTCCAGAAAGTGATCACCATGTGTGCTCACTGCTTCAACAGCTTCGATCGTTATTACCCGGAACTGGGTGCCAACTGGGAAACGATACCGCATTCGGTGCTGATCGATCGGCTGATACAGTCCGGCCGCCTGAAGGTCGCAAGAAACGAGGCCGAGAAGATCACCTTCCACGATCCGTGCTATCTGGCCCGCCATAACGATATCGTCGACGAGACCCGAAGCGTCGTTTCCGCCGTCGGTCGGCTGATCGAAATGCCGCGCAACCGGAAAGACGGTTTCTGCTGTGGCGCGGGTGGCGGGAACTACTGGGGAGGGCAGGGCGGCACGGCCAGGATCAGCGATGTGCGGACCGAGGAGGCTCTTGCGACCGGAGCGGACAAGATTGCAACCTCCTGCTCCTTCTGTCTTCTCATGCTGACCTCGAGTGCCAGCAAGCACACGGAGGAGCGAAAGGTTTTCGATATTGCGGAACTGGTGGTCTCGGCCCTTCCGTCCGAGCAGCAATCCGGCGCCTGATGATCAGCCGGCGATCGCGTCGATAAGGCCCCACTCGAGCGCTGTCGCTGCCCTGATGCGGCGGGCCGAAAGCGCCCACCGAGTCATGTTCTGCCGCCCGATCCGCTTCAGGATGCTGACGGTGCCGCCGGCCCCGGGGATCAGCCCCATGGTGATCTCGGGAAGTTGAAAGAACGTGTCGGCGGTCGCGACGACACGGCCGGCAAATGCCGGCAACTCGATGCCCGAGCCGATGCAGGCCCGGTGCACGTGGAAAGTGATGCGATGACGCAAGCGGTGCATCAGCAGGCCGACCGGCCTGGACATCCTAATCAGGTGCGCTTCAGCCGGGTCGGTGGCCTGACCGAACTCCGACAGGTCGCCTCCGGTACAGAAGCAATCGCCCTCGCCTCGAACCTCGGCCCGCTCCAGGCTGTCATCGGCCTCGAGCCATCGCAATGTCTCATAGAAAGCGTCCCGCATGCTCGCCGAATATGCGTTGTGTCGGCCGGGTCTGTTGAGGGCGATATTGAGGATATCGCCGGTTCGCGCAGCGACGAGCGGCTCCGCGTCATCTTGTCGTGTGATCGGCACCGGGCGCCTGGACAGAAAAGAGCGGAAATCACGGCTGCCCTGGAGCGTCGCGTAGGCAAGAGATTCGGCGTGGAGGCCCGCTTCGACGGAAGTCGATTCGTTGTGGCGCAACAACTGTACCAGCGTGGCGGCCGCCATCGGATGAGCAGTGACGTTGCGAATGATGGCGGCCAATTCCTGTTCTTGGTCCACCGTGGTATCGAGCGCCTTCGCCAGGTCCCGGGCATGCGCGGCATCGTTGCATGGACCGATACCGATCGTTGGACAGGGCAGTTGCATCATGAACCGATAGGCCGGGTCATCCAATGGCATCGGCAATGGCCGGCGCAGATCGACCAGGAGACACGGATTTCCGTCAGGAGCGGAGTAGGCATCCCGGCTCCAGGCATTGCCGCAGAGTTCGAGCAACTCGTCCGGGGAAAGTATCGGGATGGTGTTGGTCACGGCAAGCGTGGCAGTTGATTCATCCCCGACAATGCTAGCGGAAAGGGTCCGTTGTGTGGTCGCGGATCTCTCCGTTGCCAGTCGTTCCAGTCGTCCCCAATGGAGCCACTCATGGCCGGAATTGATTCGTTGCCATCGCCGGTCATTCATTGTGACTGGCAGACAGTGGCGGTATCCTTTCCGGTCAAACCGGGAATGTCAAAATACTGTTGCTCTTGAGGAGAAGCGATGAGCCGCGCACTTGATGACGTCATCGTGCTGGATTTGGGTCGGCAGTTCTTTACCGCTTTGTCGGCTGCTTTCCTGGCAGACTTTGGCGCTCGCGTCATCCGCCTGGACTCGCCGCCGGCAAAGTCCGTCGAGCCGCCGCCGGTGCCCGCGAGCTGGAACCATGAAGCCGATCTGATCCATCGCAACAAGGAGAGCCTGGCGCTGGATATCGGTAGCAGCCAGGGGCAGACAGTATTGAAAGACCTCCTTGCCAAGGCAGACGTCGTCCTCACTGACTGGCAACGGGACGAGCTGGCTGCCGCGGGTCTGGACTATGCGACCGTAGCGGGGAGCCGCCCTGACATCGTTTACGGCCGGCTTTCCGGCTTCGGCCCGTCAGGACCGGATGCCGATCTGCCGGCGATCGACGAACTGGCCGCTGCCCGAACCGGCATGATGCCCATTCTGCCGCAGCCGGGGCAGCCACCGGTTTACACCGGGTCCGGAGCCATGCACGCCTCGGTGATGATGGCTTTCGGCATCGTGATGGCGCTCTTTCATCGATTGGATACCGGCGAGGGCCAGGAAGTCGATGTTTCCTTGTTCGGTGCCAACATGTACGGGGCGGCCCTCGACTTGCAGGCTTTCCTTGCCATCGGCAAAGGCGACCGGCTGCTCAACCCCATATCGCGGCTGGACGTATCGAATCCGATGTCCGGCTCCTTGTATCCGAGCGCGGACGGCCGCTGGGTGACATTGACCATGCCGGATACCGATCGCTGGTGGCCGGTGTTCTCCAAGATGGTGGGGATCGCCGGCGACGACCCGCGTTTCGATACCCACGACAAGAGGACGGAAAGCAATCGGCTGGAACTGATCCAGGTACTCGAGCAGGCATTTCAGCGTCATCCTGGCGCCTACTGGCGACAGGCGTTCATGGACAATCAGATGTCCGCCGATGTCATCGAGCAGTTCGACTATCCGGCCAGCGATCCGCAAGTCGTGGCCAATCGGTACATCCTCGAACTCGACCATCCCAGTTTCGGCAAAGTCAAGAGTCTCGGCTTCCCGATCTTCATGAGCGACAGCACGGCACGCCTGGAGCGCCTGGCACCGTGTATCGGACAACATGGTGGACAGGTTCTGCACGAACTGCTCGGCTATTCCGCCGACACCATTCATCAACTGACCGCCGCCGGCGTCATCGCGTAACCGGAGGAAAGCATGTCCAAGGCACTCGAAGGCATTCGCGTCGTCGATCTCACCGTGTGGTTCCAGGGGCCGGTCGCCGCGCAGCATCTTGCCGACTTCGGCGCGGACGTCATCAAGATCGAACGGCCGCAAGGCGGCGACCAGGGGCGCGGTGTACGCAGCATCAAGTCGCTCGAGGTGGGCGACTGGAACCAATATTTCCTGGTCATCAACCGCAACAAGAAGAGCATGGCCATCGATCTCAAGAAGGCCGAGGGACAGGAAATCCTTTACCGGCTCGTCGAGAAATCGGACGTGTTCCTGTCCAATCTGGCGCCGGAGCTCCTGGCCAACTGGAAGCTCTCCTACGACAAGCTTGCGTCGATCAATCCTCGCCTCGTTTACGCGACCAACACCGGTTACGGGCGTTTCAGCACGGCTTCGAAACCTTCGTTCGACATGACGGTCCAGGCATTGACGGGGGCCATGGCTCGACTCGGCGAACCCGGCCAGCCGCCGATCTACATGGGCATGGGTTCGGGGGACGCGTTTGGCGGCATCATGTCGGCGCTCGGCATCATGCTGGCACTTTATCAGCGTCGCCGTACCGGCAAGGGACAGTATCTGGACGCCTCGCTCTACGGTGCGCAGCTTTATCTTGCGGCGCCCTATCTCCAGTCCTACCTGGGCGGCCATCGTGAAAGCGCGCTGCAGCAGTCGCGCAAGCAGGTGAAGAACCCGCTTTGGAATCTGTATCCGACGCAGGGCAAATGGGTTTACCTGTGCGAGCCGAATCGCGACGATCGCTTTGCCGCCATCGGCCGCGCCCTCGCCGCCGACGGGATGCTGCGTGACTCGCGCTACGCCGATGCCGCGGGGCGAGCCACGCACAACGAGGCCCTGATCGAAGTGATCGAGAATGCCATGCGCCAGTGCGGCCACGAGCAAGTGATGGCGTCGTTCAGGAAGGAAGGCGTGATCGCCAGCCCGATCAACAATCTGGCGGATGTCATTCGCGACGAGCAGGCATGGCAGAACCAGTACTTCATGAAGACCTACTGCGAGGAAGTCGACCGCGATGTCGATGTTCGCGGCATGCCCATCACATTGTCCAAGACCCCGGGCGAACTGCGCTGCCTGGGGCCGCAACTGGGTCAGGACACCGAGCTGCTGATGATGGAATTGCTCGATTACCAGTGGGAAGAAATCGAGGACATGAAGGCCAAGGGGGCAATCCCGTGAGCAAGATGGTATTTTCGAAGCAAGGAGACCAACGATGAGCTGGACCGAGTGGGGCGTCGTCACCGGCGATGGCCTGGATGATTTCAAGGAAATCATCTACGAGAAGAAACAGCACGCGGTCCTTGGCGGCGGAGTGGCCCGGGTGTCGTTGAACAAGCCGGAGAAGATGAACACCCTCACCATGTCGACGGTCGAGGAAATGTTTCGGGCCTTCTATGACGCGAATCACGACTCCGGAATCGGCGTGATCATCGTCGCGGCTCGCGGCAAGCATTTCGGCGCTGGCGGCGACGTCGACTGGGAGCGCTGGGGGCTGCGGGAAGCCTTCTACAACCGCTATCCGCACAACCGGCTGATGCGCATGTCGCGCAAGCCGATCATCGCGCAAGTACAAGGCTATTGCATCGCCGGCCACAACCACATGGCCTACTGCTGCGACTTCACCATTGCCGCCGACAATGCCATTTTCGGTCAGGCGGGTCCGCGCGTTTCTTCGCCCGCCGATGGCTTCTTCGTGCCCTACCTCACCAAGGTGGTTGGCGCCAAGAAAGCCCGCGAGATGTGGATGCTCTGTCGCAAGTACAAGGCGGATCAAGCGCTGGCGATGGGGCTGATCAACACCGTGGTGCCGCTCGATCAGCTCGAGGCAGAGGTGGACAAGTGGTGCGAGGAGCTGCTTTCCGTCAGTCCCGGCTGCCTCGAGGTATTGAAGGCGGCTTTCGACCAGGAAATGGACGGATACAAGGAATCCTGCATCACCTCGGCGGCACTCTACCCCGACTGGTTCGACATGCCCGAGGGCAAGGAAGGTGGCGCCGCCTTCGTCGAGAAGCGCAAGGCCGAGTTCTGGGCCATTCGGCGGCGCGAAGCCGACATGCGTCGGCAACTGCTCGCCGAGTATGAGGACGCGCAAGTCGAGCGCACGCGCAAGAAGAAGGACGGCGCGAAGGACAGCGGATAATCTTTTGTCATGGAGGGAATCGTGATCAAGGACAAGGCCTGCATCGTCGGTATCGGCGAAACGGCGGTTTGCCGAAAGCCAGGCTCCGGCCTCAGCGAAATGGTGTTGCAACTCAAGGCCGCGCTCGCGGCCATCGAGGACGCCGGGCTGAAGGCCAGGCAGATCGACGGCATCATGCCGTTCCCGAACCTGGGCAAGGCCGAGGCCTATGCCGCCAGTCTCGGCTGCGTCGATCTGCGTTTTGCCGCGACGCTCAACATGGGAGGCGCGATGCCGGTGGCGGCGCTGCGCGTTGCCGCCATGGCGGTTGTCTCGGGTGCCGCCAATCATGTGCTGGTCCCGTCAGGCTGGAACGGTTTCTCGGGCGTGCGGGTGCGCGAGACTTCGGCCAACGACTCGGAGGCGATTCCCGGCGCGGCCATCGCCCGTGACTACTACATGCCGTTCGGCCTGAACGCTCCACCGCAATGGTACGCATTGATGGCGCGCCGCCACATGCACGAGTATGGCACCCGCGCGGAGCACCTCGGCGCGGTGGCCCTGGCGATGCGCAAGCACGCCCAGTTGAATCCTGGCGCCCTCATGCATGGCAAGCCACTGACGATGGAAGCCTATCTGGCCTCGCCGATGATCACCGATCCCTACCGGCTGCTTGACTGCTGCCTGGAAACCGACGGCGCCGCCGCCTATGTGGTGACCACCGCCGAGCGCGCGCGGGATCTCGGCAAGACGCCGATTTACATCATGGGAGCCGCTTCGGGCCAGCCATACCCCGCTGACGAAATCATGAATCGCCCCGAGTTCCATCGCATCGGCCTCACCACTGCAGCCCCCGAGGCTTTTGCAATGGCTGGCGTGCGTCCGCAGGACGCCGATTTTGCGCAGATCTATGACTGCTTTACCTTCGAGGTTATCCAGCAGCTCGAGGAAGCCGGTTTCTGTGGTCGTGGCGAAGGCGGAGCCTTCGTCGAGGATGGCGGCATCGAACTGGGCGGCAGATTGCCGGTCAACACGCATGGTGGTTTGTTGTCGCAAGGGCACCTTCTCGGACTCGGCCACGTCGTCGAGGCCGTCAGGCAACTGCGCGGCGAAGCCGGCGAACGTCAGGTCAAGGATGCCGAAATCGGTGTCGTCACCGGCTGGGGCGATTTCGGGGACGGCAGTATCGCCATTCTCAGGCGGTGAGCCGCAGCCGTTGATTTGGGCAGGAGGAAAACGATATGCCAATGAATCCCAAGCCCCTGCCGGTCCTGCAAGGACTCGCCGGGGAGTATTACGACTGGTGCCGCAAGGGCGAACTGCGTTTCCAGCGCTGTCGGAAGTGCGGGTCTTTCCGGCATGTGCCGCGGGAGATCTGCACCGAGTGCAGTTCGTTCGACTGGGACTGGGTCAAGTCGAGCGGGCGCGGCACGGTGTACACCTGGACCGTGGTGGCGCGCGCCCTGCATCCGGGCTTTGCGGGCGACGAGCCTTATGCGCCGGCGGTCATCGAAATGGAAGAAGGCGTCCGCGTGCTGAGCCAGGTGCGGAATTGCCCGCCGGACCAGTTGAAGGTCGGCATGCCGGTGCAAGTGGAATTCGTCGCCGTCAATGACCAGGTGACGCTGCCCTATTTTTCCCGCGCCTGAGACGGCGAGGATCATTCGAAAGGAACGCTCTGATGGCTTTGAATCTGCCGGAAACCTTTACCTACGAGAAGCATGGCCATGTCGCCGTGATGACGCTCAATCGGCCGCAAGCGATGAATGCCCTGACCAAAGAGATGATGCTGGGGCTGGAAGCGGCTGTCGAGGACTTCAACCGGGACCCCGAGATGTGGGTGGCGATCTTCACCGCCAATGGTGAAAAGGCATTCTGCACGGGGCTCGACCTCAAGGTGGCGCTGCCCGCGCTTAACGAGGGTGATGACATGGGCTACGACGACCCGGCCACCCGGCCTTTCCACAAGGTCTACAAGCCGGTCATTTCCGCCGTCAACGGCATCTGCGTCGCCGGCGGACTCGAGTTCATGCTGGGCACGGATATTCGCATCGCCGCCGAACACGCAACCTTCGGTCTGACCGAAGTGCGCTGGGCCGTGATTCCGGCGGGCGGTTCGCACGTCCGCCTCCCGAGACAAATTCCCTGGGCGGTCGCCATGGAAATGCTGATGACCGGCAAGACCATCGATGCCAAGCGTGCCTACGATATCGGCCTGATCAATAAAGTGGTGCCAGCGGCTGATCTGATGAGTGAAGCGCTTGCCATGGCCGCCAAGATATGCGAAAACGGTCCGCTGGCGGTTCGTACCGCCAAGGAAATCGCCGTGCGCGTTCAGAATCTCGAGCCGGCCTTCGTGCTCGAAAAGACCATGTCGGCCCGCGTCTTCGCTTCCGAGGACGCACGCGAGGGGCCGCGCGCATTTGCGGAGAAACGTAAACCTGTCTACAAGGGAAAGTAAATCAGATGAGTGAAGCAAGACCGATCATTGCGATACTTGGCGGAACCGGCGACCTGGGCACCGGCCTGGCGCGACGTTGGGCGCAGGCCGGATATACGGTCATCATTGGCTCCCGGACCCTGGAAAAGGCCGAGGCCGCGGTTGCCGATCTGTCGAAGGTGATGGCGGAGCGTGGCGTCAAGGATGTGTCCGTCCGGGCGATGGACAATCTCTCGGCGGCCCAGACGGCCAATGTGGTTGCCATGACCGTGCCATTCAGCCATCAGGTCAGCACGCTCGAGTCGGTGAAGGGTGCGCTGGCCGGCAAGATCCTGATCGACGTGACGGTGCCGCTGGTTCCGCCGAAAGTCGCCCGGGTACAGTTGCCGCCGCAAGGTTCGGCGGGACAGATTGCCCAGGCGCTGCTCGGTGACGAGGTGAAGGTCGTTTCGGCATTCCAGAACGTTGCCGCTCATCACCTGCAGGAAGGGCACGGCCTCGAGTGCGACGTGCTGGTCTGCGGGGACAGCAAGGAAGCACGGGCTGAAGTGATCAAGCTGGTCGAGGCGGCCGGGATGCGCGGCTTCCACGCTGGCAGCATCGCCAACGCCGCCGCCGTCGAAGCCATGACGTCGGTGCTCATTTTCATCAACAAGCAGTACAACTGCCACGCCGGCATTCGCGTCACCGGCATCGAGCCGGGCGCGTGAAGTAGGCTGCTCCGGTTGTTCGCGATTTCCGGCACGGCAACATTCAAGGAGGCCTCATATGTCCAAGTTGATTGCTGCGTCGCTCGGTGTCGCAATGGCCGCCACCGGTTGCTCGAACGGGCCGGTGGTTGCGGAGCGCAGTGCCGCCGCACAGGTGAACATCGCCGGTCCGGAAGCCTGCGTCTTCATCCGCACCATCTTCGACTGGCGGGCGGTCGATGACGAGCGCATGATCATTCGCGAGACGGCGGGCGATGATCATGCCTATCTGGTGCTGCTGGTTTCGCCCTCGTTCAATCTGCACACGGCCGACACCATCGCCTTTGCCGACGGCAACGGCGATGGCCGCTTGTGTTCATTCGGTGGCGACGCCGTGCTGCTGCCGGGCACGATCGGCGAGCGCAGGTTGATTTCGTCGATCAAGCGACTGACGGCGGCAGAAGTCAAGGCCCTGCAGGGTCGGGCGGCGTCGCCGGCCGCCAAGCCGGTCGTTCCCGCCGCCCGGGATGCGCGCCAAGAAAAGTAAGTGGCAGGGCGACACGCACGAGTCCGACTTCCCTGGCGTGGAAAAAAGTCAGGTGCCGCGAGGCGCCGACTGATTCGTCAGACGAGTCCTTCGGCCTTCAGCGCCGCCTGCACGGCAGGCCGTTGGGCGATGCGTCCGGCGTACTCGGCCAGCTTCGGCCACGCGGCGATGTCGATGTCGCAGTACTTGCCCCAGCCGAGCACGGTAAATAGATAGGCGTCGGCCACGGTGAACTGATCGCCGAAAAGGTAGGGACCCTTGAGTTGATCCTGCAGATAGGCGAATCGCGCGGCGATCTGGGCGCGCGCGGCCTTCTTCGAGTCGTCGCCGGCGGCCGGATTGAACAGGGCGCCGAAGGCCTTGTGCAATTCGGTGGCGATGAAGTTGAGCATGGCCTGCAAACGGTAACGCTCCATGCTGCCGTTGGGCGGCGCCAGCTTTTTCTCGGGAACGCGGTCGGCGACATACTGGACGATGGCCGGTCCTTCCATCAGCAGGCTGCCATCGTCGAGCACGAGGACCGGCACGTAGCCGTTGGGATTGACGCTGGAAAAATCGGCGCCGGACTCGGTCTTGCCGGTGGCCAGATCGACGCGCGTCATGTCGAAGGCAAGTCCGGCTTCGCGCAGGACGATGTGCGGCGACAGGGAGCAGGCGGCGGGGGCGTAATACAGCTTCATGGCGTTCTATCCTCCTCGGGTGGGTTGGCCGGTCATCGTAGCAGAAGCGCGGCCCGGCAGTCTTGGCCGACCCCGCTACAGCACTGCGTTGAACACGTAGCCCACCAGCAGGATGCCTGCCGCGACGACGCCGGCGAAGGTGGCGATCAGGCGCGGCTTCAGTACCTTGCGCAGGATGACGAACTCGGGCAGCGAGAGGGCGATCACCGCCATCATGAAGGCCAGCGTGGTGCCGAGCGCGGCGCCCTTGCCGATCAATGCCTCGACCACCGGGATGATGCCGGCGGCGTTGGTGTACATCGGCACGCCCAGCAGCACCGCGGCGGGCACCGACCACCATGGCGCATCCTTGCCCATGATCGAGGCCATGAAATCCTCCGGCACGTAGCCGTGGATGCCGGCGCCGATGGCGATGCCGACGATTACATAGGGCCAGACCTTGCCGACGATACTCCGGACGTGACTGGCGCTGGCCTCGAAGCGCTCGACCCAGCCGAGGTCGCTGCCATTGGCGGCTTGCGCCTCGCCGACCTGGATGGCGCGCACCCAGTCTTCGAGGTGGCGCTCCATCTTCAGTTCGCCGATCACATAGCCGGCGACGATGGCCACGGCCAGGCCGAGGCCGAGGTACATGGCCGCCACCTGCCAGCCGAACATGCCGAACAGCAGTGCCAGCGCCACCTCGTTCACCATCGGCGCCGAGATCAGGAAGGAGAAGGTGACACCCATCGGCACGCCGGCCGAGAGGAAGCCGATGAACAGCGGCACCGCCGAGCAGGAGCAGAAGGGCGTGACGGTGCCCAGGCTGGCCGCCAGCACGTTGCCGGCGCCGAGCCGCTTGCCTGAAAGCAGGGCGCGGGTGCGCTCGGGCGAGAAGAAGGTCTGGATAACGCCCATCAGGAAGACGATGCCGACCAGCAGCAGGATCACCTTGGGCGTGTCGTAGCAGAAGAAATGCACTGCCTCGGCGAGGCGCGAGCCGCGCGTGAGTCCCATGCTGGCGACGACCAGGTCGGCGAAGTCGGTGAGGTGGCCGTAGACCAGCACCCAGGCGACGGTGGCGATGGCCAGCAGGGCGAGCCAGCGCCAAAAAGTCAGTCGTGGCGGCACGCCTCCGGCAACGATGTCGCTCATGCCAGCCAGCCGGCGATCTTGTCACGGCTCGGGATGCCGCCGGCGTGCACCACCTTGCCGTCGACGACCACGCCCGGTGTGCTCATCACGCCGTAGCCCATGATTGCCTGCAGATCCTCGACCTTCTCGATCTGCACCACGACGCCCTTGGCTGCGGCGGCTTCCTCGATCAGCTTGCAGGTGGTTTTGCAGTTGGCACAGCCCGTGCCGAGCACCTTGATGATTTTCACGTTTGCTGCTCCATGCCTGTTGCGAATACCTATGCCGGGACGAAATACTTGCGCTGGAACCAAAGCGCGACATTGACCAGGCCGATCATGACGGGCACCTCGACCAGCGGCCCGATCACGGCCGCGAATGCCGCTCCGGAGTTGATGCCATACACGGCCACGGCCACGGCGATGGCCAGTTCGAAGTTGTTGCTGGCGGCCGTGAAGGAAAGGGTTGCGCTTTTTTCGTAACTGGCTCCCAGACGCTTGCTCATGAAGAACGAGATCGCGAACATCACGACGAAATAGATCAGCAGGGGAATGGCGATGCGTACCACGTCGAGAGGAATGGTGACGATCAGTTTGCCCTTCAGGCTGAACATGACCACGATGGTGAACAGCAGCGCAACGAGCGTGATGGGGCCGATCTTCGGCACGAAGCGGTTGTGGTACCACTCCTTCGAGACGAAGCGCAACATGATCACGCGGGTCAGCACGCCGGCAATGCAGGGAATGCCAAGGTAGATGAACACGCTTTCGGCGATCTGCCGGATGGAAATGTCGACGACCGCTCCCGAGAGCCCGAAGGCGGGTGGCAGGACCGTGATGAAGAACCAGGCGTAGACGCTGAAGAACAACACCTGGAAGATCGAGTTGAAGGCCACCAGGCCGGCGGCGTATTCGGTCGACCCCCTGGCGATCTCGTTCCAGACGATCACCATCGCGATGCAGCGGGCCAGGCCGATCATGATCAGGCCCACCATGTATTCCGGCCGGTCGTTCAGGAAAATGATGGCCAGCGCGAACATCAACACCGGTCCGACGATCCAGTTCTGCACCAGCGAGAGTGCCAGCACTTTCTTGTCGCGGAACACATCGGGCAACTCTTCGTAACGCACCTTGGCAAACGGCGGGTACATCATCAGGATCAAGCCGATGGCAATGGGCACGTTGGTCGTGCCGACCTGAAACCCGTTGATGAAATCCTCGCTACCGGGCACGGCAAAGCCGATGCCGATACCGAGCGCCATCGCGGCAAAAATCCAGACGGTGAGATATCGGTCCAGGAAAGAGAGCTTCTTCGTTACGGCGCTCATGGCGGTTTACTCTCCGACGTGGATTCTGTGCGCCGCGACGATGGCCTCGTCGTGGCCGATGCTTTCCAGCGGTAGGGCGAGAAAGGCGCTGATCCGCTCGTGCAATGCCTGATAGGCCATTTCGAAGGCCTGGCGGCGGGCCTCCAGCGGTTCGACGTGCGCCGGATCGGCAATGCCCCAATGCGCCGTGGCCGGGTGGCCGGGCCAGACCGGGCAGGGTTCGCCGGCGGCGTTGCCGCAGACGGTGAAAATGAAATCGATCATGGGCGCATCCGGACGGGCGAACTCGTCCCACGACTTGCTGCGCGCGCCCTCGTGCGCCACGCCATGCTTCGCCAGGGTTTCCAGCGCGACCGGATTCACTGTTCCGGCGGGTTTGCTGCCGGCTGAATAGGCCGTCACACGCCCTCGGCCGAGGTGATTGAACAGCATTTCGCCGAGGATCGAGCGGGCGGAGTTGCCGGTACAGAGAACGAGTACCTTGAATGGCATGAAGTGCTGTCTTGACCTGTCTTGCGGCGGGAACGAGAGGGAGTATACATGGTGCCGCGCCCGCGCTAGGGTGCGGCCATGGACTCGATACAGCTATCCGATTTCGCGCCGACCACGGGCCTCGAGGGACTCGACGAGGTGCTGCGCGGCGTCAGGCGCGGCGACAACATCGTCTGGCAGATCCAGTCGCTGGATGAATACCTTGCCCTGGTCAGGCCGTACGCCGAGGCGGCACGACGCCAGAAGCGCCGTCTGATCTATTTCCGGTTCGCCTCCCATCCGCCGCTGCTCGACGGCGATGCCGAGATGCATTGCCCGAACCCCGCCGATGGCTTCGATGCTTTCGTCGATCAGGTGCATGCGGTCATCGAGGCGGCGGGGCGCGAAACCATGTACGTGTTCGACTGCCTCTCGGATCTGGCGGAGGCGTGGCAGTCCGATCGCCTGCTGGGCAACTTCTTTCGCCTCACCTGCCCGCGGCTGTTCGCCCTCGACACCGTTACCTATTTCGGTGTGTATCGCAACATCCATGCCCGCCCGGGGATGGCCGTCATCACCAATACCACCCAGTTCCTGCTCGACGTGTTTCGCTGCCGAGGGCGGCTGTACATCCGGCCGATCAAAGTCCAGCATCGGTCGGCGGCGGCCATGAATCTCATCCATGCCTGGGAAGAGGGCGACCGGTTCCGGCCGGTCGCCGACAGCGGCACAGTCGCGGAAATCCTCGCCAACTCGGGCTGGCCGGGTCTCGAGGACAACCAGATCGTCAGCCATTGGCAAAAGCAGTTCGCCTCCGCAAAGTCAGTGTTGGCGGCACGCCGCGCCGGATACCCCGATCCGTCCGAAGTGGAATGCTTCGAACGGCTCGCCAGGCTGCTGTTCGGCAGCGACGCCGAGATGGCCCGTCTGATCGCGGAATTCCTCACGCTCGACGACCTACTGTCGGTGCGTACGCGCATGATCGGCACCGGTACCATCGGCGGCAAGGCGCTGGGCATGTTGCTGTCGCGCGCGGTGGTGCGACGCGATGCGCCCGAGCTGTCGGAGAAACTGGAAGCGCACGATTCCTTCTACGTCGGTACCGAGGTGTTCGACACCTTCCTGGTGCACAACGGCCTGTGGTGGCTACGGCACCGGCAGCGCGATCCGGCCACTTATCTGCAGGGGGTTGACGAGGCTCGCGAGCGGGTCACGACGGGCCACTTCTCGCCGTCGACGCTGCGGCAATTCGAGGGCATGCTGGATTACTTCGGCGAATGGCCGTTCATCGTGCGCTCCAGCTCACGTCTGGAAGACCGCTACGGCAACGCATTCGCCGGGCAGTACGACAGCGTCTTCTGCGCCAATCGCGGTCCTTGGGACAAGCGGCTGGCCGATCTGCTCGATGCCGTTCGACACGTCTATGCCAGCACGGTGAGCGAGAAGGCGTTGCGCTACCGACAGCGTCGCGGCCTGCTGGACCAGAACGAGCAGATGGCGCTGCTGATCATGCGCGTGTCCGGCACGGCCGGTTCGCGCTACTTCTATCCGCATGCCGCCGGCGTCGGCCTCTCGATCAATCCGTATCCGTGGAACCCGCGCATCGACATGCAGGCCGGCGTGATCCGTCTCGTTGCGGGGCTGGGCACGCGCGCCGTCGACCGCGCCGACGACGACTACACGCGGCTGATCGCGCTCAACGAGCCCGAACTGCGTCCCGAGACGAGTTTCGGCGCCATCGCGCGCCACGCCCAGCGGCGCATGGATGCCATCGACATTGGCGAGGGGCGACTGGTGAGTGGGTCATTCAGCGACATGGCCGGCGACCAGGCCGGCTTTCCGCTGGACCTGTTCACGACCCGCGAGTCGCCCGGCAAGCCGGCATTCCTGACCTTCGACCGGCTGATCGGCAAGACTTCCTTCGTCGAGGACTTGCGCGGCATCCTCCAGCATCTGCATGCCGCCTACCGGCATCCGGTGGAGATCGAGTTCGCGCTTAACGTCACGGAAGACGGCGGTCATCGCATCAACCTGCTGCAATGCCGGCCGATGCAGGTACGAAGGGTCGAGGGGGTGACCAGCGTCGAACCGCCCGGCGACGTGCCGACCATCGTGGCCGCGCGGGGCGCCGTGATCGGGCCGGGCCGCGTCATTCATCCGGACAGGATCATTTACGTCGTGCCATCGGTCTATGGCCGGCTGAATCAGGGCGAGCGGCTGGCGGTGACGCGACTGGTCGGCCACATCAATCAGGCCAGCCGCGACCGCCGTCCCCTCATGCTGGGCCCCGGGCGCTGGGGCACGCGCGATGCTTGGCTCGGGCTGCCCGTGGTCTTCAGCGAAATCAACCACGTCGTCGCTCTTTGCGAGATCGTCGACATGCACGAGAACCTGACGCCCGACGTGTCGCTGGGCACGC
>CAYXZX010000027.1:0-22000 GCA_964469455.1 uncultured Rhodocyclaceae bacterium | reverse complement strand
CTGGCGGCGATCAACGCGCTGCTGGAATGAACCGCCCGATCAGGGCCAGCGTTCGCGCCGTGGCGCCACGATGGCGCTCGGTGAAGGCTCGACCAGAGTCAGCCATGGCGGTGCGCCGCGCCGGATCGGCGAGCAGCGCCAGCGCCTGAGCCACCAGCGCCGGTGCGTCCGGTACCTCGATCGCGGCCCGCGCCGCCAGCGCTTCCCGCGCCGCCTCGGCGAAGTTGAAAGTCGATGGTCCGATCAGTACCGCCCGGCCGATGCTGCACGGCTCGATGAGGTTCTGGCAGCCGTAATCCAGCAGGCTGCCGCCGACGAAGGCGACATCGGCGGCTTCGTAGTAGGCAAACAGCTCGCCCATGCTGTCGCCGAGCCATACCTGTGCGTCCGGCGCGACAGGCACCTGGTCCGAGCGCCGCTGCATGCGCAGTCCTCTTGCCGCGACAAGGGCCGCGACTTCATCGAACCGCTGCGGATGACGCGGCACGAGAACCAGCAGCGCGGGATCATCCCTCGGCCATGCATCGAGGATCAGCGCTTCCTCGCCCTCGCGGGTGCTGGCGCACAGAAACACCGGTCGGTTGCCGATACGCTGGCGAAATTCGTCGCCGAGCACCAACTGCGGCTGCGGCGGATCGATATCGAACTTGACGTTGCCCAGCACCGTCACCTCCGGCGCCCCCAGCTCCCGCAGCCGGCGGGCATCGTCTTCCGCCTGTGCGGCAACGGCGGCGAGTCCGCTCAGGGTCTGTCGCGCCAGGGTCGCGACGCGCGCATAGCGGTGTGCCGAGCGCTCGGAAAGGCGGGCATTGACCAGCAGCAGCGGCAGTACGCGCCGCCGGCAGGCCGCCACCAGGTTGGGCCAAAGCTCCGTTTCCATGACGAGCCCCAGCTTGGGCCGGAAGCGGTCGAGGAAGCTGGCGACCGCCCAGGGCATGTCGTAGGGCAGATAGACGCGCAGCACGGTGTCGCCGAACAGTGCCTCGGCGGTTTGTCGCCCCGTCGGTGTCATGTGGCTCATGACGATCTGGCAGCCGGGATGGTGCCGCCGTAACGCGGCGACCAGCGGCTGCGCGGCGCGGGTTTCACCAACGGAAACTGCGTGGATCCAGATCACGTCGCCGGCCGTGCGTGCACCGTAGAGGCCGAGGCGTTCACCCCAGTGCTTCAGGTATTCCGGTTGCCGGCGGCTGCGCCAGGCAAGATGAAGGAATGCCCAGGGTAGCAGCGCGACGACGGCGAGCGAGTACAGGATGCGCGCCATCAGCCGAGTAGTTCCAGAGCTTGGCGGATGACTTCGCCGCAGGCCGGCGGCCGGCCGTCGCTGCCGAGGTTGATGGCGTTGGCGCCGGCCAGCACACCGGTCAGCGTCGGATGGGAGGCACAGTAGAGCGCAATGGTGGGCCGTTCGAGGGCGGCCGCGAGATGCACGAGGCCGGTGTCGACGCCGACCGCCAGCGCGGCGCCCGCCACCAGGCCGGACAGTTCGGCGAGGCTCATCGCCGGCGCCGCCACGGCGTGGCCGAGCGTGCTGGCCAGCCGCGCTGCCCTTGCCCGCTCCGGGGAAGAGCCGCCGGGCAGCACGCAGGTGAGGCCGGCATCGATCAGCGCGCCGCCCAGCGCCCGCCAATCGGCCTCCGGCCATTCCTTGTCCGCGCGGCTGGTGGCGGTCAGCAGCACCGCATAACTGCCGGCGGGCAGCCAGGGTGCCGTCAACGGTGGTGCGGCGATGCCGTAGTCGAGCGGCAGGTCGTCGAGCGAATAGCCGAGTGCCATCGCCGCGAGGAGACGGTTGCGCGTGACGGCATGCAGATGCCTCGGGACACTGAATCGGCGTTGGTAAAAATGCGCCGCCAGTGGCTCGCGCGCGGAGCCGCCGGCATGGCCGCATCTCGTTCCCCTGGCCGAGCGGGCGAGGAGGGCGCTCTTGATCAGCCCCTGGGTATCGATGACGGCATCGTGAAAGTCAGCGTTGGCGGCGCGCCGATAGGCGCTGATTTCGCGCCAGGTGGCGGACGACAAGGGTGACTTGCGCCAGCGCCTGATGGCCACGGGAATCACCTTGGCAACCGCTGGATGCAGGCGCGGAATCTCGGCGAAGCTTTCCTCGACTACCCAGTCGATCGTGGCGCCCGGAAACACCCGGCGGATATCGCTGGCGACCGGCAGGTTGTGTACGACGTCGCCGAGCGAGGAGGTTTTCACGAGCAGGACGCGCATGGCCGGCGGATTATAAGCGGCGCCTGCCTGCCGACCTGTATACTTACGGCCTTTTCACCGGGATCAGATCCGTGGCATTGACCATACTCGGATTGTCCGGAGCGGTCTCGCACGATCCGTCCGCCGCCCTCTACATCGACGGCAGGCTCGTGGCAGCCGCCGAGGAAGAGCGCTTCCTGCGCGACAAGCACGCCAAGGGCCGCATGCCCAGCGCGGCCGCCAGGTTCTGCCTTGAATTTGCCGGCATCAAGCCCGATCGGGTGGACGTGGTGGCCATTCCGTTCGCGCCGGTGAGCCTGTTAGGACCGGCGCGCTGGCACTATGCAAGGCGCTACTGGTACGCCCCCGACCGCGCGCTCGATGCCCTGTTGACCGGCAATCGCCGCTACCATCGTTACCGCCGGCGCATCGAGGCCTGTCTGCGCGACCTCGGCTTCGATCTGGCCCGCACTGAAATCGTGCCGGTGGAACACCATCTGGCGCACGCCTCCAGCGCCTATCACTGTTCCGGCTTCCGGGAGAAGACGGCGATTCTCGGCATCGACGGCAAGGGCGAGTATGCCACCACCTTCTTCGGCTACGGCGAGAACGGCCGCATCCACAAGATCAAGGAGTTCTTCGATCCCGATTCGCTGGGGGGCCTGTACGGCGCCATCACCGAGTACCTTGGCTTCGAGATGCTCGACGGCGAGTACAAGGTGATGGGCATGGCCCCCTACGGCGACCCGACGCGCCATGACTTTTCACGCCTGGGGAAGTTCGAGAACGGCGAACTGGTGATCAACACCGACTACGCCAACGTCATTGGCCTGCGCCGCTACAAGCAGAACGGCAAGGGCTATTACTTCTCGCCGAAACTGATCGACTGGCTCGGCCCGAAGCGCGAAGGCGACATCGCCGACGATCCCTACATCCATTACGCGGCGAGCATGCAGAAGCTGTTCGAAGACCTGTCGCTACGGATGATCGACCACTACCTGGGCGACATCCTGAAGGAGACCGGACGGCTGGCTTTCGCCGGTGGTGGTGCGCTCAACGTCAAGCTCAACCAGAAGATCATCGCCCGGCCGGAACTGAAGGAACTGTTTGTCCAGCCTGCCTCGGGAGATGCCGGTACCGCCATTGGCGCGGCTTCGTATGTCTCGATGCAGCGCGGCGTGCCGGTCGAGAAAATGGAACATGTCTATCTCGGTCCGCGCTACGACAACGAGCAGGTGATCGCCGCCTGCCTGGCCCATCCCGAGAAGCCGAACTGGCAGAGGATCGAGCATGGCGATAGCGAAGTGCCGCGGTGCATTGCCGGAATCCTGGCCGATGGCAACCCGGTGGCGTGGTTCCAGGGGCGCATGGAATTCGGCCCGCGCGCGCTGGGTGGGCGCTCGATCCTGGGCTGTCCGAGCGTCGCCGGCGTCGCCGATCGCATCAATGCCCAGATCAAGTTCCGCGAGCGCTGGCGGCCGTTCTGCCCCTCGATGCTCGACAGCGTCGGGCCGCAGATGCTGCAGTCGGAACATCCGGCGCCCTTCATGACCTTCACCTTCGAGGTGGCCGACGAGTGGAAGGCGCGCGTGCCGGAAGTCGTGCACGAGGACGGCACTTCACGCGCCCAGGTCCTGAAACGCGAATTCAATCCGCGCTACTACGATCTGATGGTCGAGCTGGAGAAGCTCACCGGCAACGGCGTGGTGCTCAATACATCACTGAACCGCCGTGGCGAGCCGATGATCTGCTCCCCGACCGACGCGCTCAACATGTTCTTCGGCTCCGATCTCCGCTATCTGATCATGGAAGACATCCTGGTCGTCAAGGCGGCATGAGGCGGCTGGCGTGTTCCCGATGATCGACGGGCTGAATCGCCGCCTCGGCGCGTCGGCGCCAGCGTGGTTCGCGTTCGTCGGCAGCCTCCTGTTGTCGTGGCTTGCCGTTGGCGGGAGCAGTGTTCTCAATCGTGATGGCATGCTCTACGTCGACGCCGCGCTGAGATTCCGCGCCGAAGGCTTTGCCGAGCTGATCGGTACGTTCGACTGGCCGTTGTTGTCGATGCTCATTGCCGGTCTTGGTGGCGTGATTGGCATGGGCTTCGAGAATGCGGGCCACATTATCGATGCCAGCCTCCTCGCCGGAACTTGCGCCCTGATGGTGGACTTGGTGCGACGTCATCAGCCGGACGATGCCGCGATGGCGTGGGCAACCTGCGTCGCGGTGTTGGCCATGCCCGGTTACAACGGCTACCGGGATCAGATTCTGCGCGAGTATGGCTATTGGTTCTTCTCCATGCTGGCCTTCTGGCTGGCGCTACAGTGGGAACGCCGGGGTTGCCGCTGGCGCGATGCACTGCCGTGTCAATTGGCCGTGGTCGGCGCGATGCTGTTCAGGTTGGAGGCCGCGGTGTTTCTCGCGGCGTTGATTGCCTGGCAAGTGGTGTCGGCTTCCGCCGAGGGGCGCATTCGACGGGTGTTCATGCTAGCGGCGCTGCCGCTGCTGGCGATGGTGTCGCTGGCCGCCCTTGTCGGAGCGGGTTTGATCGACTGGCCCGAGCGAGTGCTTCGCTATCTCGGCGCGGCAAACCCGTTGGGCGTCCACAAGTGGTCGGAGCACGCCGCGCATTTGCTCGAGTCCGGCGTGCTGCCGGAATACTCCCGCGACGAAGCCGTGTTCATCCTGTTCTTTGGCATGCTATCGCTGATCCCAATCAAGTTCGTCAAGATGCTCGGCTTGTTCGTCGTGCCATTTGCGTATTCGGCCTTTGCGGGCGACCGGCGGCCGCTGGTCGGTCGATGGGCCTTGTTCGGCTGGGCATTCTTGGCCCATGTGGTGGCGCTCATGCTGTTCGCCTCGGATCTGCTTTTCCTTTCGGGCCGCCACGTCAGCATGCTGACCCTCCTGGCCGTGCCGGCTGTCGCGGCCGGTCTGGTCTTCCTGTGGCGTCGTCTGCCGCGATGGCGGCCGGCTGTCGTAGTCGCGGCGGTGGCCACCATGATCGCCAACGTGGTTTCCCTGGGGCCGAGCCGTGAGTATCTGTCGGCGGCCGGCGCGTGGCTCGCCGCCAGTGAACCAGATCCCGTCACCGTGTATGTCGATGACCCGAGGGTGGCGTATTACGCTGGCTGGGGATTCGCCAGCCGCAAGGAGCAGGTCGTCGATCGAGGGCAACTAGAGCATCTTGTGGCCGTAGGCCGGTTTTCGACGTTGGTCCTGTCGGACTCGCGCCGGGTCCAATGGGTCGATGCTTGGCTCGCCGGTCGAGGCCTGCAAGCGGCAAGGCGCTTCCAAAATGGCAGCGGAGAGGCGGTCACGATAATTCGTTTGCCCAGCGTTCCAGCGATCCAGGCACCGGACCTGGAAAGTCTTTCCTGGTCCCGTGCCGAATGAATGGCCGTTTGACCGAGTGACACATCGTTGGTGTCGGTCATTTCGTGGGGGCAATGCCGGCGGCGTTATCGGAGATCGCTGCTGGCAGCTTGGTCTTGGGTGGCTCCGCCAGGACCATGCGGGCGATAAAGCCGCCGGATGTCCGGTTGTCACAGCTCAGGTGCCCCCCATGCAGGTTCGCTATTCTCGTGACGATGGCGAGTCCAAGGCCACTACCTTCCGTGTTGGCGTCGCGACCGCGGAAAAAGCGTTCGCCCAAGCGAGGCAGGTCGACTGGCGAAACGCCGGGGCCGTTGTCGGATACCCATAGCGAGACGCCGTCGGTGCCGCATGCCGCGCCGACAGTGATCATGCTGCCCGGAGGTGTATAGCGAATCGCATTGTCGACCAGATTGCGAATGGCGATGCCGAGCAACGCGGCGTCACCGTGGGCCGGAAGGGCGCGGTTCGGAAGTACGACGTTAATCTTGTGCGCTGCGCGATCGTTGGCGCCAATGCCGGCGACCACCTCGCGGACGACTTCGCCAAGGTCGAGGTGCCGTGGCGATGGCAGGTTGGACAGGGGATCGAGCCTGGCGAGGCGCAGAAGTTGTTCGACCAGATGCGTCGCCCGTTCCAGACCCGCTTCGATCTGGCCCAAGGCTTGCTCGCGAATCTGCGGCTCGGCGCTGAGCCGGGCGACCTGCGCGTGAACCTTGATGGCCGCAAGCGGTGTTCTGAGTTCATGCGCGGCGTCGGCGGTGAAACGGCGCTCATATTCCAGCGCCATGCCGACGCGATAGAACAGGCGATTCAGTGCCGCCACCAGGGGACGAACTTCCGTGGGCGCCCAGCCGTTGGGCAGAGGCGCAAGATTGTCCGATCCGCGCGCGGCGACGTCCGTTGCCAACTGATCGAGCGGACGCAGTCCGCGGCGGATGGAAAGATACAGCAGGACCATGAGCACGGGCAGGATCAGCGCGACGGGCAGCATCGCCTGGCTCGCCACCTCGAGCGCGGCTTGATCGCGTACATCGATTGACTGCGCTACCTGCACGCGGTACCGGCCGTCCGGTGACATCATGTTGAGGATGCGCCAGGATTTCTTTCTCAGCAGAATGTCGCTGTACCCGGGGGTGCCGGTGATCGGCAGGTCGGGCGCGTTATCCGATCGGAGCAGGACGGTGCCATCGGCGCGGCCGAACTGGAATTCGAGCGGCGGCTCATAGATGCTCGTGCGCGCAGCATGGCCGGCGACAAGGCGACGACCAAGGCCATCCAGGCCGCTCTCATTGTCATGCAGCAGGGCGAGGAGCAGGTGGGCACGCTGGGCCAGATTGCCATCCATCAGTTCCTCGGCTTCATGCAGCGCCTTGTTGTGAGTCAGGAAACCGGTAAGGCCCCAGATCAGCAGCACGACGGTGCAAACGGCAATCAGGAGACGCCAGCGCAGCGAGTGCGCGCGATTCGGCTTCGTCAGCCCCGTCATCCCGGGCCGCCGCCCAGCTGATAACCCAGGCCGCGCACTGTTTTGATGCAGTCGGCGCCGAGCTTCTTGCGCAGATGATGGATGTAGACCTCGACGATGTTGCTGCCGGTTTCCTCGCCCCAAGCGTAGAGGCTCTCTTCGAGCTGGGCGCGGGTGCGGACGTGATCCGGGTGGTTCAGCAGGTCGAGCAACAGCGCATATTCCCGCGCCGACAACGACACTTCCTCGCCATGGCGCGTCACGCGCTTGGCCACCGGGTCGAGGGTGATGCCAGCGTGTTCCAGCACCGGACGGGCGGCGCCGCCGGCGCGGCGGAGCAGGGCGCGCAGGCGCGCCTGCAATTCGGGAAGATCGAAAGGCTTGGTCAGGTAGTCGTCGGCGCCGCTGTCGAGGCCGATGATCTTGTCATCGCTGGTATCGCGGGCCGTCAGGATGATGACAGGCAATCGACTGCCGCGCTGACGCAGTTCGCGCAGCACGGAGAGCCCGTCGCGACGGGGCAGGCCGAGGTCGAGGACGCAGGCGTCGTAATCGTGGTCGCTCAGGGCGCGGAGCGCCTCGTCGCCGTCGCGCGCCCAATCCACGGCATAGGCGGCGAGCGCGAGTCCGGCCCGTATGCCGTCGCCCAGCAGCGGATCATCCTCGACGACCAGTATCCTCAATTACCTTGCATCCTTCCCGATCTTGTTCAGCAGCGCCTGAATCTCCTGTCGGCGGCCCTGGTCGGCCAGTTCGCGCCCGGGCCGGTCGGGTGCCTTGAGCGCTTTTTCCAGATAACCGCGCGCCTCGGCGATGCGGTCCTGATCCGCCAGATACTCACCGTAAAAGAAGTTCGGGTCAATACCGGCCGGATTCAAGGCGAGGGACTTCTTGAAGAGCTCCTCGGCGCGCTTCTTGTCGCCAAAGCCGATCGGCCAACCAGGCACCTTGGCGTAGAGCGTCGCAAGGCTGGTGTAGGCCGAGCCATTCAGAGCCTTCTCGTCAAGCTTCAGGCTATCCTCGAGCAGGCGCCTGGCTTCCTTGGCCAGGCCAAGCGCTCCGCCGAGCGCGCCACGCACGCCCGCCTCGCTGGAAATGACGATACCTTCCCAGATCAGGGGCTCTGCCATGTTCGGGTTGGCTTCGGCGAGCTTGTGGGCCTTGACCGCAAGCTCGCGATAGAGATCGGCCTGCTGCTTCTCGGCCTGGCGATACTTGATCTCCGCCCACTGGTCCTGGATCGGGCGGACCAGATCATCGCCGGCAGCGGCGTGTGCCACCGAAACGATTCCGGCAAGAAGGGTGATCAGGAGCGAACGTAAGGTCATGGCATTTCCTTTGGCGAGGTTATTGGGATGAGGCGTGCAGCTTGATGGCGGCGAGCTTGCCGACCAGCCCCCGGTCGATCAGCCCCGGCGCTACTCCGTTGAGCCAGGCGAACAGCCGCTCGGGAAAGCCGATATGGGCCTCAAGGCGGCCGTTGCGCAGGATCTCGACGATCTGGGCGGCGACCGCGTCGGGAGAATCGCTGTGATTCTTCAGTTGCCGGTTGAGCGCGTTGACCGCGGGCGCATTCAGCGGCGTATCGATCGCGCGCGGCGCCACATGCACCACCCGGATAAGCGAATCGGCGAGTTCCCGTCTTAGCGCCTGCGAAAAGGCGCGCAGTCCGGCCTTGGCCGCCGAATAGGCCGCGAAGCCGGCAAACGGAATGCTGCCGAAGGTCGAGCCGATGTTGACGATCGCCGCTTCGGGTTGCGCACGCAGCCAGGGCAGCAAGGCGTGCGTGAGTCGGATGGGAGATTCCAGGTTGGTCGCCAGCACTTGTTCGACGGTTGGCCAGCCCTGCTGTTCCAGCAGTCCGAAACAGCCGATGCCCGCGTTGTTGATGAGCACGTTGACCCGGAAATGCCTGGCTGCGGCGGCGGCGGCGGCAATGCCTTCGCCCGTGGCCAGGTCGGCCTGAAGGGTGGTGTAGTCCGTCCCGGGCGCCACCTCGATCTCCCCCAACCGGACGGCGTCGCGACCGGAAAGCAGGAGTGCCGCCCCGGCCGCCGACAGCTCGCGGGCCAACGCCTGGCCGAGACCACCGGTGGCGCCGGTGAGCAATATGCGGGCATGTTGTAGTTGCATGCTGGATCTCCCTAGGTCGGTAGCGCGCGGAAAACGTCGCCGTATAGTTTGAAGAAGACCCGGGCCGCATGCAGCACGTCGCCTTGGTCTTCGGACGTCATGCGTTCGAGCAGCCGGGCCAGGTGCTGGGTGTGCTCCCGATCCAGCGTGCCATGCGAACGAAGATAGGAAAACGCCTTGTCCGGGAGACCGAGGGTCTCCTGGATGTGGTCGGCGGCCGTTAGCGCCAACGCGACGCTGGTGCCCTCCAGCACGAACACCATGCCGAAAAATCCGGCCGGGTTGCCCCGGTTGATCAGGTCGTAGGCATAAGCGACCATGACCTCGGCGGACAGGTCGGGCCGACTGGCGCGCACCGCTTCTGCGTCGCCGCCGGCGGCGACGATGTCGTCGAGAATCCACTCCTCGTGGCCGATTTCCTCCGCGATGTACTCGGCGACGGCCTTGCGCGCCCAGGCCAGTCGCTCCGGAAGACGGGCGCCCAGGTTCATCAATAGCGGCGTGGTGTGGCGGACATGGTGATATGCCTGACCGAGGAAGGCCAGATAACTGTCGCGGCTCACGCGGCCTTGAAGGCAGGCCACGATGATCGGCGCCGAGACCAGCTGTGCGCGCGACTCGGCGGTGGCCACCTGGAGTTGCTCATAGAACGACATCTCGGGGCTCCTCTTGGGCGTATAGAGCCGCGACTTGCGCGGCGTGATGGTCGATGATGGCGGCCCGCACCGGACGTCCGTTGCCGGTGGCCAGGCCGTTCTCGGGAGTAAAGGGTTCGACGATCAGCCGGTGCGCCACGCGCGCGTAATCCGGCAGAGCCTGATTGGCGGCCTGGAGCGCCGCTTCGATATCGGCCTCGCACGCGCCCGGCGACGGAACGATGAGCGCTGCAAGCGCCGGCCGGGCATCGCCGACGACGATGGCCTGACGAAAGGCCGCTTGCGCCAGCAGCGCCGCCTCGATCCACTCTGGCGAAATATTGCGGCCGTAGGACGTGATCAGCAGGTTCTTGCGCCGACCCATCAAGTGGAGGTGACCTCGCTCGTCGAACTTGCCGAGATCGCCGGTGGCGAAATCGGCGTCGGTATTGCTGGCGCCGCCGATGTAGCCCAGAAAGGCAGGGGTGCCGACCATCACCTCGCCACCCTCGATGCGAATGCTCGCGTGGGCCAGTGGCCGGCCGACATCGGCGCCACCACCGTCGTCCGCCGGCCGGTTCAAGGTCACCACCGAGCCGCATTCGGTCAGTCCATATCCCTGATAGGCAGGAATGCCCCGTTCACGCGCCTGTCGCAAGAGGTCGGGGTCGACGCGCCCGCCGCCCACCGCGGCAAAGCGAAGCCCGTCTTGGGCTTGGCGACCCGCATTTTGAAGCAGCATTGTCCAGGCCTTCAGCAATTCCGGCACCAGGATGACGCTGCTGGCGGCGCTGGCGCGAACGGCGGCGTCGAGCGCGACCGGGTCAAAGCCGGCCATGCCGCGCCAGCCAAGATCGGCGAGCGGCGGCAGATGGATCGGCATGCCGCGCAACAGCGGCGCGTAGAGACCGGCCACGTTCTCGAGCAGAAGCGAAAGCGGCAATACCGCGAGGTGGCGCTCAAGCGGCAGATCGTCCAGCCGCCTGTACACCGCCTCGGCCGTCGCCCGCAGGCCATCTGCGCTCAGGCAGACGCCCTTCGGCGTGCCGGTGCTGCCCGAGGTGAAGGATATCTTGGTCGTGCCGGCCGGCAACTCGGCCGAGGGTACGACGCGGCGCATCCATGTCAACCCCTGCCATGAACCGACGATGGCGAACTGCAGGTCGAGCGCTCCGATGCACTCGGGCCGGTCCGTGAGCAGGGTGTCGGCCGCCGTCTGCTCGATGGCATGGCGCAGCTGCGCCGGGCTGAAGAATCCGGGCAGCGGCAAGTGCGTGATGCCCGCATCGTGGGCCGCGAGGTCGGCCATCGCCCAGGCAGGGCCATTGTCGGCAAGGACGCCCAGCACGCGGCTGGGGGCTAGGCGCTCCCTCAGGGCGCCCAACTCGGCGAGTGCTTCGCCGACCGACCAGGTCCTGCCGGCGCCAACCAGCAGGGGGCTGCTGCCGTCTCGCCCCGACAATGCGTGCCGCCAGCGAAAGTCAGTCATGGTGGTGCGCCGCCTTGTCCAGTGCCAGACGGATGCGGCCGGCAACGACCACGGGCGCGCTGTCGTAGTAGCGACCCCAGGCGCCGGCCCGTACCCCCAGGCGCTCGGGGTCGGCCGGGGCGAGCGCCAGCGGCGCCAGCCCGAGCTTGCGAAAAATGCCGAGCAGTTCGCGCGTGGCGGTGAACACCACCCATTCGAACCCCAGGCGATCCAGATGGCGGGCCAGGGTCATGATCACATCGATGCTGCCGCCAGAGCGAGCCGCGGCCAGGTTGCCGACCTCGACAATGCGCGAACGGACCACCGGATGTCCCGCCAGCCGGGCGACCGCCGTTTCCACCGGGACATCGAGATAACTTTCGAGGAAAAGCGGCTCGTCGGCGGCGCAGCGCCAACCGGCAGCCGCGACAATGCAGTCGCCGGACTCCAGCACCATCAGATTGGGAGCGAAACAGGCCACGTCGGCGTCGTAGCGCGACTTGAACGTCGCGCGGATGAACGCCTCGACATCGTCGCGACGGCGTGAACCCGTCACGATATGCCTGACGGCGAGCGTCTCCGTCCTCAAGCCGACCGAATCCCGCATGGCACCAGGCATGATCGAATCCGCTCCAATAAACCCAACGATGACATGGCGGCGAGCTTAGAGCGGGAGGATTAAACAAGGCTTAATTGCGCGCGACGCCGGCTGCCGGGCCATCGGCTCGTCCGTGGCGTCGAGAGGATTAAGTCGGCGTTAAGATATGCGCCGTAAATTCGCGCCCGTTAACTTTTGCGTCGACCAGACCGCCCTGGCATCCCATTCGTGTACGCAACCAAGCAAGACCACCTGATTCGCACGCGCGATCATCTCGCGTTCGCTTTCCTCTCCATGCTGGCCCTGCTGACGATGCTGACACTGCTGCGCGTCGGGCTGCTGGCCTATAACAGCGAGCAACTCGCCAAGGTGCCGGTCGGCGCCATCGGCGAGGCATTCGTCAATGGCCTGCGCTTCGATCTCCGCCTCGCCGCGCTCGGCTGCCTGCCATTGCTGCTCGCCCTGATTCATCGGCGGGCCATGAACGGCCGGGCCATGATGCTTGGCTGGCTGACGCTTTTTGCCGGCGTCACCCTTCTGCTCGGCATTGTCGAACTCGATTTCTATCGCGAGTTCAATCAGCGACTCAATGGCCTGGTGTTCCAGTATCTGAAGGAAGATCCCCGCACGGTGTTGAGCATGATCTGGTATGGCTTCCCCGTGATCCGTCATCTGCTGGTCTGGGCACTGGCCACCGCCTCGATGTTCTGGCTGTTCCAGCGCATCGATATCGCGACGCGCGGCATCGCCGGGGCAGCCGTGACGGGGTGGCGCAGGCGGCTCGTGGCGCTGGCATTTTGCCTGCCGCTGGCCTTTCTCGCGATTCGGGGCACCCTGCGGCAGGGTGCGCCGTTGCGCTGGGGCGATGCATTCACGACGACATCGGTATTTGCCAACCAACTGGGCTTGAACGCGACCTTGTCGCTTGCGGCGGCAGCGAGCAGCCAGTGGTCGGATCATCGCGACAACGCCTGGCGGGCGACAATGGGGCGTGCCGATGCGCTTGCCGCCGTACGCGGGATGCTGCTGACGCCGGACGATCGCCTGGTCGATGCCGAAAGCGCGGCTGTGCGCCGAGACTACCTTCCGCCTGCCGGCAAGACCCTGCCGATTCGCAATGTGGTCCTGATCATGATGGAGAGCTTCGCCGCGCATTCGGTGGGCGCGCTGGGCGGAATACCCGGGATCACGCCGAATTTCGACCGCCTTGCCGGTGAAGGGTTGCTGTTCAGTCGATTTTTCTCCAACGGCACCCATACTCATCAGGGCATGTTCGCCAGCATGGGTTGTTTCCCGAATCTGCCCGGGTTCGAATACCTGATGCAGGCGCCGGAAGGCAGCCACGATTTTTCCGGCCTGCCGCAACTGCTCAATGCCAGGAGTTACGACAACCTGTACGTCTATAACGGCGACTTCGCCTGGGACAACCAGTCGGGTTTTTTCGGCCGCCAGGGCATGAGCAACTTCGTCGGCCGCTTCGATTTCAAGAATCCGGTCGTCTTCGATCCGACCTGGGGCGTCTCCGACCAGGACATGTTCGATCGCGCCGTTGAGGAACTGGCGCGCAGGTCGGCCGGGCCGCCTTTCTACGCATTGCTGCAAACGCTGTCCAACCACACGCCTTATCCCTTGCCGGCGACGCTGCCAGTGGAGCCGGTGACAGGCCATGGCGCACTCGATCAGCACCTGACGGCGATGCGCTATTCCGACTGGGCGCTCGGCCGCTTCTTCGACCGAATCCGCCGCGAGCCGTTTTTCAAGCAGACTCTCTTCGTCATCGTCGGCGACCACGGCTTTGCCGACACTTCGCAACTGACCGAAATGAATCTCGCGCGCTTTCATGTGCCGCTACTGCTGATCGGCCCCGGTGTGCAGGAAAAGTTCGGTCGTGTCAGCGACACGGTGGGGACGCAGGTCGACATCGTGCCGACCATCATGGGCCGGCTTGGCGGCAAACTTCGCCACCAGTGCTGGGGGCGCGACCTGCTCAATCTTCCGGCAGACGACAAGGGCATCGGCGTGATCAAGCCCTCCGGGGGGGGGCAACTGGTTGCCATCGTTGCCGATGATCAAGTGCTGGTCGAATCCAGGACCATGACGCCAAGGCTTTATACCTATCGTTTCGGGGATGCCCCGGCCGCGACCGAGACGCCCGGCGGGCCTGATGCAGCCACGCTCAGGAAGCGGCTCGAGGCGTTCCTCCAGGTGGCCACGGCGAGCCTGCTGGAGAACTCCACGGGCGCCGTTGCTGCCGACCGATGAAGACGCTGGCTGATCGGATGCGGTGGACAGCGAACCTGCCGCGCAACTCAGGATGGTTTGCCGCCCTGTCCTGGGTGCACATGCTGTGGGTGACGTCAGCGTACCTGCGCGACGGCCAGCCGGAATTCGTCCCGAATGGCGCGACAGCCTTCCATGCAGTCGTCTGGCTGACCTACAGCGCGCTATATCTCGCGCCGGCAGCCCTGCTGGTGTGGCTGCTTTGCCTGTGGAAGCAGCGGCCCGCGTGGCTGGTGGCAAACGTTGCGGCGCTGGCAACGGCTTCGTGCGTCGTATTCATTCGCGCCGACAGCGCCATCTTCGATCTCTACCGTTTCCATTTCAATGGCTTTGTCCTGAACCTGCTGGCTACCCCGGGAGGCATCGAGTCCCTGGGCGGAGATGGCGGCACGTACCGCTCGGTGGCGACGATCGCCGCGGGCCATCTGCTCGTTCAAGTACTGTCCTGGCCCTTGAGCCAATGGATGGCGGGCATGACGACCATCCCCGTCAGGTGGCGCCACGCGCTGGCCATCCTGCTGGCCGCGATGGCCGGCGAGCGCGTTGCGTACGCCATCGCCGACGTGAGAAACGACGGCCAGATTCTCGATGCGGCGCGTACCTATCCGTATTACGGCCGCACCAGGTTCCGGACCGTGGCGGCAAAACTTGGCTTGCGGCCGGCTCCCCGCTCCGAAAGCCCGGCGCCGGCGATTGCGGGAGGTCGCTTGCGCTATCCATTGGCGGAAGTCGCGTTTTCCCCTGTGGACAAGCTGCCCAACGTCGTGATCTTCGCGGTCGAGTCGCTGCGTTGGGACCGTCTCACCGAGCCCATCATGCCGAACGTGTCGCGCTTCGCCAAGCGCGGACAGCATTTCACGCGACATTACTCCAGCGGCAATGGCACGCGCGAAGGCCTGTTCGGATTGTTCTACGGCCTCTACGGCTCCTATTGGCAGAGCTTCCTGCAGGCCCAGCGCAGCCCGCTGCTGATGGATCGCTTCCAGCAGCTTGGTTACCAGTTCGACTTGCGAACCAGTGCGCGGTTTTCCTATCCGGAATTCGACAAGACGCTGTTTGCGAAAGTCCCGGCCAGCGAACTGCACGAAGCCGGCGGAGCGCTGGCGCCGGCGGAGCGGGATTCGGCCAACGCTGCGGCGCTGATCGAGTTTCTGCGCGGACGCGACCGGCAACGCCCCTTCATGAGCTTCTTCTTCATGGAAGCGACCCATGCCCGCTATGACTTCCCCGAGTCCGCGGCCATCGCCCGCCCTTATCTCGAAGAGGTCGATTACGCCAACATGAGCCGGCGCGACCTTGCGCCAAAGATAGGAATGCTCCTGAATCGTTACACCAATGCAGCGCATTGGATCGATCAGCAGATTGGCCGCGTTCTCGACGAGATCGAACGGCAGGGCTTGCTCGACAACACCATCGTGATCATTACTGGTGACCACGGCGAGGAGTTCATGGAAAAGGGCGCCTGGGGCCACAACTCGAGTTTCGTCGAGGAACAGATCCACACGCCATTGGTCACCTGGCTGCCGGGTGTGCCGCACCGCGTCGTCGAGACGCTGACCAGCCACGTCGATATCGGCACCACCTTGTTGCAGGCCCTAGGCGCGCCCAAGGAGGCGGGAGGCTACTCGCTGGGCCGCAACCTGCTGGACGAATCGCCGAGGCCGTTCGCGGTGAGCAGCGACTGGCACAGCATCGCCGTCATGTCGGCCGACATGAAATACCGGATCGCCTATACTAATCGCGGCACCGACCATTGGCGCCCCACGACCCTCGCGGATGTTCCTTTCGAGTCCGCCGAGGAGGCTGGTGTGCTCGACCGGAACCGGCAGATCCTGATCGATGCCATCGCCGATTGCTCGCGCTTTGCCGGCGGCGGCAAGCGGGTGCTCGGGCAGGCGGGTTCCAGGCCGGGAACTTGAGCCTGGTCGCTATACGTCGGGGCTACTAGCGGCATTCAACGGGTTTTCGGGCATACTTGCGCCGGTAAGAGATCCGACCCGACGATTCCCGATGCCGCAAGCCGATTCCGACGTCCGTTCGAGCGTGGTGGTGTATCTGCGCCTGCTCGGCTACGTCAAGCCGTATATCGGCCTGTTCGCCATCAGCCTGCTCGGCTACATCATGTTCGCGGCGGCCCAGCCGGCGCTGGCAATGACCTTGAAGTACTTCGTCGACGGACTGGTCGATCCGGGCGCCGCGGTGTTGAAGGTCTGGCCGTTCGAACAGGGCATTCACCTGATGCACGGCGTGCCGCTGACGATCATCCTGATCGCCACCTGGCAAGGCATCGGTTTCTATCTTGGCAATTACTTCCTTGCCCGGGTATCGATGGGCGTGGTGCACGACTTGCGCGTCGGCCTGTTCGACAGCTTTCTGACCCTGCCCGAGCGCTATTTCGACAACAACAATTCTGGCCATCTGATCTCGCGCGTCACGTTCGACGTGACCATGGTCACCGGGGCGGCAACCGAGGCGATCAAGGTGGTAATTCGCGAGGGCCTGACGGTGGCCTTTCTCTTCGCCTACTTGTTGTGGGCCAACTGGCGCCTGACGCTGGTGATGGTCGCCGTGCTGCCGGTGATCGCGCTGCTGGTGGGCAGCGCCAGCCGCAAGTTCCGTCGCCAGGCACGCAAGATCCAGGTGGCGATGGGCGACGTTACCCATGTCGCCTCCGAGACCATCCAGGGCCATCGCGTCGTGCGCGGATTCGGCGGGGAGGCTTACGAACAGGCCCGCTTCACCGCCGCCAGCCACAACAACATGGCGCGCCAGTTGCGCATGATCCGCACCGGCAACATCTACACGCCGGCGCTGCAATGGCTGGTCTACACGACCATGGCGGTCATGTTCTTCCTGGTGCTCTGGTTCCGGGGGGACGCCACGCCGGGCGAACTGGTCGCCTATATCACCGCCGCCGGACTCCTGCCGAAGCCGATCCGCCAGCTTTCGGAGGTGAGTTCGACCATCCAGCGCGGCGTGGCGGCCGCCGACAGCATCTTCCAGCAACTCGACGAAGCGCCCGAGGCCGATCGGGGCACGGTGACGCGCGAGCGCGTGGCGGGACGGATCGAGGTGCGAGACCTGTCCTTCACCTATCCCGGCACGACGGCGCGCGTGCTGGATCGCATCAGCTTCACCGTCGAGCCGGGCCAGATGGTGGCGCTGGTCGGCCGTTCCGGCAGCGGCAAGAGCACGCTGATGAACCTCATCCCGCGCTACTACAACCACGCCGAAGGCCATATCCTCATCGATGGCGTTGATGTCGAGGATTTCGTGCTGCGCAACCTGCGCCATCATCTGGCCATGGTCACGCAACAGGTGACGCTGTTCAACGACAGCGTGGCCAACAATATCGCCTACGGCGAACTGGCGGGCGCGCCGCGTGCCGACATCGAACGGGCGGCGGAAGCGGCCTGCGCCCTGGAATTCATCGAGCGCCTGCCGCAGCGCTTCGACACCCTGGTCGGCGAGAACGGCGTGCTGCTCTCGGGCGGCCAGCGGCAGCGGCTGGCCATTGCCCGCGCGCTGCTCAAGGACGCGCCGGTCCTGATTCTGGACGAGGCGACCTCGGCGCTCGACACCGAGTCCGAGCGCCACATCCAGGCGGCGCTCGACCACGTCATGCGCGGCCGCACCACGCTGGTGATCGCCCACCGGCTATCGACCATCGAACGCGCCGACGTCATCATGGTGCTGGATCAAGGGCGGATCGTCGAGCGTGGCAGCCATGCCGAGCTACTTGCCCTGAACGGTCATTACGCCCGCCTGCACGCCATGCAGTTCCGCGAGCCAGGAGCGCCGGCGGCGGACTGAAAGTCAGTCGTCGCGTAGCGCCGCCGACAAGGCGCGCGTCAGATCGGGATCGGCAGGCCAGTTGCGCAGGAAGCGCACCCTGTCCTTGCGCCGGGCGCGGCGATAGCTGGCCATGCTACGGTGCTGGCGCGTGGCGTCGAGGTCGATAAGGCAAATCCGTTCGCCGTCCCAGAGCAGGTTGGTCGCCTTCATGTCGCCGTGGCTGACGCGCGCCGCCGAAAGCCGGGCGAAAAGATCGACGACGGGCTTCAGGTGCGTGGCGGTGGGCGGGCGTTCCGCCAGGCTGCTGCCGGCACAATGTTCGACGATCAGCCAGGCCCGCCCGCGCAGCGGGCCGAACCGCCGCTCGATCAGCGCCAGCGGGCGCGGCGTGGCGATGCCGAGGAAGCGCAGTCGATGGCCCTCCAGCCAGGCGTGCCACGCGCGGCTCGGGCGCCAGCAGCGCGACAGCGCGTGCGCGAGCCCCTTGATGTTGTAGCGCTTGATGACCAGTTTGCGACCTTCATGCTCGATCAGCGCCAGCGTCGCCGTGTTGCCCTGTTTCAACGGAAATCCCGAGGCCAGCCAGCGGTCGGGGTCGGCGACGATGGGACCGAGAAAGTCCGCCTCGTTGCGCGCCATGGCGACGAAAGCGCCCCTGTTGCGATCGACCTGGATGCGGCTGCAATCGCGCACGCACTTGCTCAGGTAGTCGGCCAGCCTGCGTTCTCGCGCGTCGTTGACCTGTCGTGTCAGTTGACCGTCGTCAATTGCGAGCCGGGAGTTGCCGGCACGATAGGACGCCAGCAGGCGGTCGTGCAGCGCGGCTTCGGCATCGGCGGGCAGTTGCGCCAGCAGCAGCGCGAGGTTCTGTCGCAGTTCGTCGTCCGAGGCGGCATCGCGCACGGCATCGCCATCGATGACCTGGACAGTCGCGTCGTCGAGCAGGAAGTTGCCGAGGTGGGCGTCGTCGTGAACCAGGCCAACGGCGTGCATGCGGCCAAGCACCTCGAAGGCCGCCTCGAGATGCTCCGGCCGTTCGGTTGCTGCGAGCGCGCGCGCAGCGGGAAGATACTCGGTGATCAGATAATGGCCGCCGGCGGTAAGCGGACCGGCAGCGATTACCGGTGGCGTGGCAATCCGGCGTGCCGCCATGGCTGACTTTCCATGGTGCTCGCGCTGACAGTGGCGCTCCGCGCCGTCGGCGGCGATGAACAGTTTGGCGAATACCGGCGCGCCGTCGAGTTCGGCAAGGCCGGCGATGCGCCGGCCCGGCAGGACGCGCAGCGTTCGCCGCATGATCAGCCGCTGGTTGCCATCGAGGTCGATGGCGAAAGGTGTCGGCACCGTGCGGCCGGCGCGGCGCAGCTGACCGGCATCGACCGGCGGCATGCTCACCATTTTTTCGCGAACTTGCGGTCGAAGCGCTCCTGCAGCCGCACGGCCTCGCGCGCCAGGTGGGCGAGCAGCCGGCCTTCGGTGCGCAGCGTCTCGCGCAAGGGCCGGGCGAAGTAGGTGCGCAGGAAACGCAGCCGGTCCCGGTCGGTGAGGCCGATGGCGAGCGACGAGAAATGCAGCGCGGCGAGATCCTTGTCGCGCCAGCGGCGCGGCGTGCGCGCGCGGATTTGCGCCCGGTGCAGGTCGACGAGCGAAAGGCGCAGCGCGGTCGGCGCCGGCGGCGGATCGAGGTGCAGAAGGAAATGGCAGATGTAGAGGTCGCGATGATTGACGCCGCCCTCGTGCATGCGCCGTGCCATGGTCGCCACGCGCTCGATCAGCGCCCGCTTGAGCGCTGGCTCGGGCGGCTGCTGCGGCCAGTGCCGCGTGTAGTTTTCCAGGCTGATGATCGGCGCCAGTTCCTCGGTGATGATGAAGGAATGGCGGCGGGCCGGGTTGCCGCCACGTTCGCCGAATGCCACGGCGCGCAGGCTATCCACGCCGAGTTCGGCGAGGCGCCGGGTCGCGTGCCATTCGTTGGCCGCACCGAGGATCGGCAGGCGTCCCGAAATCAGGTTCTTGAATATTTCGCCCCATCCGACGCCCCGGTGGATCTTGACGAAATAACCCTGCCCGTCGACGTCGGTACGGAAAGTCCGGCGGCCGTCCATGGCGCGCACGACCTTGCCTTGGAGGGCCTCGGCGGCCGCGAAGGGATCGCGTCCGGTCCACAGCGAACGGAAAGGCTCGTCGAGGCGCAGGACTGCCGTCATGGGAGATCCCCGAGGATGATGTCGGCGGCCCGTTGCGGACGGCTGTAGAGGTCGGCCCGGTCGGCGAAATCCAGGCCATTGCTCGCCCACCGGCGGCGCGCCGCATCGTCGGCAAGCATCGCGGCGAGGGTCCGGTCGAGCGTGCTCTGCTCGAATGGCAAGGGCACCACGCGTCCGGCATCGGCGTCCTCGATGTAGTGCGCGTAGCCGCAGGCCGCCGTCGTCAGCACCGGCAATCCGGCAACCACCGCCTCGAGCAGGACGTTGCCGGTGTTTTCATTGTAGGCAGGGTGAATCAACAGGTCGGCGCCGAGCAGGAAGCGGGGAATGTCGTCGCGGCCCTTGAAGATGGTGACCTGCCGGCCGAGGCCCAGCGCCCGAATCTGCCGCTCGAACGGGCGTGGCTCGTCCTGGCCGATGGCGATCAGGCGCACGCGCCGCTTCAACTCCACCGGCAGGCCGGCCAGCGCGCGCAGGCTGCGATCCAGTCCCTTGGTCTTGAAGCCGGAGCCGATCTGAACCAGTAGCAGGTCGTCGTCGCTCAGGCTGAACTCGGCGCGGAACTCGGCGCGAATCTCAGCGGCATTGCCGGGCGCGCGACGATCCTGGGATATTCCCGGTGGCAGCAGGCGAAAGCGGCCGGCCGGCGTCCCGTAATGCCTGACGAACAGCGCTTGCTGGGCGGGCGACAGCATCAGGATGGTCGCATGGTTGTCTTTCCCGAAGACGGAGCGTTCGAATGCCGCAAAGTGCCGGTAGCGCGGCGTGAGGCGGTACAGCGGATTGCGCTGTGTGCGCGCCTTGTCCTCGTAACAAGGATCGGCGCAGTAATACACGTCGAGCCCGGGCAGCTTATTGAAGCCGACGACACGATCGACCGGCCGGCGCGCGAGATCATCCCGCATCCAGTCCACGAAGCTTTCGTAGCGCTTGTGATTGGCCATCGCCTTCACCGGCGCGATGACGATCTCGAAGTCTGGTGGCGCGTCGCCCTGCCACGAGAGCGTGTAAACGCGGATTTCGTGTCCCCGTTCGCGGCAGGTTTCGGCGATCTGCATGAAGTTCCGCTGCAGTCCGCCGAAAGGGAAGTACTTGAACAGGACGAAGGCGAGTTTCACGTTGCCCGTCGCCAACTGACGCCAACGACCCTCAGCCAGGCTATCGGCAACCGCCGGCGAGCCTAGTTCGCCGGCTTGGCCGATGGTGCTGGAGCCGGGCTTCGCTGGGTATCCTGCACCCGCTCGGATGCTTCGCGCAACCGTTTTTGCGCGTCATCGTAAACACGCCTGGCCTCATTGACCGAACGTTCCGCCTCCTCCTTGGCACGCTTGGCTTCGTCCTTCAGGTAAATCGGCGTGCCGCCCTCGCCCTCACGCATCATCTTGTCGATGGCGCCGTCGAAGCGGCGGGCTTGCAGGCACCATAGGCCGCCCCGGGAGGTCATGAGCCCCAAAGTACCGCTGGTGCCGCAGTCGAGCAACTCTTTTGTCTCGCCCATCTTGCGCTGCAATTCCTCGGACAGCGCCTTCGCCTGGCCGACATTCTGCGCGACGCGCGGTGTGATGAGAACGATCAGTTCGGTCTTGGTCCTGGTTCGATCAGTCGTCCCGAAGAGGCCGCCGAGAACCGGAATGGAGGAGAGTATCGGCAGGCCGCCGGAACCATCAATGGCCTTTTCGGAAATCAGGCCGCCCAGCACCATGGTTTCACCCGATTGAACCGAGACCTGCGTCTTGGTCGAGCGCTTGCTGACCGTCGGCGAGTTGGCCAGGGCCGCATTGACCGCGCCCGGGATGCTGAATTCCTGTGTGATGTCCAGGCCGACCAGACCGCTCGAATTGATGC